>NZ_JAIUHV010000030.1:0-4902 GCF_020165285.1 Mesorhizobium sp. CA10
AACGAGGGCCGCGATTATCTCGGGCTCAAGCTCGACGATCCGAGCTTCACCGCTCCGATCTACGCCAACCTCTTCGCTGACGAGGAAGGCGAGGGCCACAGCCTCATCTGGTCCCGCCCCAACCGCCGTAATAGCGAGTGACTTGGCAGCCGCCTCACCCGGTACCGGGTGAGGCGTCTCCTGCCGGTGATTGCGCAAGCTCGCCTAGGATCGCTTGATTGTAGCGAGGGAACGCGGGAGGACAGCGCCTTCGACATACCGCTGGACCTAAGCCGGCGTCACTAGGTCGGCCTTCATATGCGGTCGGGCGGCATGCAACTGGCGCTTTTTGGCGAAGCCAAGCCAAGCGAACCGCTTACCGCCATCATTCCGTTCGACGGTGGCACACGACCGGCTGCAGGTCATCGAGCGGTTCATCGGCTCGATCCACAGGCAACACGTTCCCGACGCGCGGTTGACTGCGGCGCAGCGCCGGCGCCTGGCCACATGCTGCGATGCCTCGATGGTCTGGAAGAGCAAGTCGCGACCGCCTTGTTCGGTCGCCGACTGGTCAGCACCGCCGACTGGCACGACTCGGCTTTTCGATATCAGACGCATCGTCTCGTGCGCGACGGCCTGAAGATGGTCGAGCGCGGCCATCGCCAATTGCTTCGCGCGCGACGGCGCCGCTCCTGAGGCGTCCCCCCGCCGCCTTGTCCACTTATTGCCCAGGAGTTTGGCCAGCCCGCCCGCGGGGCGACTGTTTCCCGGTCCGGGAGACAGCCTTCGCCGCGGAAACCCCGCCCCGCGCGCGCGAGGTTCTGGCCGACAGCCGCTGTCGGGCCGGGGGGTCGCAGCCGAAGGGAAACATCTATAGGCTGGAAACGACGCCAACAAGGACGGCAAGAACATGGCAGGGGCACCCCCCAACGACGGCGACAGGCCTGCCGACGATAACGCTGAAGGGAAAGCGACGAACAACACGCCCCCCATCGTGGGGATCGGATCATCGGCCGGAGGCGTGGCCGCTCTGCAGAATCTTGTCAGCAACATACCGGCGGACAGCGGCATCGCCTGGGTGCTTATCCAGCACATGGCGCCGGATCGGCCGAGCGAACTCGCGAGCATTCTTGCGCGCAAGGCAGACTTACCAGTGGAGGAGGTTACGCACGATACGCGCATCGAAGCTGACAAGATCTATCTGATCGCGCCGGGGCAAGTGATGACGATCCGAGAGGGCGTGCTGCGGCCAGCGCAGGACGGCGACCCGCTCGCGCGGCGCACCAGCATCGACGCCTTCCTTGTCTCGCTCGCTGAGGATCAGGGGGAGCATAGCGGCTGCGCGCTTCTGTCAGGGGCGGGCACAGACGGGACTCTCGGCCTCAAGGCGGTGAAGGAGGCGGGCGGGCTGACGCTGACCCAGACGCTTCAGACGGCCGAATACGACAGCATGCTGCTGAGCGCCACGCGCACTGGCCTCGTCGATCGCGAGGCCGACGTCGCCGACATGCCCGGGCTTTTCGCCGACTTCCTCGTACGGCGCAAGCCCATCACGCGCGATGTCGAGGTCGAAGATGGCGAAAGGCGCGAGATCTGTGATGTGCTTCGCCGCGCCACCGGTCATGATTTCACCGACTACAAGTCGAGCACGATCGACCGGCGCATCCGCCGGCGAATGCAGATGCAGGGCATCGACACGCTGTCCGCTTACGTCGACCTGATGCGCAACGACCGCCGGGAGCCCGAGCGCCTGTTCCGCGATCTGCTGATCGGGGTCACCCAGTTTTTCCGCGATACCGACTTGTTCGCGGCGCTGGCCGCGAAGGTACTCGGCCCGATCATGGAGAAAAAGACCGAGGACGACGAGGTGCGCGTCTGGGTTGCGGGTTGCGCCACAGGCGAGGAGGCCTACAGCTTGGCGATCCTGTTTCAGGAGGCCCGGGCGCGGATGGAGAGCCCGCCGGAGGTGAAAATCTTCGGCAGCGATATCGACGAGGCCGCCCTGCATTTCGCCCGTATCGGCCGCTATCCGCACAGCATCGCCGCCGATGTCAACGAGGAGCGGCTGGAGCGGTTCTTCGAGAAGGAGGATGGCCACTACACCATCCGTCCGCTATTGCGCGAGATGTGCCTGTTCGCACAGCACAACCTGCTGCGGGATCCACCGTTCTCGCGCATCGACCTGCTCTCGTGCCGGAACGTGCTGATCTACATGAACCCGGGATTGCAGGAGCGGCTAATGCCGGTGTTCCATTACGCGCTCCGGCCCGGTGGCTTCCTGTTCCTCGGCCCTGCCGAGAACGCGGGGCATGACAAGCTCTTCGGTGAATTCGACCGGAAGCACCGTATCTTCCGCCGGATGGGCGAGACCGCGCGGCTGCCCGAATTTCCTATCGCCAGCGGTGACGGCAAGAATCGCCAGGAGATGCAACGGCAGGATGCGGCCACGAAACCTGCCGTAACCGATCCGGCATTCCGCACTGCGCAAAAACTGCTTGAGCGCTATACGCCAGCCTATGTCATCGTCGATGGCGATTTCGAGATCCTCGATGCTTCGACGGGCACCGGCGCTTTCCTCGAGCTGCCGCGCGGCCGGCCGAAGGCGAACCTGGCCGCGATGGCGCGCACCGAACTGGCCGTGGACATCAAGGCGGCCGTCGCGAAGGTGCTGACCTCGGGCGAGCGGTTCGTGCGCGACGATCTAATCGTGGGCCATGGCGACGAGCGCCGTTACCTCACGCTGATCGTGGAGCCGCTGACCGGGGCCGACGCGAGCGAACGCCGTTGTCTCGTCGTCTTTCAGGCGGGAGCCGCCGCGATGGCGCAGACCACCGAGCGGGCAAGGCAGCGAGGAGGCGACGAGGAACTCGTGCGTGCACTGGAGCTGGAGCTTCAGACGACGAAGGAACGGCTGCAGAGCACGCTGGAGGAGTTGGAAACCTCGAACGAGGAACTTCGCGCCTCTAACGAAGAACTCTCGTCGGTAAACGAAGAACTGCAGTCCTCGAACGAGGAACTGGAAACCTCAAAGGAGGAACTGCAATCGATCAATGAGGAGCTTCGCACGGTCAACAATGAGCTTTCGACGCGGGTCGAGGAGCAGAGCCGCGCCAACAGCGACCTGAAAAACCTTTTCTCCAACACCCGTATAGCGATGCTCTTTCTCGATGCGGAGTTTCGCATCCGCAACTTCACGCCGCCCGCCAAGCCGCTGTTCCGGCTGCGCGACCACGACATGGGGCGGCCGCTGGACGAACTCGCCGGCCGCGTCGAGCTCGGATCCCTGAAGGAGCAGGTGGCGGAAGTCATCCGCAGTGGGGAGCAGATCGAGAAGGAGGTCGAGGCGCGAAACGGCGAGCCCCAGACGCTGATCATGCGCATGCTGCCCTATCGCGACGAGAACGACGTGATTCAGGGTGCTGTTCTCACATTCATCGACATCACCGCGCGCAAGCGGTCTGAAGAGCGGCTCTCGGACATGGTGTCCGAGCTGAACCATCGGGTGAAGAACAATCTGGCCAGTGTGCAGTCCATGATCCGTCAGGCGGCCCAACACACAGAGACGAAGGATGAGATACACAAGGTGCTCACAGGCCAGCTACACGCGATGGCCGCGTCGCACGACATCCTCTCGCGCGGCGACTGGAAGGGCGCCAGGCTGCATGACCTTGTCGGCGCCGTCCTGCCCCCCTTCGTGGGCGAGGGGCTCGACGGGCTGAGCCTCCAAGGACCCGAGGTCCACCTGAAGCCTCAGGTCGTGGTCGGGCTCGGGGTGATCCTGCACGAGCTCGCCACGAACGCGTTGAAGTACGGCGCGTGGTCCACCGGGGCGGGACGCGTTTCGCTGAACTGGACTCGGGTCACGACCGACGGCGACGAGCTGAGGATCGAATGGGCGGAAAGTGGCGGCCCGCCCGTTGCGCCGCCGAAGAGCAATGGTTTCGGCCTCAACTTCGTCTCGCGGTCTACCCAGCACGAACTTCGTGGCACCTGCCAGCATGAGTTTCCCTCCGCTGGCTACCGCTGCGTTATAACCGCGCCTGCGAAGGCCATGTTGTTGGATCGCGATGAAAATCGCTGAGGCCCGCTCATCGCCGCGCGAGACCGAGCGCGTCGAGCGCAGCAAAGAGAGCGGCCTCCGTCAGCGGTTTGTGCAGAACCTGGCACTCTTTAAAGCGCTCGGGCACTTCCACCCTGGAATAACCGGTCGCGAGGATGAAAGGAACGCCATGCTCGTGAAGCAGATCGGCGACCGGCCAGACGCGCTCATCGCCGAGGTTCACGTCGAGGACCGCGCCGTCAAGGTCGTTCTGCCGCACTGCCAACAGCCCTGCCTCGACGTTGGAGACCGGCCCGACAGGCACGCAGCCGCACTCGCCGACCATGTACTCGACATCCATTGCGATGAAGAGGTCGTCCTCGATCACGAGGATTCGTGGCTTTCGATTTTCAATTGAACCCACGTCCCGTTGCCCTCAAAGAAAACTAACCGGTTCGCCACAAGAAAGTTCCCACGTTCGTAGGCCAGCCGTCGCTACCATGAACTGCTGCTGGCGACGTCGAAAACCGACCGGCTGCAGTCTAGGACGAACTTGGTCTAGACATAGTTTTCGAGGTAAATGATTGAGCATGTCCGCTGGCTTCATCTGGAGAACGTTGGACCCCGGTTCCGTCTCCTCCGCCGGAGAAGCCGCAAGCCAGGAGCCAGGCAACAAGCCGGTCCGCTTTCTCAAGGCCACCAGCAAGGCGAGACCGTCTGGCGTCGGCCCAATGACATGTCCGCTATACACGGGCGCTCAATAGCAAAAGCCGGCATTGGAGCGCGTGTCTGGACCAGCTTCGACAGATCCAGCAACGGCATTACCAGTCATGACGCGAAGCCGAGGCCGATCCCATGCGCGATCGCCAGATGGATCCAGGCTC
>NZ_JAIUHV010000031.1:0-3879 GCF_020165285.1 Mesorhizobium sp. CA10
ATGCCACGGCGAAGTGATTGATGCCGGGAACAAATTAGCAGCCCGAAAGTTCGCGAGAACGGCGAACCGGGAGAAGGAGTAACCGCTGCCGTCCCCGGTTCGTTGAAGGCCGACTTTCGTTCCAGGATGCCCTGCACATGAAGATTGCCCAGATCGCACCCCTGACTGAGTCCGTGCCACCCAAGTTCTATGGCGGGACCGAGCGCATCGTTTCCTATTTAACGGAAGAGTTGGTTCGAAGGGGCCATGACGTGACTTTGTTCGCCAGCGGCGATTCACGTACTTCGGCCGAACTGGTGGCATGTTGCGACGTTGCGCTACGCCTGAATCAGAAAGCACAGAATCCCATTCCTTACCACGTCATGATGCTTGAAGAGGTTCGCAGACGGGCGAATGAATTCGACGTGCTGCATTTCCACGTCGACGTTCTCCATTTCCCGATAATTCGAGAGTTCGCGCAGCGAACCGTTACCACGCTTCATGGCCGGCTCGACCTTCCGGACCTGGCGCAGCTTTACGCGATGTTCAACGACATTCCACTGGTCTCGATCTCGGATGACCAGCGCCGGCCCATGCCGCCGGTCAACTGGCTTGGAACGGTCTATCACGGCCTGCCGAACGACATCCTCCCATTCCGGCCGAAAGCCTCTGGATACCTCGCGTTCCTCGGTCGCATCTCACCCGAAAAAGGCCCGGAAGCCGCGATAGAAATCGCCGCGCGCGTCGGGATGCCGCTCAAGATCGCGGCCAAAATCGACGCAGTGGACCAATCATTCTGGAGCGGTAAGGTCGAACCCCAGGTGCTTCGACATTCGAATGTCGAGTTCATTGGCGAGATTGATGAGCGTGCGAAGGCGGAATTTTTGGGCAATGCGACGGCGCTGCTGTTCCCGATCGATTGGCCGGAGCCGTTCGGCCTCGTGACCATCGAGGCGATGGCCTGCGGCACCCCGGTGGTTGCCTTCAACCGCGGAGCCGTTCCGGAGGTCATCGATCATGGCGTGTCCGGACTGATAGTGGAAAGCATTGACGAAGCCGTCGAAGCTGTGCGGCGGATAGGCAGTCTCGATCGCGCACGAGTGCGGAAAACTTTTGAAACACGATTCACGGTCGGGCGCATGTGCAGCGACTATTTGGGGATCTACAGCTTGCTGGCGTGCGACGAGCAATTTCCACTCGGCCCGCGAAACGGTTTCGCCGCAAACGCAGCTGAGATAGCCAGCACTGCTTAAGACAAGTTGTCGGCTAGGCTGCCGGGTTCCCGCCGCGTTCGATCAGGTCGAGCAGCGGAAGCTTCGCCGAACATCCGCCAAGATTTCAATGACGCTCTCCGAGATCATGGGCATCGCAGCATTGATGCGAGATACTGTTGATAGGAGATGGTCGGGCGCAGGCATATGCGATGAGCGCCAGCATCGGCCGTCTGAACAGGAGGGTTGAGATGAGCATCGAAGTCGAAGAACGCAAGCTTAATCCAGCGGTCGCTCTCCCCGCACTCGATGAATCGGCCCCGCGCGAGCCGCATAGGCAATTTGCGCTGAAGCATGAGGACTGCTTCGTCGTCGCGGACAGCTATGGCGACATACGCGGCAGCGGCGACGGGCTTTTCCGCGATGATACGCGAGTGCTGTCGCGTTTCCGGCTGTTCATAGGCGGCCGCATGCCGTCGCTGCTCGGAGCGTCGCTGTCGCAGGACAACATCCTATTCACCGCCAATCTCACAAATTTGGCTACCATCGGGCCCGACGGCAGTGAAACGCTGCCTGGGGTCGTGCACATCGAGCGGACCAGATTCATCTGGCACGACCGCATGTACGAGCGAGTCACTTTCACGAATTACTCCGCGCGTGAGGTGTTGCTGCCGGTCCGGTTCGACTTCGATGCCGATTTCCGTGACATGTTCGAGGTGCGCGGCACTACGCGCAGCCGGCGCGGCCGCGCACATGACGCCTTGGTCGGCGAGTCAGGCGTGACATTTTGCTACGAGGGCCTCGATAATGTGGCGCGCCAATCCGTCATCGCGTTTTCGATGAGGCCCGACCAGATCCATCCCCATCATGCAGAGTTTCTCATTCTGGTGGGGAGGCACGACAGAAAGGCGCTGTATCTGGAAGTCGGTCAGAACGAAGAAATCCCGTCCAGTGATCGGTTCCGCGCCGCCGCGGCGCGAGCGCGATTTGCAATGCGCTCAAAGCGTCGACAGGGCGCCACTGTTTTCAGCTCCGGCCGCGTGTTCAATGACTGGCTCACGCGCACACGTGCCGACATCGCCCTGCTGACCACCGATCTGGAGACCGGGCCATATCCGTATGCCGGTATTCCCTGGTTTTCGACTGCCTTCGGCCGCGACGGCGTCATTTCCGCCTTGCAAATGCTGTGGCTCAACCCCGAGCTTGCCCGCGGCGTGCTGGCGTTCCTTGGCCGCTATCAATCGACGGAGACCTCTGTGTTCGACGATGCCGAGCCCGGCAAGATCATGCATGAAACGCGCAAAGGGGAAATGGCTATACTGCGCGAGCTGCCGTTCGGCCGCTATTATGGCGGCGTCGACACCACTCCGCTCTATGTCTACCTGGCTTGGTCCTACGCCGATCGTACGGGCGATGACGAGTTCGTCGATCGCATGTGGGATTCGCTGTGCGCAGCAATCGGGTGGATGGAGGAAGTCGGTGCCCGCAACAGCGACGGTTTCGTGACCTATAATAGGGCGGCGGACACGGGTCTCTTCAACCAGGGCTGGAAGGACAGCGCCGACGCTATCTTCCATGCCGACGGCAAAATACCTCGCGGTCCGATCGCACTGGTCGAGGTGCAAGGCTACGTCTTCGCAGCCTATCAAGGCATGGCCGCCTTGGCAGCCAAACGCGGAGACGCCGCCAAGGCGGCGCACTGGAGCGCCATGGCAGAAAAAATACGCAGCGCAGTGGAGGCCCGGTTCTGGATGCCGGACCGCAATTTCTACGCTTTGGCAATCGATGGAGAAGGCAGGCAATGCGCGGTGCGCGCCTCCAACGCGGGTCACCTGCTCTATGTAGGGCTGCCCTCGGCAGAACGGGCGAAATCAATTGCCGAGCAGTTGCTGTCGGGGCATCTGCACAGCGGTTGGGGCGTTCGCACCTTGGCCGACGATGAGATTCCGTTCAATCCGATGTCTTATCATAACGGCTCGATCTGGCCGCATGACACGGCGATCTGTGCCGCCGGGCTAGCCCGCTACCAGGAGCGCACCAGCGTCGTGAAGCTTATGAGCAGCATGTTCGAGGCGGCGGTCCGGTTCAATATGCGGCTTCCGGAGCTATTCTGCGGCTTTACGCGGGCGATCGGGGATGCGCCGATCGCCTATCCCGTCGCCTGTCTGCCGCAGGCATGGTCGGCCGGTTCCGCGTTCATGATGCTGCAGGCCTGCCTGGGGATCCGCATCGATGGTTGGAAGCGCGAGATCAATGTCGAACGCCCACGGTTGCCGATAGGCATCGACAACATCGTCATCCGGCACTTAACCGTGGGCGAGGCGAAGGTCGACCTCAATTTCCAGCGCGTCGGCGACCGGGTCGTCTGCTATCTCGGCGAGCGGCACGAGGGCCTAGTGCCGCTGGTCGTTCGCTCTTAGCAACCGGGACAGCAGGGCCTGCTATCGATGCTCACTGTAGCATCCAGGTGCTGCTGGTGATGTCTCGCAGCCTCCTCTTGAACTGAAAAGAGCTGCTTCCAATCTTTTCTCTTGTCCCCAGCCGGGCGTGCAGGTGTTCGAATATTAGCGGTGCATCTGCGGAAATGACCAACGGGGTCAGTTGTTGAAGGGAGGTCACTATGGAAAGTGATGCTTTCAAGCAGTCAGTTTTCGTAGGGGAGAATGGCTACATCCAAAAGATCGACTGC
>NZ_JAIUHV010000032.1:0-2136 GCF_020165285.1 Mesorhizobium sp. CA10
TCCCATTTTGAAGTCGCGACCGCCTTGTTCGGTCGGCGACTGGTCAGCGCCGCCGACTGGCACGACTCGGCTTTTCGGTATCAGACGCTTCGCTCAGTGCGCGACGGCTTGAAGATGGTCGAGCGCGGCTATCGCCAATTGCTTCGCGCGCGACGGCGCCTTTCCTGAGGGGGTCCCGACGCCTGATTCACGTTGTTTGCAAGCCCTGGGTTACGATCCTGCATTGAACGGGAGCTTTGCGCCTTCATCTAGGCCATTGATGCAAACTTAGCTTCTGCCCGGACGTGGATATCGCAGGGTGACATGCTGGAGGTCGTCATGCGCCTGAAGCAGACGATGCGAACTGAATTCCCCATCCGCATTGCGCGGGCCGGCGTCCAGCCAGTCTCCACGCCTGATTCGCCGCCGACCAACTATTGGGCGCCGGGCGTCCATTCGGGCAACGGCGCCAGGCTGCGGTTGAACTGCTTCCACCACATGGTCTCATCAATCTCGCAGCAGGCGCGAAGCATGGCATGCGCCTTCTCGAAAGCCTGGGTAGCGAGATCATCGAATGTCATCCGCGCATCATATGGCACCGATACCACCAGCTCCTGACCGGTCTGTGTGCCGCCTTCGTCAACCTGAAGATAAAGCCAAACGACGAAATGCGCGCCTTGGCCGCTTGCGTCCGCATTGCCGATCTTGATCCGGTCGATGCCTGCTGCGGTGACTTTCATGCAGGGGCCCCTTCATTCGAATTCATAATGAAGCGGAGAAGTCCGCTGCGGTCATGAAGGTTCCGAAGCCGTTGTCATTATGGTGAAGAGCTGGTTAGGCACTCCTCGACCTTTCTTATGAACTTCACAAAGGTTGGTGAAAATCAGGAATTGCTGAAAATCAAGCCGACTGATTGCATCTAGTGCCGGACCTCGGTCGACACCGTTGGTCCGTTCGTAATGAGCTGGTTATGCCGAAATCCACTTGGGCTCAACTTAGGCCGAGTGTCTCAATCAACCCCCGGGCTTTCGGCCGCCGCATGCAAGGACCGCTTCTTGCCAATTATCTCTAGAGTCGACTGTCCGCAGGCGGCACCTTGCCACGCCGCTTGACCGCGCCCCAGCGCCGGCGCCTTGGGCGCATCTTGCGGGAAGAGCAGGCACCCCATTTTGAAGTTCGCGACCGCCTTGTTCGGCCGACGGCGGATAGCAGTCAGTGCGGCGGCATGTGAGCGCCACGACACCATGTGCGAAGCGGTGCATGCGAACGAGGTACATAGTATGACCGTATGCTGCGGATCTGAGAGGATTACCTTCGAGGAGAGTGATCGCGGCCATTGGATGCAAAGAGAATACGGGCGACGCTCGCCCGTATTCTCACAATTAGCGATGTTAGGCCCAGATGCATCTGCTTGCACTTTTCACTCGCTGCCTTTTCGCTTTCGGAGGCGACGCTACTCCCTCGCATCGGTCAAAATGCGAAATACCGGCCAATGGGTAATCGCTTCACGCAATCTGCTGAAAAGCTTCCCTTCCATGCCGATGGCAGACCGAACTTGAACGGCAGCCCATCCGGCTTTCATGGTCCCGCCGACATGGCAATGGCAGACGATAGCGTGCAACTGCCAATCCGTAAGCTCGAAGAAGCGTTTCGCTTCGCCATAGCTATCGTTCTTCAATCCTTGCGCGCGCAATATCGGATCAGCGAAAGCGACGCTGAGCGCGGAGTCCAGGGACCGCGCCTTGTCACGCACGTCCAAGGTCATGTATTCTGTCCCGGGGAGAGCGGCGAGGCGCCGCTCGGGATTTCGCTCGAGCAGCATGGCCCAATGTTCCAAACGCTGCCCTCGCGTCATAGCCGGAAAGGATACTTCGACTTCCGCGACCTCATATAGTTCTTCAAGTGTCTGATGTTTCATGGCCGTCTCCTGTTGGCGAGGCGCTCTGCCTGCAGAATGCACAGGTCGGAATCGGCCTCAGTCGTCCCTATGCAGGCGAACCAGCAGTGCGTCGGGAAGTTCCAATGGCGAGAAAATTTGACAGTGTGCCTGCTTCAATCTCTGCTGTCTGTGTGCCTTGGACCATCCCGCGCAACGAGCTACTGCGATGCTTCGACCAGCCGTCGGAGCAATGGGTAATCCTTCAGGTCCTTGTAAGG
>NZ_JAIUHV010000033.1:0-1937 GCF_020165285.1 Mesorhizobium sp. CA10
AACAGAGGGCAGACCTAGAAGCAAACTTCTTCGTCGCCAGCGGCGCACCGCCCTCGTTCGTGGGCCGTATATAGTCGCCGCCCGACCGAACTGTCAACAGCCTAGATCGCTCTTTTTTCGATTTCTCGCGAGGATATCCAAGAAGGCAAAATTTGTGAGCTGGCTTGGTTGAATTTTGGCCGGCGCTTCCGTTGCGGCGATACCCGTCACAACCGCTTCGCCGGGTGAATGCGGTCGCCCTAAAGCAGCCACCAGCACTTAGCCGAATGTCGATCGTCGCAGCCTTTTGACCTGCGGTTCGGAGCCTTTCTTCCAGCGACTCGGGCGTGATATTCCGGCCCGCGTAGAAGATGCCCAGATCAGCACGAACTCGCCGTCGACAGCGAAAACGATACTGACCGCGCGACGATCCGCAGCCCCCCGGCATGATCTCCATCCGCTCGGCCGCGCTGTGGAAATGTCGACGAGCCAAGGCAGAGATCGCGGATGCCCACAACAAAATCCCAGGCAATCGCCGGCGACGCACGCTCGGGCTATATCGTCATAGAGTTGCTCGAGTTCGGCTTCCGCTTTCGGATGGAAGACAATCCGGCACTCCATTTCCTACTTGGCTTTCGCCTGCCGTGCGCGACGACGGAGATCCAGCCGGGAAAACACCGTTTCGGCGGGAATAGCTTTTGCCGGATCCTGCCGGAACTCGGCCACGCGCGAGGGGATTTCCTCACGCAGCCACTTCTCACGCTCCGCCTCAAAATCCTCGAGCATGCGCAGCCCGGCGCGGACAACCTTGCTGGCATTGTTGTAGCGGCCCGATTCGAGCTGCTTTCTGATGAAGCGCTCATAGTGCTCGTTCAAAGCGTAGTTGGGCATGGAGGCGTCCTCCGGAATGTGGGGGCGGGTGGCGGGGATATCAATAGATAGCAACAATTGGCAGTGGGTTGATTCGATTCCAATTCACCGTCGCGATTCGGTGAAGGCCCAACAGTACCCGAATCGGCAGAGATCAAAATTTCGGGTCGATACGCCGGCGCCGATCGAGGATCGCTAGGCGGCCGATTCCACGACCTCTGCGCCATTTTCGAGGCAGCTGAGACGCGGGAGCCGGCTGAGTTTAAAACTCAACCGGCTAATATTATTTCGTGCCTGGTTGCACGCCGATCCCTGAGTGCGCTGCCACGCTCACTTTGACGTCCTCGTCGCCCGCGGTTCATGATTCCAGCTAGCGAGCAGCGCCATGACGAGCGCGCCGATGCGGGTCGATGTTGGTTGAATGATTCGGTCTGGTGAGAGCCCTGACCTTCGTGTCCGTCCTGCGATCACAAACGCAAACGGCCCGCGAGGAGCGGGCCGTTTTTTGTTTGGTTGCGGGGACCCGCAACCCCTTTTGTCATAACATCCTCGGACCTTTGATTTTGGTCGGGTTTGGCGAATTCAAGGATGCCGAACAGCTCGCCGCGTAGCTCGGCATGCACCTCGCCGCGCTTGTCGCCGGGCGTGAGCACGATCTCTCCGATCAACGAGCGCAATGCCTCGGCGGCGGGACGTCCGTCCTCGTGGTCGGCAAGTGCTTGCGTGAGCTGCTCGACCCGCTTGCGGTAGAGAGTGGCGATGTTGGGATGCAGGTCGGGCAGGTCAGTGGGCGCCAGAGCCAGACGCGCGGTGATCTCCGCCTTCTGCCTCTCCAGGTCTTCCATTCTCGCTTTCATCGACGGCTGGTAAAGGCCGTCCTCGATCGCGGCCATGATGCCGGCGATGGCGCGCTCGACCTTGTCGAGCGCCTTGCGGTCCTGTTCGCCTTGCGCGCGACGCTCCTGGTTAAGGCGGTTGGTTTCCTGGACATAGGCTCTGATCGCCTCGGCGACGGCATCGGCCGAGACGAGCCTTTCCTTCAGGCCTGCGAGGACGCGCCGTTCGATCTTCTCGCGGGTGATGGTGCG
>NZ_JAIUHV010000004.1:0-428490 GCF_020165285.1 Mesorhizobium sp. CA10
GCCTTTCCTCTCCCCCGTCGATCGGGGGAGAGGTGGCTCGGCGAAGCCGAGACGGAGTGGGGGTCGACCAGCGCTACATTAGCCAATGCATGCGCCAAGCTGCCATGCACGCTATCGCCAAAGGCCAGCCGCTTGGAACTATGCATGCCGCAGTGGGGAAATGTGGCTCGGCGCGCAGCGCCGAGACGGAGCGGGGCCGGCGTCTGCGATTACGGCCACACGCGCCCACGCTGAACAGTCTGTAGAGCGGCTCGCCGTTTCCATGAACCGAAGAAGCGCCTAGAGTTCCGCACGACAGACTGGAACCATCGGGGAGGGGAGCATCGCGATGAACGAAGCCAGGCCGCACGATCCGAGACCGCTTTCGGAAATCGCCAGCTATCACGCTCACATCTATTACGGAGATGAGGCGCAGCGCCGGCAGGCCGAATGGCTGCGCCAGCGCATCGGCGAGCGTTTTCGCGTGCGGCTCGGCAACTGGCGCGACGAGCCGGTCGGCCCGCACGAGCAGGCCATGTACCAGGTCTCCTTCGCCACCGAGATCTTCGCCACGCTGGTCCCCTGGCTGATGCTGAACCACGGCGGCTTGAGCATCCTCATCCACCCCAACACCACCAACCCCAAACGCGACCACCTGATCGACCCGATCTGGATAGGGCAGGCGTTGCCAGTGAAGGGCGAGGTGCTCGGCGAGGAGGACGAGGCGGAAGAGGCGCTTGAGGTGAATACCGAGCCGACGCTGGGGATGTGAGGAGAGGCGTCGGCAAGAGCGGCTTCGGTTGACGGAAGGCAGTATCGACGGGGACCCTCCTCGGGGCCAGGCACTCTTCGGACGAAGGCGCATAGCCGTCTCGCCGATACTGCAGGGGCTGGATGGGTGAGACGCTGCGGGCAGCGACACATTGTATCGCCAGGTCGCAATTGCTGGTGCAATGCACAGCTTTTATATACTTGAACGAATCTTGTCGATTTTTGAGAGGTCAGCTTGTCGAGAAAGAAAGAGATTGAGGTGCGCCACAAGGCGGAGAGCGTTGAGTGGATGCTGAAGGAACGAGGAGTGTATCGTGTTCCCAATGACGAACCAGGTTTTTGCTCTGCAGTCGGCGAGGAGCTTCGACGTCGTTATCCCAATTCTGACCTCAGGATAGAAGCGCCCCCGATGAATTTTGGTGGCGAGTACACTTTCAGCTCCGCAAGTCATCTAGGGACCAAGAGATAGAGCGGGGCTGAATTAAGTTACCCACCAGCGAAATGCGCGTCGGCGCGCCTTCGCGCGCTTGCTGTTTTACAGTCAACGCTGGACGAGGTGGCCTCGGTGTCTATGGCTTCGGAATCGGTCACCGTGGTCAAAGCATGACGGTTGCCGTAGTGAGAAATTCGAAAGTACTAAGGTTTGGCACGGTCGAGCTCGGGAAAACGGACCGCAAGAAAAACCTTGTGCGGGGAATATTGGTAAACCATTATCTGTATGGGGTTTGCCGATCGGGGGGGCTGAGTGACGATAGTATTTCCGGTACTTCGACGCTTGAGCGTGACGGAGTACGGTCTTTATGAGACGACCACATCGAAAGGCATTGAGCACACATTCGACAAGGGTGTGCACGTCATTGCCGGCATCAACGGTCTGGGCAAGACTACTCTCTTGAATATCATCTATCGCTGCCTCCTCGGTCCCAGGGACATGAGCAAAGAGGACGGAGGTCTGGCCTCGACGCAACACAAGCTGGTCGATTGGCGAAACAAAAAGTACTTCCGGGCGCGTGTCAGAGACAGCGCGCGATCCGCTTCTATGGAGGCAGACATTACCTTCGGGAAGGCCAAGCTGACCGTCAGGCGGTCTTTGGCGACGCTTGAAGTGCAGTTCTTGTCATTGGACGGAAAGCCCGAGACTGTTGCTACCCAGGACCGGTATGAGGAGCTGGTTCAGCAGCTGTCGGGGACAGCAAGCTACTTTGACTTCTTCGCCATCCTTCGTTTCTTGATCTTTTTCCTAGAGGATCGGCCCGAACTTATCTGGGATAGACGATCGCAGTTCGACATGTTTCGCCTGCTATTCTACGACCGCGAAGCCGCCGGCGCCGCTGCCACAGCCTATGACGAAGTCCAGCGCCTCGACAGCCAGTACCGAAACGAACGTGTACCTATACGCGCTGCGCAAGAAGAGCTCGCTCAGTACGACGCGGCCGAGCAATCTGGAATTGGTGCCCAGATACGCGGTCTGCGTCGAGCCCTGTTGGCGGCGCAAGAAACTGACGCGGACTTCGCCGACGCCATCGAGCTAGCTAGAGCTGAGTACGAGAGCGCAAAGTTAAGGAGAGAGAAGTCCCGGCTCGACCTTGAAGAAGTTCGGCGAGCGTACGAGCACGAGCAGGAACTCTTCTACCAAGATGTTTTTCCAGATCTTGCCGAAACCGCTGAGCACGTCTTCCTGAACCTCGCGGCAGGCGGAGGGTGCCTTGTTTGCGGCAACAAGTCGGCTGCCGCAAGGGATCGGCTGCGAGAGTTCGCTGCGAAACATCAGTGTCCAATCTGCGAGAGCACTGTCGATCAGCAAGAGAACGTGGTCAGCGCCGCGACCTTCAACCAGAAGCGCCTGGAGCGTGCCGCCTTGGAAGCGGAGCAACTGAAAGAAGAGCTTAAGCGCGTAGACGACGAGCTCAAACGATACGATGGGGAACTTCGCGGTCAGATCGAGGCGAGGCAATCCTCGGTCGGGGAACTGGTCCGCCTGCAACGGCTGCTGGCCGACCTGCAGCGTCAGGCGTCCCCAGATGTAGTGGCGGCCCTTGTTACCGACGACGAGGACCAGATCGCGTTCAAACGGAAGTTCGTTGAGCAGGGCGAAGCTCGCCTTGCCAGATTAGCCGCTGAGCGCACCGCCGCGGAAACCAAATATAGAATCCTCAAAGACGGCCAGCAGAAGCGCCTCGCCGGGAAGCTCACGCAAGTAAAGGGGGCATTCGCTCGCATCGCCAAACATTTACTAGCTGAGACCTGCTTATTGCGCGAGACGAAGGACAGCAGGAAGATCGGTCAGGAGGGTGAGACTTTCGACTTCCCGATCCTAGAAGTGATGATGAGCTCAGCGGTCTTTGCAGGTAGCCCCAGCGCTCGCGAGGACGTTACGTCGGTCTCAGAATCGCAGCGCGAGTTCATTGATCTCGCCTTCCGTATGGCGCTGATGGAGGCCGCTGCTGATGTCGGAGGGGCCTCGATGCTCGTATTGGAGACGCCCGAAGCCAGTCTCGACAGCCTTTTCGTAATCCAAGCGGGAGCCCTGTTTCGCGAATTCGCTGCAGCCGGCGGGACAATGGGCAACGTGTTTATCGCCAGCACCAACCTGAACGACGAGAACATGATACCCGCTTTGTTTGGGGCCGCGCTCCCGCCGGCACGACAGCCGACGGTCCCGGATGACGAAAGCCCTTTGGCACCTGACGCGGGCCCGGGAGAGGAAGGCCCGGTGCCGCCTATCCTACCGGTCGAAAAGCGCAGCGCCCATGTCGTCAACCTTCTGGCGCTGGCGTTGCCAAATGCTGCACTGCGCGCACATCGCCGGTATTACGAAGACAAACTCCGAGACGCTGTGTACCAAGATGTGTCCGCCGAAATGCGACCACAGGGACCCATAGGCACGTCTGCGCCCAGAAGGGCCGGCGACATTCCAGAGACGAGCTCGACATGAACCAGAGGACCGGGATCCTGTCGGCTCGGATGTGGCTGCTCACGTTGTTGGATGCGGCAGAACGGATCGGGATCGCGCCGCTGTCAGCACAACGCTTACACCGCCTAGTTTATCTCGGCAACGCCATGGCCCCCGTATACGATCTTTTGACTCCCGACGGCTATCTCCTCAAGTACAAGCGAGGCCCATTCTTTCCGGAAGTCCAATGGGACATCGATCGCGTCTGTGCGCAAGGGCTGGCGGCTATCTCGAACCTAAAGACGTTTAACGACGATCTCGGCTGGTGGTTCGAAGCAGATTATTCCCTCACGGAGGGTGGGATGGCGGCGGTCGATAAAGCGATAAGACTGGCGGAAATGTCGCGGAGGGCGACCTTCATAAGGGAGGTGGTTCGGGCCTTCGCTAGCGTACTGAGAGACGAGGAACCGCCTGAGGCGCCAGACGACGTCGTTCTCATGGACGTGACTTACAAGAACGCGGACGCCGATGGGCCAATCGACTTCGAAACTGCCTCTCGCAATCTGACCTCGTTGGCCGCTGACGCTATCGCACGGCGCGTCAGTTCGAATGAAACAGCAGGCCGCCGTGAGACGGTTCATCTCTACTTCCGCTACCTAGATCGAGTCTGGGATCTGCAACAGGGGCGTGCAAGTGCATAGCGGCGACACCGACGATTCAATCCTGGCCGTATTAGAAGATGAAGCGCTAACGTCTCTGGCACAAAGCAGCGGCGGCGTGCCATCGCTACCAGCCTCCAATGACGGTTTAGAAGCTGAGTTTTTCGCCGCAACTCACAAGTTCTTTCGGATGTGGCTGGCGGAGAAGGGCGGTCCAAAGGCTGGTGTGAAGCCCTGCGCGATCGTGCTCTCGCGGAGTATTTCCCAGGATATCGAGACACTCGGCGCGAAGCGGTTGTTTTATTTCGAGTCCACGGCTGACGCAATTATTGGTGGCAAGGTTCTGATCGCGAACAACGACCTATCGATCGTCGCGGAGGTGCCGTTCGGCAAATGCCTGAGCGAGAACGCTGTGGCTAACGCGTTGGACCGACTCGGTCTCGCGAATGCTGTGCATTGCCTCATGCGTGGACATCGCGGCGAGATGGTCCTTTGTCGCGATGGACTAAACGGTCCGACCACATTGCTCAAGGTGGAGCAGGCGAGCGTTCTAAAACTAGGCCCGACCGAGATCGACAAGCAATTGTGGGCATTCCATCGCAAATTTACACAGACGTCGTCCGGTGTACTTCGACCCTGGAAGGGAAAGAGTGAGAACCGCGTTACTATAGACGAGGCGGAACTGCGCATCAGCCTCATGTTAGGTTTCTATCTCGGGACCGTCGTTGGCGAGGACAACATAACTGTCGAGGATCAGCTGCCTCATGGCCGTCTGGACATAAAGATATCTGGCCACGTCATGAAGTCCACGCTGGGGCCATGCGCCATGGAGTGCAAAGTCCTGCGATCCAAGGAATCAGCAGGGACGATTATTCGAAACGTGCCCCTTGGGAAGATGGTCGATCATGCCAGCGGAGGTATTCAGCAGGCCGTGGAGTACCGCCAGGATATCGGAGGAAAATTGGCTTATCTCTGCTGCTTCGACGCTAGGCTGGTGGACGAGGATCAGCCGGAGGTTCAGGCGTTGGCTAAGGCGAACGACGTTACTTTGCGGAGGTATTTCATGTACACGAGCCCGGGGGAGCACAGGAAGGCGGCGGCGGCCGCGAAGAAGGCCGGCGCACTGCTGACTTGCGAAGTGGCGTGAAACCTCTCGCCGAACTTTCAGGCCCTTATCAGATGAACTAGCGTTTCATCCAAATCGTAGGTCCCACCTTGCTGGGCACTCGAACGCATTGACCGCATTGAGGAAAGACTGGATAGGTCGAAGCCAATTCCCTTGCCTAGCTCGACCAAGATTTTTCCAACGTCGATAGAGACGCCGGCGTACCGACTGTCCCCCACCACCATCATTACCGAACCGCCGGGAATGACTACGCGATGCAACTCGCCTAAGACTGCAATCAGGTCATCGAAGTATGCACGCACCATTTCTGGGATTTGCTTATCCCACATCTCTGACCGACGAGATCGCAGTTCCGCTACAGTTCTGTCCAGCGAGGGCGAAGATGATGTCGCCTCAAACGATCGCTTGATCTGGACATGGGACCGCAAAGTCGCCTCGCGCAATTCCCGATTATCGACCGGTGTCTTGAGATATCCTAACATCCACAACTCAAGATTGTATATGTCCGTGTAGTCGAAAGAGTTTGGATACGGAGGCGAGAAGAGCGCAAAGTCCGCCGTCGTCGCGTTAGCTAAAGCGACACGGGCATCTCCGCGTAGCAGAGTATATGAGGTACACGGGCGCCTACCGAAACGCACAATGTCTTCGACGGCATTCAAGAACGCTGCCTCGAACATGCGGTGGACGGCACTAACAGGGACCACTCGATTCTTCCAGCCCGAGCGGTAGCGGCGTCCTTTTCCGCTGATCACTACATTGCTGAGGGCCACTAGCGTGGACCCGAGCAGGACGCGCAGTAGCCGCGCAGAGGCCTTGTCGGTCAGCGCATCGATTGCTGCACGGTATGCGAGTATGCGTTCAGCTACCTGGACAGAATAGATCCACCGACCGCCGACCCCGGGAGCAATGAGCGTCTGTGGGGCGCCCCACAGTTCCTCTCGCGGATCTACTCGAATTACAGATGCATCATCGACCACCTGACGAAAGGACGTGAGAAGCGCCTCGGTGTTGTAAAGCTGCAGCTTCGCCTCGATGAGGTCTGCAAGGAACGGGTTTACTTCGATTGTGGTCGGTCGGATGCCGAGAAATTGCGCCGTCAGCGCTGTGGTCCCGCTCCCTCCGAAAGGATCCACACAGGTCGACGGTGCTGTATCCAGGCTGCTGATCGCATCCAAAACAGCTCTGGGGGCAAATGCCTCCTTGAACCGGTACCACCGTTGGAATGGCAGGTCGTGCGTGCTTTGGTTCGTGGAGGGCGGGCTCAGGAAATCATGACGTGCAAACCAATTCTTCGCGAGCAATTTGGAGCCAACCCCAAGCCGATCGGTTAGCGCGGTGATATTGGTTTCGAGCTGTTCGATTAACATTTCCATGACACGTTCCTAACCTTGGAACGGTAAAGGCATTATCAATTATCTGCCCAGGTCGACCATGACTGTCACTTTCCCACTACTGAGGCAGTTCCTTCGACCAGATATCCCGACAAATCGTCCCCCCGATCGCAATCGCAATATCACGATTGATCAGGGAGGTCGAAGATGGGCGAGGCGCGCTCGCGCGTAAGACACCGGCTAAGGGGGCCGCAACCCAAGCTGTCGCGAGGAGGGGGCAATTCCGCTCTCGGATAACAACGCAGTCGCAAGGGAGGGAATAAGTCCCAGAGTCCATAGGCCAGAGTTCAGTATCCAGATTCCAAAGAGAAAAGCTGAGGCTTTTCTCTTTGGAAAAACCAGGGAACAGGACAGGTAAGGCGACCACCGGTCTCCGCCTACCCCCGGCAACTCCTTCCCCCCCGTATCCCGATAAATCACCCCATCAATCACCACCGCGATCCCGCGATCGATTTACGGCTCAATCCCGAGATTCGCAGTTTGCGGAACAGCTCCCTTACGTCCTTGGCCTCGACCTCATGCTTGGCCTTGCCGTCGGCGACGGCGCAGAACGAGCCCCGGAGGATGACTTCGACCAGGTTGGGCAAAGCCCAGCGACAGGCTCAACCTTCCTCCTCCACCACAAACGAAAGCGCGATCAGGTCGTCGACGTCGATGCCGCCATGGCCGTTGTCCAGCACGTCCGCGACCTTTTGAAAGGCCAGCATGTCATCCATGCTGAGCTTGGCTTCCCGCAGCCTGTCTTGCAAGCCCGCCACCTTGGTTTCCAGGATCCTGGAAGTCTCGATCATGCTTGCCTCCGTTGTTGTCCAACGCCGCGTTCCACACGCTCAGCATCAGGCACGTGAACACGATCGGCCCGATGAAAAGGCCGATCGCCACGGCCGCCGCAATGCCCATCCGCTCCGCTTTCGCGGCGATCCTTGCAAGGCCGTCATCGACCGGGACGAGGATGGAAAGATCGCGGTGATGGAGCGCGCTGTTGTCGTTTACGGCCGTCGGGGGCATCTCCCACCGCTCTCGGAAAGGAAGCTGCTGCTCGCCAAAAGGTTCGCGGGCACTCATGCGCATAGGTCACACCCCCGAAAACGCCGCCTTGCCGTGGCGTTCGAAGAGCGCCAGCTTGGCCGAATAGCCAAGCCTGAGCTTGGTCTTGCAGGCATCGCACCGGAAGGTGCTCACCGACTTGAACCATGAACCGTTCCTGATGATCGGCCGGCGGCAATTCGGGCATTCATAGCGGAGACTCACGTCCCGCAACTCCTCGGAAATCGACATTGTCCACCTCTGTCCCCAGCCCCTGTTCTTTCTTCGGATGCCCACCACCTGGGAGCAGGTGGCGGGCGATCCAGCCAACTGACGATGAAGGGACTGATTGCTCGTCAGCGCAGCCCTAATGAGATCGCAGGGATTATGTTTCGCGCGATGGACCAATGCGCTGGCGAATGGGACCTCAGTCGGAGAGAGGGCCCATCTGTGGAACCCAACATTCTTCGGCGCCTGTCATGGCAGGCGGGGTCTGGATTTCTTAGATCCATTCCGAACCATAGGAACATTAGCGCGCCCTAAGGGTTCTCTCAGCAAGGATCGCAGGTGGAACCATGGCCGAGTTGGCATTCGCTTTTGTGTACTATTCGGGGCTGACCGGACCCGACATGCTGGGTGCGGTCGTGTCTTTGACCGCGGGGCTTCTTCTCTACAACGTTGTGCGCGAAGACCGGCCAAACCGATAACCAGCCCGATAATCATGAGCGGCCCGGCTCGAAAGCGGGTGGTGTCCGCGAGCCTGACCGGCGGGGGGAATGGACTGGAGACAGGGCGCCTGCCGAACGAAGGACGCTTGGAGCAGCCGCTCTAAGGAACATTAGCGAACGCTAATTATTAATCCTCCATAGGAGGACCTGCCATGCACAGCATTATCTATCTCATCGGTCTCGTCGTCGTCATTCTCGCCATCTTGAGCTTTTTCGGGCTTAGGCGGTAAGCCCCAAGCGGCCGGCACGGTCGCCGGACATGCCGGTTTCAATTCGACAGTGCCGATATCATGGCGCCAGCCAAGGAAACCCGCGGCTGGAGTGGCTGCGGATATCTTCGCCGGTGTCTGGGGCGCCTGCGTGCTGCAGCGGTTCTGTCGATTCGTCGCCGCCCGAAATCAAACAGCAGCGGGAACTGCGTGAGCGGCTCGACAGCCAATGGTAGGCGTCGTGACGGCCAGCCGCCGGTTCACTCACCCTCCAGCCAGTCGCGGCAGCAGGAAAATCTCCGCCCCCTCCGGCAATTCCTTGCTCCACGTATCCCGATAGATCGTGCCGTCGATCGCCACGGCAATTCCCCGATCGATCCACGGCTCGATTCCGGGATACTGTTCCGCCAGCTTGCGGAACAGCTCCCTTATGTCCTTGGCCTCGATCTCGTGCTTGGCCTTGCCGCCGGCGACGGCGCTGAGCGAGCCCCAGAGGGTGACCTCGACCATTAGCGCCTCAAGGTGCGTCGATATTCAGGTGAGGCCGGCCTGCGAATGAAGGCTTCCTGCGCTTCCGGTGCTCACGTACGTCAAGTACGCTCCGCTCCGGTTCTCGGAAGCCAACATTCTCGGTTCGGCCTGACCTGAATCTCAACACACCTTGCCCTAGCTTGATACCGCTCAGCCTTCCCGCTCCGCCTCCAGCGCCGCCAGGATGCGTGGCGGCGACATCGGGATGTGGGTCATGCGCACGCCGACCGCGTTCGACACCGCGTTGGCGATCGCCGCCAGCGGCGGCACGATCGAGGTTTCGCCCACGCCGCGCACGCCATAGGGGTGGTTGGGGTTGGGGATTTCCAGGATCTGCGTGTCGATCATCGGCAGGTCTGAGCAGACCGGGATGCGGTAGTCGAGGAAGCCGGCATTCTGCAGCCGCCCGTCCTTGCCGTAGATATACTCCTCGTTGAGCGCCCAGCCGATGCCTTGCGCGGCACCGCCCTGGTACTGCCCCTCGACATAGGTGGGGTGCACCGCCTTCCCGGCGTCCTGCACCACCGTATAGCGGATCACCCTGGTCGCGCCGGTCTCGGGGTCGACCTCGATGTCGCAGATATGGGTGGCGAAGGAAACGCCGGCGCCGTCGGCGACGAGCTCGCTATGGCCGGCGATCGGCCCGCCGGTGGTGCCCGACTTGGCCGCGATGTCCTTCAGCGACAGCGGCGAGAGGTTGCCGTATTTCTCGCCCTTGGCGATGGCGTGGCCCTTTTCCCAGGTAACGTCCTCCACCGGGATGTCCCACATCTGCGCGGCGCGATCCTTGAGGATCTTGATCGCGTTGCGCGCGGCCGAGATCGTCGCCATCGACGAGGAGAAGGTGCCGCGGCTGCCGTCGGTCATGTCGTTGTAGCCCAGCGAGGACGTGTCGGCGACGATCGCCTTGACCTGGGAATAGTCGATGCCGAGCTCCTCCGCCGCCACCAGCGACAGCGAGGCGCGGGACCCGCCGACATCGACCGTGCCGACGGCCAGCGACACCGTGCCGTCCATGCCGATGTTCAGATCCGTGCAGGTCTGGCCGCCGAAGTTGAACCAGAAGCCGCAAGCCATGCCGCGCCCCTGGTTGGCTTTCAACGGCGCCTTCATGTGCGGATGGCTCTTCACCGCCTCCAGCGTCGGCCCGATGCCGATCGGTCCGTAGACCGGGCCGTAGGACGAGCGCGTGCCTTCCTGCGCGGCGTTCTTGATGCGGAAGTCCACCGCATCCATGCCGAGCTCCTTGGCGAGCTCGTCCACCGCGCTTTCCACGGCAAAGGCGGCCATCGGCGCGGAGGGCGCGCGATAGGCCGCCGTCTTGGGCCGGTTGACCAGCACTTCGTAGCCGACGGTCTTGACGTTCTCGAGCTTGTAGCAGGCGAAGGCCGTCATGGCGCCGATCTCGGCCCAGGAGCCGGCATAGGGGCCGCAGCTATAGCGCAGCGTCGCTTCCGCTGCGGTGATGGTGCCGTCCTTCCTGGCGCCGATCTTGACGTCGATCGAGGTGGCGCTGGTTGGCCCTGAGGCGCGAAAAACCTCGTCGCGGGTCATCACCAGTTTTACAGGACGGCCGGCCTTGCGCGACAGCGCCAGCGCCACCGGCTCGGCCCAGACATGGGTCTTGCCGCCGAAACCGCCGCCGATTTCCGACGAGGTGACGCGCAGCTTCGAGGCTTCGAGCCCAAGCAGCTGGGCGCAATGCTGTCGGTAGACGAAATGGCCCTGCGTGCACACCCAAAGCTCCGCCGTGCCGTCCGGGTTGACGCTCGCCACGCAGGCATGCGGCTCGATATAGCCCTGATGCGTCTGCTCGGTCTTGAACGAGCGCTCGACGATGAAATCGGCCTCGGCGAAACCCTTGTGGACATCGCCATGGCCGAACTGCGTGCGCTTGGTGACGTTGGAGGGCTTGGCCGGCTTTTCCTCCAGGCCCTCGGTATAGACCTGATCGTTGATCAGCGGTGCGTGATGCTGGGCCGCTTCGTCGACATCGGTGACATGCGGCAGCACCTCATAGTCGACCTCGATCAGCTTCAGCGCCTGGCGGGCGGTGCGGGCGTCGATCGCCGCCACCGCGGCCACCGCATGGCCGTCATAGAGGGCCTTCTTGCGCGCCATGCAGTTGTCGAGGATGTCGTACATGGCGGCATCGCCATCGGTGAGGTCGGGCAGGTCCTTGGCCGTGATCACCGCCTTCACGCCGGCGAGCTTTTCCGCTTTCGACGTGTCGATGCTCTTGATCACCGCATGCGCGTGCGGGCTGCGCAGCACGCGGCCAACCAGCTGTCCGGCCATGTTGAAGTCGGCGCCGTAGCGAGCGCGTCCCGTCACCTTGTCGACGCCGTCGGGGCGGACCGGTCGCGTGCCGACCGAGGAGAAATTGCGTCCGGAGTAGCGCGGATCGAAGTTCATGATCAGGCTCCCTTCATCACTTGGGCCGCATCCTGGACGGCGCGCACGATCTTGTCATAGCCGGTGCAGCGGCAGAGATTGCCGGCCAGCCCAAAGCGGATTTCCTCCTCGGTGGGCGAGGGGTTCTTCTCCAGCAGGTCCTTGGCCGCGATCAGGAAGCCCGGCGTGCAGATGCCGCATTGCAAGGCCGCATGCTCCAGAAACTTCTGCTGTAGCGGATGCAGCTGGTCGCCATGCGCCATGCCTTCGATGGTCTCGACCTTGCGGCCCTCGGCTTCCGCGCCCAGCACTAGGCAGGAGCAGACCAGCCTGCCGTCGACGATGACGCTGCAGGCGCCGCAGTCGCCGGTGCCGCAGCCTTCCTTGGCGCCGGTCAGCCCCAGCCGGTCGCGCAGCACGTCGAGCAGCGTCTCGTCGGGCTGGCACAGATACTCGACGGCGTCGCCGTTGATCGTGGTTGATACAGCTATACCGGCCATTATTTGCCTCCCGCACGCTTGTAGGCGGTCGTTGCGGCTCTCTGCGCCAGCACGCCCGCGACTTTCCGTCTGAATACGATGGTGCCGCGCTTGTCGTCGATCGGGCGGCAGGCGCCGGAGCAGATCTTCGCCAGCCGCTCCAGCGTTTCTTCGTCGAGCTTCGAGCCGATCAGCACTTGCCCGGCTTCCTCGACCAGAAGCACGGTGGGTGCGGCGGCGCCGAGCGCCACGCGGGCGGTCTTGATCGCGCCCTTCTCGTCCAGCGTCAGGTTGACGCCGGCGCTCACCACCGCGATGTCCATCTCGGTGCGCGGAATGAAGCGCAGATAGGCGTCGCCCGCATGCTCAGGCCGCTTGTCGAGCAGGATCGCCTCGATCATCTCGCCCTTGGCCAAAGATGTGCGGCCGGGTCCGGTCGGCACGGCTTCCACGGCAATCGTGCGCTTGCCCGAAGGCCCGGCGACGACTGCTTGTGCCGCTGCCGCGACCAGCGCCGGCACGCTGTCGGCGGCGGGCGAGGCGTTGCACAGATTGCCGGTGATGGTGCAGCGGCCCTGCACCTGCTTGGAGCCGATCAGGTTGGCCGCCTCGACCACGCCCGGCCATGCCTGCTTGAGCGCCTTGTTCTCGCCCAGCACCGCGCAGGGCACTGCGGCGCCGATCCGAAAGCCATCGGCCGTCTCGGCAATGTCGGCCAGGCCGCCGATCGCCTTGATGTCGACGATCAGCTCGGGCTCGATGAAGCCGCCCTTCATCCTCACCAAAAGATCGCTGCCCCCGGCCAGGATCGCGGCCGGGCCTACTGCCTTGGCGAGCTCGCCAACGGCATCTTCGATTGAAAGCGGACGTATGTAACGCATCGTCTCCCCTTGGTGGTCATAATCGGATCGCCCGTTATAAAGCGTCTGGTTATAATGGCCATCCCGTTCGTGCATGTCCGGGTTGGGCCAGAGCCCTGTTCCAGATGCGCCCAGAGGGCGGGCCAGGGCAGGCAGGCCGGGGTGACACAGCGGGATGCGGCAATCGCCCAGGCGGAGCCATTCATGCGATTAACGCCACGCGCGTCGCCTATTGCCTGCGTGGCGGCGTTGGCGAAGCAGCGCCGACCGTGCGGAATGGTCGAAAATGGCTTTGAGACAAGGCAGGGGCGTCGGCTCGCAAAAGCATGGCCAAGAAGTTCGCATTTCTTTTGGTGCGCGATTTCACTTTGTCGCCGCTGTCGCTGTTCATCGACACGCTCAGGCTGGCGGGCGACGAGGGCGACCGCAGCCGCAGGATCGAGTTCGACTGGGAGATCGTCGGCGAGCGCGGCCTGCCGATCCGGGCCAGCTGCGGCGTCGAATTGCTGCCGACCAAGGCGATGGGCAATCCGGAGGATTTCGACAATGTCGTGGTGGTCGGCGGCCTGCTCGACACCAGCCGCAAGCTGAGCTCGGAAAAGGAAGCATTCCTTTTGCGCGCGGCCGAAAAGGGCGTACCGCTCACCGCGCTCTGCACCGGCAGCTTCGTGCTGGCGCGTTATGGCCTGCTCGACGGCTACAGTGCCGCGGTCAGCTGGTTCCACATCAAGGATTTCCGCGCCGAGTTCCCCGATGTGAACGCCCATGCCGACCGCCTATATTCCGTCGACCGCGGCCGCGCCACTTGCGCCGGCGGCACGGGCGCGGCCGACCTTGCTGGCTATTTCGTCTCGCAATTCATCGGCCGGAAGGCGGCGGAGAAGGCGGCCAAGATCCTGGTGCTCGACCGCATCCGCTCCAGCCGCGACGTGCAGCCGGTCGGCGACCTTTTTCCAGCGGCCGCGAGCCGCGCGGTGAAGCGAGCGCTGCTCTTGATGGAAAGCAATCTGCAGGAGCCGATCCCGATCGCCGAGATCGCCGCCAGGCAGAACTGCTCGCGCCGCCAGCTCGAGCGCCTGTTCGGCGCCGAGCTCGGCATCGGCCCGATGGCCGCCTATCTTGCGCTCAGGGTTCACTATGCCAGATCGCTGCTGGAAGGCAGCGACCTCGCGATCGGCGAGATCGCCTATCGCTGCGGCTTTGCCAATGCCGGCCATTTCAGCCGTGTCTTCCGCCAGCAGGCCGGCATCACGCCGACCAATCTCAGGCACCCGAACCGGGCAGCGGCGAGTGACATCGCCAGATAGCGGTCCCTGTGCATGACTTCGGCAAGCTGGTCCCTATGTCACGGCGAAGACTTTCCCCGTCGCACTAAGGCGACACAGGACCTTCGCTTGTCGAACTTGGATGCCGCCTGGAAGCGCATAGTTTATTCGCACCTCGATCGGCGCCGCCAGACCGGCTTTGCGTTGGCGCATCGGACCGGCGCTAACCGCGTATACGCGCACAGCACCAAGCGGCGTCGTGGCCGACATGATCGCCGCGCGGCAAGCGCTCACGACTTTGGGCGGCGTGCCTGGCTTCGCTTTCAACGATACAAGGGGCGCAAAAGGATAGCCCGCTCTAAACCGCCCGAACTCCCCGCCACCGGTGCTGGAGGGTTTGAGGATGGATGGCAGGCTGATCGCGGTTGTTGCGCTTTTTGCAGAGAAAACGGTGGGGTTTTCGGGAGGCGCGGTATCCCCGGTGCCTGGCGTTGCGGTGCCGGCACCCGTCGACACGCCGGCGCTTGCGCTGCCTGCAGCGTCACGCGTCGAAACGCTGGCGCCGATCGACCCGGTACCAGCGTTTGCGGACGCGCTAAGGCTTGCTCCTCCTGCGCCTGCCGACGCGCCAACGCTTGCGCCGACCAAGCCGCCGACACTTGCCCCCAAGCCAGCGGAGACACCTTGTGATCCGGCGCCCAGTCCAGCGCCGACGCCAATGCCGCCGACCTTGCCGCCACCGCCGACATCAAGGGCGGCCGCCGGTCCGGTAGCGGCTGCGATCATCAAGGCGACCGCCAAGTATTTGCCCATTTCAGGACCCCTCCTGGGCATGCGTTCGTGCCAATCCAAATGTACTGCTGACCATCATCATCGAGGCGGGGTCGGAAGCAACGCGTCGGGGAGAGTGATCGTCGTCGCCACCAGAACCCGTTTCGGTGATCTTGGGATCTTCGCTCTGTTCTTATCCTGCAAGCCTGTTCGGCGGACAGCTTGGCCATTCTGGCTGGCAAGTGGAACCGCGGCGGAACGCGTCCCGGGTGCACGCTCCATCTGCGCTGTGCGGCGCGCGCTTTGCGCCTTGACGAGATCGATCGCCTTTCGCGCAGCGGTAAGGGACACGGACATGTCGGTCAGCTTTTGACGCTCCTGCTCAAGCGCTGCACTCAAGTCGGCAGACGCCTGCTTCGCAGCGTCTCTTTCCCGACGGGCGTCATCGGCATCGCTTGCGGCCGAAACCGCGCGCGTGTGTTCCAGATCCAATGCCTGGTTGACATGCTTTGCGGCAGTAACCGCCAGCTGGAGGTCCTTTAGGGCGGTGGCCCGCTCGGCCGCAGCCAGATTTGCGCGTTTCTGATCGGCCTCGCCGGCCTGGCGAGCCATGGCGAGTTCGTGCTCGAATTGTTCGACCTTATGGCGCTCTTCGGCAACCGATTGATTTGCCTTGGCCAGGGACGCTTCCACAGCGTTGCGTGCTTCGTTTGCAGAAATCAACTGTGCCTTCAAGTCTTTGATGACGCGCTGCGCCGCTTCCAGATCGAGTTTGAGGGTTCCGTTGCTTTGGTTCGCCTCTCTCAGGGCCTTTGTCTGCTCTGCGGAGGTGCTGGCCAACAGCCTTGCCTGGGCGCTTGCTGTGCGCTCGGCATCCTGACTCAGGCCCAGTTGCGCTTTTGTCGACGCCAGTTCGCCTCGCGCTGCCGCGATCTGTTGCTGGATTTCGGCGCTGTTGTCTGGGGGAGATACCGCCGCCAAGAGGAGGATGCATCCGGGAATGGCGCTCCACCTCCAGTGGCGCATGCTGAAGCGAACCCACGCCGGGCGCGGGTCGTCTTCGAACTCCTCGTAAGATCCATGTATGGACGTCACTGGCCACGGTCCTCTGTCTGCCGGTATTCTTCGCGATGCTCAAGAAACACGTCATAGCGGCTGTGCGTGCGCAAAATTAAGATTTTCGGTCTTGGCGGTTCGCTCCGTGTTGAACTCTATCTACAGCTTGGACAACTTGTATTTTGCGCAGTTGACGGGCTGCTTATACCAGGTACGCCTTTAGGGGCAGGATGCATCATCCAAATGGACTAGATGTCATGATTGATCGTCTCGGAGCAGAACTTCTCGATGGCGAGCTGATCAATGTCGGGCAGTCTAAGCGCGCGGTTGCTACTGCGCAAAACGATGAGGGTCCGCGATGACCCTGGTCGGGTCGCATGACCGGTCTGGCCGATTGCGCCGGCGCGCAAACGAGCCGTAGCTTCGTGACGAGCGGCACGCCGCTGTTTCAAATTCGCCTTCGGAACGCCATGCCGCATTATCCCGACGCCATGCCTGGATCGAAAACCCTGTTCGAGCGCGCCAGGAAGGTGATGCCGGGCGGCAATACGCGCACTACGGTCTTCGTCGATCCGTTTCCGATCTACGCCGCGCGCGGCGAGGGGTGCAGGGTCTGGGACGTCGACGGCAATGCCTATTACGACTGCATCAACAATTTCACCGCGATGATCCATGGCTATGCGCATCCCGATGTCACCGCGGCCGTCGTCGAGCAGCTGCCCTTCGGCACCGCTTTCGGCGCCCCGACGCTGAGCGAGATCGAGCTTGCCGAGCTGCTGGTCGAGCGGCTGCCCTCCGTCGACCAGATCCGCTTCACCAACTCCGGCACCGAGGGCGTGATGATGGCGATCAAGGCCGCGCGCGCCTTCACCGCGCGGCCGAAGATCGTCAAGATCGAAGGCGCCTATCACGGATCCTACGATTTCGCCGAAGTCAGCCTGGACTCATCGCCCGCCAATTGGGGCGATCTGCCGAGATCCACGCCCTATGCCAGGGGCACGCCGCGCGGCGTGCTGGAGGACGTGATTGCCGTGCCCTTCAACGACACCGAGGCACTGCGCGCCGTCTTCGCCACCGACGGCGAGACTATCGCGGCCGTGCTGATCGACCCGATGCCCAACCGTGCCGGCCTCATACCGGCGCGGCGGGATTACCTCAGCGCCATGGTCGAGATCGCCCATGCCGCAGATGCGCTCGTCATCTTCGACGAGGTCATCTCGTTTCGGCTGGGCTGGTCTGGCGCGCAAGGGCTGTGGGGCATCGAGCCCGACCTGACGGCGCTGGGCAAGATCATCGGCGGCGGCTTCCCGGTGGGCGCCGTGGGTGGGCGCGCCGATATCATGGCGGTGTTCGATCCGACCGGAGGCAAGCCCGCGCTGCCGCATGGCGGCACCTTCACGGCCAATCCGGTGACCATGCGCGCCGGCCTTGCCTCGATGCGGGCGCTAACGAAAGAAAGCTTTGCCCATCTTGATCGGCTTGGCGCATCGTTGCGCGAAGGGATTACCGCCTCATTCCAAAAGCATGGGCTTGCCGGCCAATGCGTCGGCCTCGGCTCGCTATTCAAGGTTCATTTCACGTCGCATCCCGTCACGGATTACCGCTCGATCTATCCAGGTCCGGCCGAGCACAGGAAGTTCGACACCTTCCACAAGGGTTTGCTTGGCCGCGGCGTCCTGTCCGCCAGCTACGGCCTGTTCGCGCTGTCGACGCCGATGACCGAGGAAGATGCCAGCGCCATTCTTCAAGCGATCGACGAGACCTTGGGCGACGTCGCCGCGCAGTCGTGAAAGCAGGCGGGCCACAGATGACAGCTTCTCCTCATGTCGTGGTGATCGGAGCCGGCACGCTGGGCATGTGCACGGCGCTCAACCTCGTCGAGCAGGGCGCGCGCGTGACCGTGCTCGAAGCGCACTCGATTGCCTCGGGGTCGAGCGGCCGGTCCGTCGGCGTCGTCGGATCACAATTCACCGACCCGTTCGAGATCATGCTGCGCGTCCATTCGCTGCGCCGGTTCCGCGAATGGGAAGGCGAGGGGCTTCGTTTCAATCATATCGGCTATCTGCGGCTGGCCCGCACGCCCGCCCAGATGGAGCTCTTCGCCAAATCGGTCGAGGTTCAGGGCGAAGCGGGTCTTAGTTCGCGCCTGATCCATGCCAACGAACTCACGGAAATCGTTCCGCACATCAATCCCGACGGCCTCGAAGGCGGATTGTTCGGGCCCGACAACGGTTTTCTCGATCCGCATGAGATGTGCAATTTCCTTGCGGGCATCGTCCGCGCCAAGGGCGGCGAAATCCGTCAATACCGCAAGCTGGTCGGGGTGCAACGGCGCCCGGGCGGCTATACGCTGGAAACCAATGGCGGCCCGATCGATCGCGAGCGACGACTGATCGATTGCGATGCCGTGGTCAATGCGGGCGGCGCTTGGGCGCCGCAAGTCGCCGCGCTTTTCGGCCAGCGTCTCCACATCTGGCCCGAGCGCCACGAGGCCGTCGTCATCCATCTTGACGAGCCGCTCGGCTACACGATGCCCATGGTGATGGACCTCGTGAACGGCGAAGGCAGCGGGCTCAACTTCCGCCACGAAAAACCAGGCGAGCTGATCGCCGAAATCCACAAAGTGAATTCGATCGCGCCGGAGGACCCCGACAATTACAACGACCAGTGCGAGGAGCAGTCGAAGGTCGATCTGGCCGAGCTGCTTTTGGAACGCGTGCCCGACCTGCCGGGCGCGCGACTCGGCCGGGGCTGGGCGGGCCTTTATCCCGTCACCGCCGACCATCGCCCCTTCGTCGGACCATTCGATGCCTCGGAGCCGACGCTGATCACCGCTGCCGGCGCCGGCGGCTATGGCATCCAGCTCGCCCCGGTGATCGGCCAGATCGCGGCCGACTGGGTGCTTCAGGGTGCGCCGGTTTCGGTGCCCGGTTCGCGGAGCCTGGCGCCGTCGGCCGAGCGCAACGTCCTCGGTCACTGACCGATGCATCAAGCTGGCCCCTGACGCGTAAGATGCGAGCGTTCCCGTTAACCATCGATTAACTATCCGGTCGCCTTTAATACGGTTCTGGAGGATACTGATTTCGGCCGCCAGCGATGATCTCGCGACTGCCGAAAATTAGAAAAGAGCGGCGGACACCGTCGCCATTCTGCCGGGGAGGCGCCCAGCATCTTTTGATGAGGAGCGCCGGAATGAATATCGAGGAAGCGGTCACTGCAGCGACGGCAGGGTCAGGCGCGCTCCTGTCCTGTCTTGGCCAGCCGGTCGTGGCCTATCACGTCACGGCCATCATGCGCGAAACCGACGCAAGACATGCGCGGCAGATGCAGCTCGCCTTGCTGCGGCGGAGCATCGAGGCCCTTGTCGAGGACGGCCTCGAGGGCATCGAAGCCGAACGCTTCGCATCGCAGTTCCACGGTCGCGTCGGCTCGGCCTGGGATCTTCTGCATATGGCCGGCGACACGGCGCATTGATCCCTGCCGCGTGGGGCCTTGCCGGGCCAACTATATAAAATCCCCGTCATGAGGTAGACTGTCGGCTGCGACTGGGCTGACCTTCATAGAGCGGGGGGACATGCGATGCAGGCGATACCGATAGCGCATCCGGCGGAAGCGCCGGTCGCCCGAGCGATACCGTCGCTGGCTGGTTATCCCGCCGCTGCCTTGTGCTGGCTGCTTTCGGCCGGCGTCTATATCGCGGCCAAATGGGTGGCGCCGGAAATGCCGCCCTGGGGGCTATGCTTCTGGCGGCTGGCGCTCGCCTGCCTCATTCTTTTGCCGATCGTGCACCGCCATCACGGCGCGATGTTGGCGCTGCTCAAATCCCGGCCGCTGGAGATCGTTGCTGTCGGCGCCATCGGCCTGACGCTCTGCCAAGGGATGATCTACCATGGTCTGAACGACACCGACGCCACCACGGCCGGCATCATCATGGCGATGTCGCCGATCATGACCATGGTGCTGGCGCGTCTCGTGCTGGGCGAGCCGCTCGGGCTCTGGAAGTCGCTCGGCGCGGTTGCAGCACTTGCCGGCATGCTGGTGATCGTCGCGCATGGCAAGCTGGACGCGCTGGTGCAACTGCGCTTCAACATCGGCGAATTGTGGATCGTCGGCAGCGCCTTCTGCTGGGCGCTCTATACGGTGCTGCTGCGCCGCTCGAAATTCGGCCTCGAGCTCCTGCCGCTGGTGGTCCTTCTGCTTGGCGCCGGCGCGCTGGTGGCGCTGCCGTTCCACCTTTGGGAAATCTTCAACGACGAGCGCTCCGCCTTGAATGCCGACGGCCTGCTCGCGCTTGCCTATCTGGCGGGTCCCGGCGGCGCGCTGATGTACTATCTCTATAACCAAAGCGTGGAGACGCTCGGCGCCAGCCGGGCAAGCATGCTGCTCTATCTGCAGACCCTGTTCGTCGCCGTGCTCGCCTACCTGCTGCTCGGCGAGAGCCTGCACGATTACGATCTGCTCGGCGCGGCCTTCATCGTGGTCGGGGTCGTGCTGGCGACGGCGATCAAGTCGAGGCCGGTTCCGGCAAAGGCGTGAACGAGCGGCCACGTGCCTTGATGGACATATGCGGCTGCCCGAGCCGCCAGGTCGATCTGGTTCCTCGGGCGGTGAGCCGTCCGGACCAAGCTTTCCTAAATTAGCCAATTTTGCTATTGGCTGCCCCTTCGCAGCGTCGGCCAAGGCCGAAGGGGATCATGGCGATCGACAAGCGTGTGGACGCATGAACGGCGGTCAGCACATGCTGGAACTGCGCGTGCTTGGCGATTTTCAGGTCAGGCGCGACGGCGAGCCGCTTCACCTGCCGCCATCTCGCAAGACGCGGGCGCTGCTCGCCTACCTCGCCGTCACCGCCAGGCAGCACCAGCGCGAGCGGCTGTGCGAGATATTCTGGGACATCCCGGACGATCCGCGCGGCGCCTTGCGCTGGAGCCTGTCCAAGATCCGCCAGGTGCTGGGCGCCGACGAATCCGTTCTTGCCGCCGATCGCAATGCTGTCGCGCTCAATGTCGAGACGGACTATGCGCGGCTGGCGCCGCTGGTGAAGGCCGATCTTTCATCACGCTCGACCGAGGAGCTCGAAGCCGCCCTGGCCTCGATCCGAGGCGGCTTTCTCGCCGATCTCTCGCTCGAACGCTGCTTCGACTATGAAGCCTGGCGGCAGGCCATCGCCAGCGAGGTCGAGATCGTCGAGCTTGGCATCCTGCGCGAGCTGGTCGAGCGCCTGGGGAATGAGCCGCGACGCGCGCTGCCGTTCGCCCGGCGCCTGCGCCGCCTGGCACCCGACGACGCCAGCATCGCCGCCGAGATCGAGGCGCTGGAGGAGAAGGTCCGGTCGGTCGCCGCCCAAGCCACCGGCCGCGCGCAGCAACCTGCTTCGTCCAAGCCGCCGCAGGCGCCGTCGAGGCCTGCTGCGTCGCCGCAGGATCCCGGCCGCGCCGTGCAGTTCTGCCGGGCTCTCGACGGCACCAGGCTCGCCCATGCCAGCACCGGCATTGGCCCGGCGATCTTGCGCGCCGCGCACTGGATGTCGCATCTCACCTTCGACTGGGACAGCCCGATCTGGCGGCATTGGATGCGGGAATTGTCACGTCACAACCGGCTGGTGCGCTATGACGAGCGCTGCAATGGCCTGTCGCAAAGGCACGTCGTCGACATCTCGTTCGAAACCATGGTGTCGGACCTCGAATGCGTGGTCGAGGCAACCGGGCTCGACCGCTTTACCTTGCTCGGCCTGTCGCAGAGCTGCGCGGTTTCGATCGCCTATGCCATCCGCCACCCCGAGAGAGTGTCGGGCATGATCCTCTACGGCGGCTACGTCAAAGGCTGGCGGGCGCGCGGCGATGCCGGCGAGATCGCGACGCGCGAGGCCGTGGCGACGCTGATGCGCGAGAGCTGGGGCAAGTCGAACCCGATGTTTCGCCAGGCCTTCTGTTCCATGTTCATCCCCGGCGCCACGCACGAGCATTTCGCCTGGATGGACGATTTGATGCTGCGCACCGTCTCGCCCGACGATGCCTGGCGTCTTCAGAACGCCTTTTCGGTGATCGATGTCAGCGACTTGCTGGACAAGGTGCGCGTGCCGACCCTGGTGTTGCATGCGCGCGACGACAACGTGGCGCCGGTGGAGTCGGGCCGCACCATGGCCGCCGGCATTCCCGGCGCGCGCTTCATCGAGCTCGATAGCCAGAACCACATCCTCCTCGAAGGCGAGCCCGCCTTCGAGGAGTTCATAGACCACGTCCGCGCCTTCATCGCCGAGACGGCGGGCGGGTAACCGGGCACTCGCGAAGCCCTCAGCCGCCGATGAGCGGCACGGTGAACACCGTCGCCGTGCCGGTGAGGCAAAGCTCGCCCGCTTCGTTGCGCACCGATGTCTCCAGCTTCGTGATCGGCTTGTCGGCGCGCACGTCCTTGACCTCGACGCGGCCGGTGATCATTTCGCCAACGCCGACCGCCTTGACGAATTTCCACGAGACTTCGAGGAACACCGAGCCGGGGCCGGGGAGGTCTTCCGCGACCACCGCGTTCAGGATGCCGGACGTGACGCCGCCCTGCACGATGAGCTTGCCGAAGACCGAAGCCTCGGCCAGCGCCTTGTCGTAATGCAGCGGATTACGATCGCCGGTCATCTCGGCAAAGGCGTCGATATCCTGCGGCTGCGTGCGCCGCGAGCGTTCGGCAAAGGCGCCCACCTTTGGCCGGCCCTTGATGACACCGATCCACCCGTCCTTCATCACATGCACAGTCATGGTCTTGCTCCAGTTCGGTTGCGGGAAAAATCGGCCGGCGGCCCGTCCTGGTTGGCCGGCGCTCGATAGGTCGAGGGCTTCGATGCGGTAGCGCGGCGGGCCGGCATGGGTTGCCCGGCCAGCGCCTGCACCTCGGCCTTCAGGACGGCGCTGAATCGGCGATGCCGCTCGCCGAGATCGTCAAGCGTCCAATCGAAGCCGGCGATGGCGTCCGTGGTGTCGAGGATCTGGTTGGCGATCATGTCGCGCTGCTGCTGCCAGACCGCGAATGCTGCCTCGGACCCACTGAGGATTGCCCGCGCGAGGCTCTCGGCGTCGCGCAGCGCGTCGGAAATGCCGTGCGAGGTGATCGGATCGCGGAAGAAGCCGGCGTCGCCCACCAGCGCCCAGCCCGGGCCGTGCGGCTGGCGGATATAGCCCGGCACGCCGCGGAACGCCTGCAGGCGCGCATCCTTGGGTGCCCGGGCCGCCTGTGCTGCCAGTGTCGGGGAAAGCGTCTCGAGCACATCCATCCGGGCGCGGGCGTGGCCGAGGCGGAAGCGCTGGTCGAACAGGCCTGTCGGCACCGAAGCGACGATGCAGGCGAGGCTGTCATTGGTCGGGATTAACGAGCCGGCGATCCCGTCGCGGAAGTACCAGTGATAGCCGGCGCCCGGCTCGACTGGCGCATAGCCATAGACATGGGCAGCCGACACCGCGCCGCGCCGCAAGGGCTGGGCGTCGACGCATTTTGCCACCAGCGAGCCGATGCCATCGGCGCCGACGACGATATCGGCGCTGACCCGCACGGCAGTACGGCCGGCGGCGCGGATCTCGATGCCGCGCACGCGGCCACGCGTGTCGGCAAAAAGACCGCCGACCGCGACCTCGTGCAGGATCTCCGCGCCGGCCTTGCGCGCCGCATCGACCAGGATGCGGTCGAGCACGGTGCGCCGCGGCGCGATGAGGCCGGGGAGGTCCGAGCTAGCGGCAAGGGGGATGGTGATCTCCTCGTCGCCATAATGGAAGGTCGTCGTCTCGATGAGCGGCGTGCCGGCCTTGAGCAGCGGCTTGAGCAGACCCCAGCGCCAAAGCTGCAACACGGCCGGTCGCATCAGCGCATGCGTCGACAGCATGTCGGATCCATAAGGCTTGCGGTCGATCGCAAGCACCTTGAGGCCGGCGCGCGCAAGCAGCATCGCCGTCGCCGCGCCCGCGCAGCGCGCGCCGACGACGATAGCGTCGTAATGGCTATGCTTCGGAGCGGCCATCAGGGAGATGAGGTTGTTTGCCATGTTCAATGTCCTCAGGCCGCCTTGCGGGCGTTGCAATCGAGATAACGGGAGATTTCAGCGGTGATCGCCTCGGCATCCGCGCCGACGCCGCCGATGAAGTTGGAATCGCGTTTGCGCAGAAAGCGGAAGCCGAGCGCGTAGAGACCCGGCACGCTGGTGACGCCGCCCTGATGCGCCAGCTCGCCATCGGCGCCGAGCGCCAGCGGCTCCAGCCAGCCGAACGAGCGCGCATAGCCGGTTGCCCAGACGATGCTGCGGATCGATCCGTCCGTCAGCGAAAGCCGCGCCGCGCACGTCGCCGGCGTCGCCACCGGCTCGGGCCGGTACGATGTCGTCATACCCGCGAAGCGATCGATCTGGTCGAGTAGGCGCGCCTGCTTCGCTTCGGCTGCCGCGATGTGCTGGCCAAGATCGCCGGCGAAGCCGATCTCGCGGTCGCCGACGCCATGCACCCGCCCGGTGAGTTCCACGCCGAGCGCCTGTAGCGTGGCGAGGTCGACATCTGCCCTGTCCGGTCGGCCGGCGAGCTGCAGCGATGGTTGGCGCCGGGCGCCTTCCGGATCGGCGAGGTCTTCCTGGCGCTGTGCCATCAAGCCCATTTCGCAAAGCCAGAAGAAGATATCCTGGCCGCGCCATGTTCTGGGCAGGCGTGTATGCTTGCCGACCGAAAGCACCACGCGCCGCCCGGCGCGGACGAGCTCGTCGGCGATCTGCACGCCGGAGGACGAGGCGCCGACAACCAGCACACCGCCGCCCGGCAGCTCGCCAGGCGAGCGATATTGCGAAGCGTGGATGCTGAGCGGTCCGCGAAGCATCTCAGCCGAAAAAGGGATGACCGCCCGGTCGCAATGTCCCGTCGCGACGACGACCGCTCGCGCCAACAGCTCGCCGGCGCTGGTGCGCAAGGCAAAGCCTTCGACGGTCCGCCTGGCAGCGATGACCTCGACATTGCTCTCGACGGGTGCATGCCATTCCCAGGCGTAGCGTTCCAGGCTTTCCACGAAAGCCTCCTTGGTCATGAAGCCGTCCGGATCGCCGCCCTCATAGGGCGAGCCGGGCAAGGCGTTCAGCCAGTTCGGCGTGAGCAGCCTGAGCGAGCGCCAGCTCTGCGAACGCCAGCGCTCGCCGATGCGGCCGCGCTCCAGCACGGCATGGTCGATGCCGGCCTGGCCGAGGCAATGGCTGAGCGCAAGCCCGGCCTGGCCCGCGCCGATGATGACGACGTCCGAGCGTCTCATGGTTCATTTCCGTCTCGGGAGGCGGCGGCCCGGATCGGTTCCGGACCGCCGGCCTGCTTACTGGATGGTCTTGATGCCGACGGTGACCGGCACGCCTTTGGTCAGCACGTCGAACACGGCCGAACGGGCGCGCGACTGCTCGACCAGCTGCTGGAGCTTCTCGGCCGGCGCATCGCCTTCGATCTCGAACGACACCTGGATGTTCTGGAAACCGTTGCGGACCTCGTCGGAGATGCCGAGAATGCCGCGCAGGTCGATGTCGCCGTCGACCGAGCATTTCACCTTGGTGAGCTTGATGCCGCGCGCGGCGGCGATGTTGGCGACGCCCGCCATCAGGCAGCCCGCCAGCCCGTGCAGCAGCCACTCGACCGGGGTCGGCGCATTGTCGGCGCCGCACAAGATCGCCGGATGATCGGCATCGGCATAATGCGGCTTCTCGTGCTTCTGCTCCTGTCCGGCGCCGAAGAAGCCGTTCATGACGGTCTTGCTGTGCGTGCCCTCGATCCACTCGTTGTGAGCACGGAACTGGAACTTGGCCAGCTCCGGCTGCCCGGCGACGAAATTGATCGTCGCCAAAAGGTTCGGCGTGTCGACGCCATTGAGCGGAAGCCGTGCAGGTTTGGTGTTGGGTTGCATCTTCATCTCCAAAGGTTCGTTTGCGGCTTGGTTGCCGTGACGGCCTCTGTTTGCCGATGGAGCGTTTGAACGAGAGTGGATGAGACCGTGGAATTTTTCATACGCCTACCGTGGAAATTGCGTCGGGCGTATCGTTTGAAACGAAGTGTCTTGACCCGAATGCGCCGGAACGCAACAGCCCCGGGCGTGGGGAAGCCCGGGGCCTGTCGACGGCGTGGCGACGATCGCCATGGGCGGTCAGCGGGCGCTGCGGATGTCCATCCCGTTGGTGTCGGAGGCGTAGCGCATCGAGGTGTAATGATCGATTTCAGAACGGGCGATACCCAAGTCCTTGAGTAGATAATCGGGCATAGCCTGCATGGCGGCGCGGTCGCTGCGCATCCTCATTGCACGGTAGACAAGGCGCAGCGCACGGCCGGCAAAATTGATCGGGCCGAGACCCGATCGGCTGGTTTCATGGGCGGTGTGTTCCAAAGTCGTCATCGTCGCCTCCATCTTTTGCGGCGCGACCGTTCGCGTCGTCGATGGGCGGACTTGTGGCTTACGACCGGGGGAACGAGCGTTGGAGCGGGCGTCGAAATTGCCGTGGAAATAGAGATTTTGTAGGCTTGCAGAAACATCGAGTTAGCGCGGCTGGGGACGCGCGGGTCGTATAGAAGAGAGCGCGAGGAATGAGGCGGCATCGCCTGCTTGAGCCGTTTGTTGCCGCGTTGGAGCAACTTGATGGCCGATCTCATGACGATCTCAGAGTACTGTTCGCGGCCGTGGCCAACCGCCGCCCCGAGTTGCTCGAACGGTCTCTATTCGCCGAGCGCAGTCGCCGCACGTCCGAGATCGAGAAGATTTTGCGAAAATCCATGGCCGAACTCGGACGAGTGGAACAAGCCGGCGCGCTTCCCGAGGGGATGTCGGTGCCTTATTTGTGTCGCTTGAGGCTGAACCACGCGACCGGTCGCCTGCATGTTGGTCATGGCGACCGATCTATTGTGTTGTTCCCTGAAAATTCAAACTGAGGCACTTTGCGGGGCAGCAGCAGTCGCGGCCCTCAGGAAATCCGCCGCCCGGTCTCGTCCAGCAAGACGCAGTCGTCGGCGTCGAAGCCCAGTTCGATCGCTTCGCCTTCGCGCAGCACCCGGCCGTCGATCGGGGCGTTGGCGCGGATGTTCGTCTTGCCGCCTATGTCGACCTCGTAAATGGCGCTGCCGCCGAGATAGGAGGCCGACACGACTCGGCCTGACAACCGGTTGGCGCTCGCCTTGGCGCCCACCGCGAGTTTCTGCGGCCGCACCACGACGGTAACGGCGCTTCCCTGCGGCAGCGGCCTGGGTGACAGGACATTGATCGTCTGGCCGCTGGTCAGCGTGACGATGGTCGGCCCGTCGGATCGGCTCGCCGTGCCTGACAGCATGTTGGCCTTGCCGAGGAAGTCGGCGACGAAGGCGGTGGCCGGCCGCTCATAGACCTCTTCCGGCGTGCCGACCTGCTCGGCCGAGCCGGCATTCATCACCACGATGCGGTCCGACATGGACAGCGCCTCTTCCTGGTCGTGCGTGACGAAGATGGCGGTGATGCCGGTTTCCTTCTGGATCTTCTTGATCTCGACGCGCATTTCCTCGCGCATGTTGGCGTCGAGGGCCGAGAGCGGTTCGTCGAGCAGAAGCACCTGCGGCTCGAAGACGATGGCGCGCGCCAGCGCAATGCGCTGCTGCTGGCCGCCCGACAATTGCGAGGGCAGTTTCTTCTCGCTGCCCGGCAGCCGCACCATGTCGAGCGCCAGGCCGACCTTGCGCTTGATCTCGGGCTTGGCGACGTTGCGGTATTTCAGCCCGAAGGCGACATTGTCGAACACGCTCTTGTGCGGAAACAGCGCATAGCTCTGGAACACCAGCCCGATATTGCGCTTGTAGATCGGCACGTCGTCAACCCGCCGGCCGCCGATCATGATCTGGCCGGCAGAAATATCGACCAGCCCCGCGATGGAGCGCAGGATCGTCGTCTTACCGCAGCCCGAAGGGCCGAGCAGCGTGACGAAGCTGCCCTTGCCGATCGACAGCGAGAAATCGCGCACCGCGACGAACTTGCCATAGGCTATGTCGATGTTGCGGAACTCGACCGCCGGGCTGCTCGCCCCGGCGCCCGCGCTCGCGCCTTCCGCCCCGGCCGAGGCCGGCCGGGGATTGAGTGTCGTGCCCTGGCTGTCAGGCACCTTTCGAGATCCTGTTCCACTGCTTTGTCCAGGCGTCCTCGTTGGTCGCCCAATAGACCGGATCGGCGAAGGTCAACGCCTTCATGGTGCCGGTCGGATCGAAGGCCGGCAGCTTCGCGATCTTGTCGGTCAGCTTGACCTTGTTTGGGTCGAGCGACGGCGGATAGCTCTGGCCTTCGGCCACCGCGATCGAGGTCGCCGGATCGAGCATGAAGTTGATCAGCTCCTCGCACTCGGCCATCGGCGAGCCTTTCAGGATCAGCATGTCCTCCATCCAGGCATAGGAGCCGGCCGGATCGAGATAGCCGATCGGGTGGCCCTGGTCCTGCAGCGCCGCGACGCGGCCCGACCAGGCGTCGGTCACCACGATCTCGCCCTTGGAGAGCAGGTCCATCAGCTCCGCGCCGGAGCTCCAGAACTTCTTGGCGAGGTCGCGCGTCTCGCGCACCTTGGCCCAGATCGCGTCCATGTCCTTGAGATTGTTGGGATCTTGTCCGGTGGCGAGAGCCGCGTACCAGACGCGGGTGGTCATGTCGGAATAGCCGCCGACCTTGCCGGCATATTTCTTATCGAGCAGAAGTGCGGCGCCCTTTTCCTTGGCTTCTTCCGGCGAGATCACCTTGGTGTTGTAGGCGATGCCGGTGGTGCCATAATCGTAAGGCACGGCCGACAGCTTCGGCGTAAGCTTGCGGAACGGCTCGATCATCGGCTGCAGCACATTCGCCATGTTGGGAATGTTGGCCTCGTTGATCTCCGAGTTCATCCCGGCATTGATATATTTGATGTAATAGTTGACGCCGGACGAATGGACGATCTGGAAATCGCCGGGCTTGGCCGTCTTTATCTTGGTGATGATCTCGTTCTCGTCGCCGAACGTGCCCTGCACCACCTTGATCTTGGTCTTGGCCGTGTAGGGCTGGAAAGCATATTTGTCGATCGCGTCCTGCACCGTTCCGCCCCAGCCGTCGAAGCGCACCTGCTCGACCGCGGCAAGCGCCCGGCTCATCCACGGCATGGAGAGGCCGGCCGAGGCCGCGGCAGCCGCGGTCAGACTCAGGAACGTCCGTCGGCTGAGATCGCCGTTGACATAGCGGTCGTGCAGCCGCTCCAGCCGCTTGGTGGTGGTCAGTTTCATCGTGCTTCCTCCTTGGGTTCGCCGCGTCTTCTCAGTTTTGTCAGGCTTTGCATCAGCAGGCCGCCGATCAGCGGGATGCCGACGGTCACCACAATCATCACGGTGCCGAGCGCGTTGATCTCCGGGCTGATCGAGATTTTCAGCATCGAAAGGATTTGCGTAGGCATCGTCTCGACGCCTGCCGGCCGCCAGAACAGGCTGGCCGACGTGTTGTCGAACGAAATGGTGAAGGCGAGCAGCGCGCCACCGACGACCGCCGGGATGAGCAGCGGCAGCGTGATCTCGCGGAAGGACGAGAAGCGCGAGGCGCCGAGCGAGAGCGCCGCCTCCTCATAGACGCGCCGGATGCCGACCATGCGCGCCTGCGCGATCAGCACCACATAGGGCACCGCAAGCAGGATGTGGCCGAGCACCAGGAGCAGCATGGTGCGCGGCTGGTCTATCGCCTTGATCAGCACCAGAAGACCGACGCCGAGAATGGTTTCCGGCACCAGCGCCGGCAGGATCACCAGCGTGCTCAGCGCTTGCTTGCCGCGGAAGTCGAAGCGCGCCAGCGCGAAGGCCGTGACGACGCCTATTGCCGTAGTGACGGCGGCGGTGACCAGCGCGATCCACAGCGAGGTGCGGAAGGCCGCAAGCACCGCTTCATTGCCCATCAGCTTGGCATACCATTGCAGCGAAAAGCCGGTCATCGGGAAGCCGCCGAACATCGAGGCGTTGAACGACAGGATGACGGTCGCCACGATCGGCGCGAACATGAAGATGTAGACGCAGAGCGTGACGAAGCCGGTCAGCCGCCAGGCCCATTTGCCTTCCTTGTTCGGTCGCGCAGCTTTCATCCGCCCAACCCCTTCACGATCTGCGACATGCCCATGTAGCGGGTGTAGATCGCGGCGAAAAAGCCGAGCACGAGGAACAGCACGATCGACAGCGTTGCGCCCATCGGCCAGTTCAATTCGCTCATGATGGTGTCGTAGATCAAATTGCCGAACAGCGCGTCGCGGCCCGAACCCAAAAGCTGCGGCGTCACATAGCTGCCGGCCGCCAGCACGAAGCAGAGCAGCAGGCCCGCCGCGAGACCCGGCAGGGAGAGGGGCAACGTCACCTCGCGGAACGCCTGCGCGCTGGTGCAGCCCATCGAGCGGGCCGCCGAGATCAGCGTGCGGTCAATGCCCTCGAGGCTGACATAGACGTTGAGGATCATGTAGGGCAGGAGGAAATGCAGCAGCCCCAGGATCACCGCGCCTTCGTTGTAGAGCATCGGCAGCGGTGCATTGATGATGCCCATTTTGAGCAGCGCGACATTGATGACGCCCTGTTCGCCAAGGATGTTGATCCAGGAAAAGGTGCGGATGGTGAAGCTGATCCAGAACGGCACGATGAGCAGGAGCAAGAGCAGCCATTTGTGCCTGAAGCTCGTGGCCCAGATGAAATAGGCCGGGAAATAGCCGAGCACGCCACATAGCAGCGCGGTGATCGCGCCGACCCTCAACGTCTTCAGCAGGAAGCCGGAATAATAACTGTCGCTGAAGAATTCCTGCCAGTTGGCGGTGGTCAGCGCGCTGGTTTCGACGCCGGCAGTGACGAAGGTGAAGAACGTATAGGCCGCCATCACCGCGATCGGCAGCACCAGGAAGAAGATCAGCAGCAGAAGCACCGGTGCAACGAGCATCCAGGCCAGGCGTGGATCGTACAAGGTCCATCGATTTTTCATGCGCACCGAAGGTCCGCGCTTTCTTCGAAGCGCTTTTGTTCCCGCAGTGAAGATTGTTTCATTGCCGCCGCGATGTCTACAGGCGGTGATTGAGCCAGAGAGATGGAAGCGAGGAGGGTAACCCCTTTTGGTATGTCGCCGGGCTACATTGTGGCGTTGTCTGAGCGGTTCTCCAAAAGCTTCGAAGAGCTTGATGCATCCGCATTGGTTGGAGCCTGCCGCTTCGCCAAAAAAGGCAGAATAGCGGCATAGAGGTGTCATTTCCTGGAGCGAACGGTCACGTTTTCATTCAGGCTGATAACTATTCTGTGTTGCACCGCACCATTTTGTGCCGCAGTCCTTTAGCGTAGGCGAATATACGGTTTAGGGAGTCGGCACGCTTGCGTTTTCCGTTGACCGGCACGGATGTTGCGGCCGCCGGCCCGGGCCATGTCGTCAGCACCAGCGGCTGCGAATGATGCCCGGCGGTCGCGACCTCCAGCTTGACGCGCTCCGGGCTGCTGCCGTCACGCTTGTGCTTTATTCGCATTTCTTCGCGCCCGGCGGCACGTCCTTCCTTGGTCATCTCGGAGTGCGGCTGTTCTTCGTGCTTTCCGGCTTCCTGATCACCAGGCTTTTGCTGGAGGCACGCGACGCCGACCAATTCGCGGCTGGATCGGCGCTGCGCTCCTTCTATGCCAGGCGCGCGATCCGAATATTCCCGCCCTATTTCGCGGTACTGGCCTTCGTCTGGTTTACCGATCTTGAGCAGGCTGGATCGTCGCTCGTCTGGCACGCGCTCTATCTGTCGAACTTCTGGTACGCGCATCGCAACGACTGGACGCCCTGGCTGCTTTGCCATTTCTGGAGCCTCAGCATAGAGGAGCAGTTCTACATCGCCTGGCCGCAGATCGTGCTCCTGGCGCCGCGCAGGCGCATCGAGGCGATCACCATTGGCCTCATCTGCTTCTCGCTCGCCTACCGCTTCTACTGGCCGATCGCCGCCAACCCGGCGCTGGCCCGAGACCTGTTGCCGCCGGCCTCGATGGATGCCCTTGCCTGCGGCGCGCTGCTTGCCGTACGTCGCGCCAGGGGCGCCGACGTGCCGCGTTGGATGCGGTTCGGCTGGCCGGCCTTCGTGGCGCTCTTCCTACTCGTCGTCTTGTCCGATCCGGGGCCGGCGAACTCGACCTGGGAATGGCCGCGCTGGCTCCTGGTGCAGGTGCTGCCGCTGGTGCCGTTGGTGGCGATCGTCTCGATGTGCTCGAACGGCCTTCCCGGCACGCTCGGCTGGCTGGCCGAACTGCCTCCGCTGCTTTTCCTCGGCCGCATCAGCTACGGCGTCTATCTCTATCACGCGATCCTCCTCGCTTACACCGTAAAGGCGCAGCCGTGGATCCCGCTCAACGTCTCGGAGGAGGGGCCGGGCCGCTTCCTGGTCGCGGGCGCCGCCACGCTGATTGTCGCCTCGCTGTCCTGGGTGCTGTTCGAAAAGCCGCTCAACAGCTTCAAGCGCTATTTCCCCTATATCGCGCGGCCACGCGCTCGTGCGCCGAGCGAGACCCGGCGGTTCGGCGCCACATATCCCGGCGCAGAAGCGGCGCTCGATCTGCAGCCGACGGACCGGAGCTGACAATGATACGCCCGCTCATCTCCGTCGTGCTGCCGATCTACAATTCCGAGCTCTATGTCGGCGCTGCAATCCAATCGATCCTGCGGCAGGACTACGACCGGCTCGAAATCATCGCCATCAATGACGGATCGACCGACAGGTCGCTGGAAATCCTGGAGTGCTTCCGCAAGGCGGACGGCCGCGTATCCATAATCTCGCGCGAGAATCGCGGCCTCGTCGCCAGCCTCAACGAGGGGCTGTCAATAGCCCGGGGCGAGTTGGTGGCGCGGATGGATGCCGACGACTTTGCCTATCCCTGGCGCCTGTCGCGCCAGGCGGCGCTGTTTGCCGCGCGGCCCGAACTCGGCTTCTGCGGCTCGCTTGTCGACACGCTGCTGCACGGCCGCGTCGCACGGGGCAGGGTGGATCCGGTGTTCCGCCTCGGTCTCCTCCCGGTGCTGTCGAAGTTCTTCACGATCTTCATGCACCCGACGGTGGTCTACAACCGCCGGGTCATCGGCGAGGCAGACCTGTATTACGATGGCCGCTACCGGCATGCCGAGGATTTCGATCTCTTCCGACGGCTGGCCGACCGCTATCCGGCGGCGCTGATGCCGGAAAGCCTGCTCGTCTACCGCCTGCATCCCGGCAGCGTGACCAGCTTGCATACAAGCGAGATGCGGCGCACGCACCTCCGGATTGTCGGCGAAAATCTCGAGCGCGAGGGGCTGGCGGACGAAACGCAGGATCTGCGCGCCATTGGCGACAGTGTTTCGTTCGATACTGTGCGCCGCGCGGCCGCGTTCATCCGCAGCCTGGAGGAGCGGGTCGCCGAGTTGCCGGCCGCATCGCGGCCGAGCTTCGAGGCCGGCGCGCTGAACCTGTTCTATTTCCTCTACCAGCTCGTCAACGACCAGCAGCGGCCGGCGTTGGCGCATGAGTTGCTGACGCTGACGGCGAAATGGGACGTCATCCGCCGCCGCGAGAAATACGCGCTGCGCGCCGGCGCCTGGGCGCCCTGGCTGAGCCAGGCTTCGATATGGGCTGGCAAACGCGCGGACTGGGTCGCCTATCGCCTCAAATCCGCGCCGGCGGCGTCCGTGCTTGCGCCTTATCGGATGGAGGCGGCATGAACGCCGATCGCCATCCGCTGCTGCAGCATCTACGCTCGCCTCCCGGCCCGAACCAGCGGCCTGAGGTCTCTTTCATCGTCTGCACGCGTGATCGCGCGGCGGTGCTGAAGTCCTGCATCGATTCGATCCGCGCCGCCTGCCGGACGCATCCTGCCTTCGCCGCCGAGCTGGTGGTGGTCGACAATGGCTCGCGCGACGGCACGGCCGACTATCTCTCGCGGATCGCCACGGCGTCCGATATAGCGCTGACGGCTATCTGTGAGCCACGGCCCGGACTGGCGGCGGCGCGCAATGCCGGGATGGCGCGGGCGCGCGGGCGCGTGCTGGTCTTCGTCGACGACGATTGCCGGCTCGACCGCGACTATCTCGTCGACCTCGAGCGGCATTATGCGAGTGGCGAGAAATGGCTGATCCGCGGCGGCCGCGTCGAGATCGGCGACGCCGGGGACCTGCCCTTCACCATCAATCGCTGCGAAAAGCGCAAGCGGCTGACGCGCGCCGTCCATCCGGGCGGCTTCGTGCTCGGCTGCAACATGACCATGCATCGCGATGTTGCCGCCTTGATCGGTCCCTTCGACGAACGCTTCGGCGCCGGCGGAGCGCTGCGCTCGGCCGAGGATACGGATTACCTGGTGCGCGCCATGCTGGCCGGTATGGCGGTGGAGTATGTGCCGGATATGACGATCTTCCACCATCATGGAAGGCGCGACCGCGGGGCGATCGAACGGCTGCACCGCGACTATCATTTCGGCAACGGTGCGCTCTGCCTGAAACATATGCGCCGCGCCCCGTGGCTGCTTCGTCACTTTTACTGGGCAACGCGGGCGGCCACGCGCGAGCTCTTCGGCGGTCCGCGCTTCGACCAGGAGCTCAGCCTGTCGCACTGGCCGATCGTGCTGATGAACCTAGCGGGCGCGGCGAAGTTCATGGCCCTGGTGCTGGCCGGGCGGCCTGACCGGCAGGAGCGGCCCGCCCAGGAAACCACCGAGGCCAGGGCCGAGGCCGGCGCGCGATGATTGAACCCAAAGCCCCTATCTTCTCGATATTGCAGCGCGCGCTCGGACGGCGTCAGCTCGGCCTGATGCCCGTCGTCGTCGTGCTCGGACTTGCAAGTGCCGCGCTCGAAGGGCTCGGCATCGGGTTGATCATCCCGCTGCTTGGCATCATCATGGGCCATGGCGAGACGACCGGCATGGCCGGCCTCTCCGCCCTCCTGCAGAAGGTCGGCGCCGGGCTAGGCGAGCGTGAGCGGCTGATTGCGATTTCGGCCGCTATTCTCGGCTCGATCCTGCTCAAGAACCTCCTCGCCTTCGCCAATTCGGTGCTGACCGCTCATATCTATGGCAAGGCGAGCCAAGCGATACGCGGCGCCTTGGCCGAGCGGCTGCTCAATGTCGGCTATCCCTTCTTTCTCAGGCAAAGCCCGGGCCGCTTGCTCAACATCATCTCCAGCGAATCCTGGCGGGCGTCGGATGCCATCCAAGGTATGCTCAGCGCGATCGTCAGCGCTTCGGCGGCGCTCATCCTGCTCGCCTTTCTGTTGCTGCTCTCGTGGCCGATGACGCTCCTGGTGATGCTGGGGCTGGCGCTGGTGCAAGCGGCGCATATGGCGCTGTCGGCGCATCTCAGGGCACCCAGCCGCAATGTTTCGGCGCGCAACAGCGCCCTGGCCTCGCAAATGCTGCATCTCGTCCATGCCGGCCGGCTGATCCGCATCTTCGGCCAGGAGGCGCGTGAGAAGGCGGCGTTCGAAAAGGCATCCGACGGCGTGCGGCGCGCGGCCTTCCTGCTCTCAAACCGCCAGGGCGCGCTGGGGCCGCTGACCGAAGTTCTGCACGCCATGCTGTTCCTGGCGGTGGTGATCGGCGCCTGGCTTGCGGGCTTGAGTTTCCCGCTGGTCGCCGCCTTCCTCATCCTGCTCTACCGCCTGCAGCCGCATATCAGAGCCTTGCAGATGACCTGGAGCCAGTTGCAGGGTCTTTCCGGCTCGCTGGAAGAGGTGACCTGGCTGCTCGATCCCGATGGCAAGCCCGCGCCGCCCGAGGGCAGCCGGCAGTTCGCCACCTTGACGAAAAAGATCGCCTTCGAGGGCGTGAGCTTCAGCTATGCCAATGAGGAGCAGCGCGCGGCGGTGCTGCACGCGGCAAGCTTCGACATCGTGAGCGGGCACTCGACGGCGTTGATCGGCCGCTCCGGCGCCGGCAAAACGACGATCGTCAACCTGCTCTGTCGCTTCGTCGAGCCGGATGCAGGCAAGATCCTCGTCGACGGCGCGCCGCTCGGCGAGATCGACCCGGCCGACTGGCGCCGCCACATCGCTCTGGCCAGCCAGGAGCTGGAGCTGGTCGACGGTACGATTCTCGACAATATCACCTATGGCAAGGACACGGCGACGTTCGAGGAGGCCCGCCGCGCCGCCGAGCTTGCCGAGGCGCACGGCTTCATCGAAACGCTACCGCAAGGCTACCAGACGGTGGTCGGCTATCGCGGGGTGAACCTTTCGGCCGGGCAAAGGCAGCGCATCGCGCTCGCCCGCGCTCTTGTACGCGACCCCGACATATTGATCCTCGACGAGGCCACCAACGCGGTGGATGGGCTTTCGGAAGCGGCGATCGTCGAGACGCTGAAGTCGCGCGCCGGCCGCCGCACCACGATCGTCATCAGCCACCACCGCAGCACCATCTCGTTCTGCGACGACCTGGTGATCCTGGAGCATGGTAGAGTGAAGAAACAGGCGCCGTTCACTGAGATGGCGAAGCTTAGCATGGATGAGTTGTATCGGCCGGAGTGAGGAGTCCGAGCAGGGGCTCGCCCGCATCTTCTTCGTCATCACTTCCTCCTCCTATGTGCCGAAGCGAGGACGGTTCTGGCGCAAAGCGGCGTTCCGAGGCGGCCGGAAGGGCTGCCCTACCTTTCCCTGAACGCCCGTGCGAACGAGTCCATCATCGGGCGTACCAGATATTCGAAGAAGGTCCGGTTGCCGGTGCTGATGAAGGTGTCGACCGGGGTGCCGGGATAGAGCTGGTCCGCCTTCACGCCGGGGGGCAGGGCATCAGCGATTTTCAGCCTGGCACGGAAATAGGGTTCGTGGGTGGCCTCGTCGATCAACCGGTCGGCAGAGATCTCGCTCACCGTGGCCGGGACTTCCGGCGTCAGGCGCGCGTTGAGCGCCGACAGCCGGAGCTTTGCCTGCTGGCCGACATGCACCTGGTCGATGTCCTTCGGCCGCAGCCTGGCGTCGACCACCAGGCCCGAGGTCGTGGGCAGGATCTCCATGATCTTTTCGCCGGGCGCGACCACGCTACCTTGCGAATTGTAGGTCGAGGAGACGACGATGCCCGCCGCCGGCGCGGTGATTGTCGTGCGCTTCAGCACCGATTGCGCGGCGCGCATCCGCTCCTCGATGTCGGCGAGGTTGATGCGCACATCGTCGAGCTTCGTCAGCGCTTCCTCGACGCGCTGCGTCGTGGCGCGCTCGGTCTGCGCCGCCGCTTCCACGATCTGCGTGCTGGCCGAGGCGAGGTCCGCCTCGAGCGCGCCGGCTTGGCCGACGAGGTCGGCCTCCGAGCGCAAAAGCTGCGAATATTCCCTGCGGTCGGTAAGGCCCCGGTTCAGAAGGTCGGTCTTGATGCCGAGCTCCTTCTTCACCACCTCGGCCTGCTGCTCGATTGCGGCCTTCTGCGCGTTCAGCCCTTTGACCGACTCGCGATGCATGGCGACGCGCTGCGCCAGGATCGACTGCTCCGACCGGAATCGCGCAAGCCTGGCGTCGAATTCCTTCTGCTGCTCGCGGATGAGGTTTTCGAAATCCTGCTGGAACGGCGCCGGCGCGGGGTCGGCGATCGGCGCCAGCGTGGCTAGGCCGTCGCGCTCGGCCTCCAGCCGCGCCGCGCTTGCCTTGAGCGCGATCCATTGTCTTGTCAGCCGGTTGAGATCGGCTTCCGCGGCGGTCCGGTCGAGCAGGATGAGGTCCTGGCCCTCCCGCACGCGGTCGCCTTCATGCACCAGCAACTGCCTGATGATACCGCCCTCGCGATGCTGGATGAGGATGTTGCCGCTGGTCGCCGCGATCGTGCCTTGCGTGATCACCGCGCCTGCCAGCGGCGCACTCGCCGCCCAATAACCGAAGCCGCCGACCATCAGCGCGATCGCCGCATAGCCGGCGAAGGCCGTGCGCCGGAAGTCGGTGCGCGGGCGGCCGTCGAGGATGAGGCTCTGCGTCATCGTCCAGGACCCGTGGCGATGCCGTGCGAGGCGCGGATGGTCGGCGCGAACGATCCTGTGACCACCGTGTTCCGCTGCTTGCCCGGCTGGCGCAGCACCTCGGCGCTCGGTCCGAACGCCTCGATCGCGCCGCCGCGCAAGACCATCACACGGTCGCAAGCCGTGGCGATCGAAGGGCGATGCGTGATCACGATCGTGGTGACGCCCGCAGCGCGGGCCGCCGCGAGCACCGCTTCCAGTGCCGTCTCTCCGGCGCCGTCGAGATGCGTGCTCGGCTCATCCAGCACCAGGATGCGCGGATTGCCGTAGAAAGCGCGCGCCAGTCCGATCCGCTGCCGTTCGCCGCCCGACAGCGTCCCGGCGATCATCGTCTGATAGCCGTCACGCAGCGAAAGGATCAGCTCATGCGCCTCGGCGCGCTTTGCCGCTTCCACGATCGCGGCGTCGTCCGCCTGCGCGTCGAAGCGGGCGATGTTGTGGGCGATCGAGCCGGGGAAAAGCTCGACCTCCTGCGCCAGATAGCCGATATGCCGGCCGAGCTGGTTTTCGTCCCATGTCCTGAGCTCCGCGCCGTCGATCCTGATCGTACCGCCGCTCGGCTGGGCGGCCCCGACGAGCAGTCGCGCCAGCGTCGACTTTCCGGCACCGCTCGGGCCGACGATCGCCACCGCTTCGCCGGCCTGAATCGCGAAACTCAACCGCTTGAGAATCGGTTCGACGCCAAAGGCGGCATCTGGCGCAATAAAGAAAAGATCCTGCGCCGAAATCGCACCGGTCGGGTCGGGCAAGACGAGCTTGCGCGTCTCTGCCGGTTGCGCCGCGAGCGCGGTCCGCAGCCGCGCCCAGGCACGCCTCGCCTCACCGAGCTGCCGCCAAGAGCCGATCAATTGGTCGAGCGGCTGCAGCGCACGCGACGACACGAGCGAGGAGGCGAAGATCATGCCGGCCGTCATCTCGCCCTTGAGCACCAGCCAGGCGCCGGTGCCGAGGATCGCCAGCTGCAGCATCATGCGCAGCGCTCTCGACGCGCCGCTGAAGACGGCGTTGGCGCCGGCCGAACGGTCGTGCAGGACAAGCGCTTCCGCCACATGCCGGCCCCAGGCGCGCGCGGCGTTTTCCACCATGCCCATGGCGCGCAGCGTCTCGGCGTTGCGGGCGAAGGCCTGCTCGGCCCGGCTGGCCAAGGCCGAACGCTCCGCCGAGAGCGCATCGTTCCTGCCGATGGCAAGCTGGTTGGCGAAGACCAGCACGACGAGCAGCGCCTCGCCGCCGAGCGTGACCCAGAACAGCAGCGGATGGATAAGGTAGAGCAGGCCAAGGAAGACCGGCGCGAAGGGCAGGTCGAACAGCACCGAAACACCGCGCGAGCGGATGAAGGCGCAGACCGAGGCAAGGTCGGTGAGCGGCGACGGCGCATTGCCGGAACCGAGCGAAGCGGCGAACGCTCTTGCGCCAAGCCTGTCATTGACCGTCGCCGCGACGCGCTGCGTGTAGACGGCTCGGACGGCGTCGAGAAAGCCGAGGAAACCGAGCGCCGCGACCGCGATGACCGACAGATAGACGAGCGTCTCGACGCTGGAGGAGGGCAGCACCCGGTCATAGACCTGGAGCAGGTAGAGCGGGATGACCAGGAGCAGAAGGTTGATGAGCAGCGAGAACAGCCCGACATCGGTTACGGCGCGCAGAAACATCGGCCGCACGCCGGCCTGCCTGATCGCACCCGGAGTGCTCTCCTGTGACATTGGCTCGACCGCCTAGGCTGTGTGTTCGCCCGTGACGTTCAAATGGCTCTGCTGCAGCTCATCCAGCGTATAGGCGTGGATATAGTCGATCTTCATCTGGGCCGGCGTGGCGAGATGGTCGGGCGGCGCGCCGGCTTGTCCGCCGATCGCGAGATCGACCAGCATGTACATCGGCTTGTTCATGTCGGACGGCGTCGCCGCTTGCGCGACCTGCACGCCGTCATAGGTCCACACCAGCTTGTCCGGGGTCCAAAGGAGGCCATAGGTATGGAAGCCGGCGGTGTCCATGACGTTCACGGTGGATCCGACCGTGGTGTGCTGGCCCGTCTGGTTGGTGTGCGCGGTCATCAGCAGCGAATTCGGTTTCTGTCCGTACATCTCCATCACGTCCAGCTCCGGCGGCCAGGAGCCGTCTTCCGGCAGCAGCCAGAAGGCCGGCCAGGCGCCGGCGTGTTCCGGTAAGTCGGCCCTCATTTCGAAATAGCCATAGGTCTGCGAGAAGGAGTCATGCGTGGTCAGGATGCCGGAGGTGTATTCGTAATTGTTGATCAGCGGCTTGATGTCGGCCGGCGCCTGCGCCGCGGTAATGGTGAGGACCCCGTCCTGCACGCTGAAGGGATGCACCGAGCTGGTCGGGGCGTAATTGGCGTCGATATACCACTGCAGCTCGCCATTGCGCGTTAGCGTGCTGCCGTTCGGCGCCCCCCACCAGAAGTTGGTATCCCAGGTGCCGCCCTGGCTGTTGTGCAGGTTCAGCGTGTTGAACTCGTCGCTGAAGGACAGCGTCATGCCGGATTTGTCGATCGGCAGCTGGAACTGGTTGGGCTGGAATTTGTCGATCGTGGTGTTCTTGAATTCGAGGATTTCGCCCGATCCGAGGTTCAGCACCACATTAGGCCCCGCCTGGATCATGGCATTGTGGACGGCGGCGAACGAAGTGAATCCGTAACCATCGAGCCGCACAGCATCGTTCGAGGCGAAATTGACGATCGAGTCGCTGCCGTTGCCCTTCGCGATGATGAAAACATCCGCGCCGCCGCCGCCATCGATCAGCACATCGTTGCCCGCCCCGCCGTCGATCGTCTGGCCGCCCGCCTTGGCGGTGATGATGTTGTCCAGCGCATTGCCGAAGGCATAGTTGTGGGCGTTGGTGACGACGAGGTTCTCGACATTGTCCGGCAGCGTGTAGCTCATCCATGTGCTGATCGTGTCGATGCCCTGTCCGGCGTACTCGACCACCTTGTTGCCCGCCGAATAGAGGTAATAGATGTCGTCGCCTTGGCCGCCATACATGGTGACGTTGACGCCGCTGGAGGCCCAGATTGAGTCGTTGCCGCTGCTGCCGTTGAATGTCGGTCCGGACGTTGCCGAAAACCAATGGTTGGAAGCGCCGCTATAATAAAGAGGAACGCCTACCGCGTTGACGACGAAACTCATCGGACACTCCTTTCTTGGTGGCGGCTGATTTTCAGGCCAACCTGCAAGCCGGCCTATGGTTCCAAGGATTCGCGTCACAGTACAGATAAAAAATTACCGCTGATCGATAATGATTAGAAATAGACATAACAAGGAGTTTCTAATACAATTTATGCGCGATAATTACACCCAGAATTACTCAATTTTACTCAATATTGCGAGGCTCATGCTGAAATATGGGCAAGATGCCGCGCGTGACCGCCATCGACCAGCGGCTGCGCGCGGTGAGCAAGGGCTGAGTCGCCATATGTTCGACGTTGGATATTCGAGCCGGAATCCGATTTCGGTTTGCTCGACAAAAGCGATCGACCGAACGAACAGCGATGGCCAACGACGTCGCACATCGCGGCACATTGCGCCCAGCCAGCCCGCGCCACCGACGATGCCCAGCCTGATCGAAGCGCTCACGTCCGCAGCCTCCGCTGCAAGGGTGGCAGGGTAGCCGCGCGCCACAAAATTTGACAGCCTCTGTCGGATCGGCTGAGGGCTGCCCGTCCTTGGGGCATCGGTCAACGAAGAGAGGATATCGAGACATGCCGAGCACCATTCAACTGCACCGCGTCCTGGCGACCAAGCCGGAGAAGGTTTACCGCGCGTTCGTCGAGGCCGATGCGCTGGCGAAATGGCTGCCGCCAAACGGTTTTACTTGCACGGTCCACGAGTTCGAGGGCAAGGTCGGCGGCGCCTACAAGATGTCCTTCCGCAACTTCACCACCGGCGACAGCCATTCCTTCGGCGGCGAATTTGTCGAGCTGGTTCCGAGCGAGCGCCTGCGCTACACGGACCGCTTCGACGATCCCAACCTGCCGGGTCAGATAGAGGTGACCGTGATCCTTAAGAAGGTTTCGGTAGGCACCGAGGTCAACATCACCCAGGCCGGCATCCCGGACGCCATCCCCGCCGAGGCCTGCTATCTCGGCTGGCAGGAATCGCTGCGCAACCTGGCTAAGCTCGTCGAGCCCGAGATCAACCAGTAAGGTCGGAGCTATTCCAGGAAAAGTGCGTAGGTTCCGGCGCCTTCGCCGTAACTTCTGGAATTGCGTCAAGATGAGAGCGGGCGGCGGTCGGTCTTCCGGCCGCTGTCTTACCCAAGGTAAGCAAAATTTCACCAAGTGCTGTTAAAAGCCGCTTCCATGGATCGCAACAAGAACAATGACCTGTTTGTCCTGATGGCGGCGCTCGCCGCCATCGCGATCTACAACATTGCCTGCGGCATCAAGACAGGCGAAGTCCGCGGCAAGTTGCATTGGGTCGCTCTGGCGGACGATCCGACACGCTTTTGGAACATCGTGGTCGGTAATTCGATCGTCCTGGTGGCTTCGATAGCCTTTCTGTGGGTGCTCAATTCCCGCAGACCCGGATGACTTGCAGCGCCGCCCGCGTCGTCCGCACGCGATAAGCAAAATTTCATCGGACGCAGCTAGACGTGCTCCATGGATCGCAACAAAAACGACGCCGTCTTTGTCGTGATGGCGGCACTCGCCGCCTTCGCGATCTATAACCTTGCTTGCGGCCTGAAGACCGGAGAGATCCGGGGAAGGCTCAGCTGGATTTCGTGTGCGGACGACCCAGCGCGTTTTTGGAACAACGTTGTGGGCAACGTGGTCGCCGTCGTTGCGTTGCTGGGTGTTCTTTTGCTGCTGCATCGTCGCCGCAGCAAATGACGTGTCGCCCGGCTATGCCGGGCGCTGTCCCTCGGCCGTGCGGCTTACACTGCTCTTGTGATGCCGCCATCGACGCGGATGTTCTGTCCGGTGATGTAGGCGGCTCCGTCCGAGGCCAGGAACGAGATCGTCGCGGCGATCTCATCCGAAGTGCCGTAGCGCTTCATCGGCACGCTGTCGCGGCGCTCGTTCGTCGCCGGCAAGCTGTCGATCCAGCCCGGCAGCACATTGTTCATGCGGATGTTGTCGGGGGCATAAGTGTCGGCGAAGATCTTGGTGTAGGCGGCAAGCCCGGCGCGCGCCACGGCCGACGTCGGGAACATCGCGCTCGGCTCGAACGTCCACGCGGTCGAGATATTGATGATAACGCCACCCTTCTGCTTCTGCATCACCGGCGTCACCAGCCGGGTCGGGCGCACGGCGTTGAGGAAATACGTGTCGATGCCCTTGTGCCAGTCCTCGTCGCTGATCTCGATGATCTGCGCACGCGGCCCGTGGCCGGCGCTATTGACCAGCACGTCGATGCGGCCCCAGCGTTCCACCGCGCCATCGGTAAGGCGCTTCAGATCCTCATTCGACTGGTTGGAGCCGGTGACGCCGAAGCCGCCGAGCTCGTTGCCCAGCGCTTCGCCTTTGCCGGAAGAGGACAGCACGCCGACCTTGAATCCGTCCGCCGCCAGGCGCCTGGCCGCCGCTGCGCCCATGCCGCTGCCGCCCGCCGTCACCAAAGCTACTTTGTCTATCGCCATGTCGCTGTCCATCCCGGGTGTTTGGGTTGACCCTGTTAGCATGCGCAGGGCAGGGGATGAACCGGATTGGATTGCGCCAAGGCGATTGATAATTGGCGAAGGCGGCGGAACTGCCAATCTCCCCCACAAGGGGGAAATTGGCAGTTCGAGCACCCTCAAACCTTGAACATACTCATCAGCGTCTTCGACACCACAGCGCAGCGGCCGGGCTTCACGTCGCCCGCTTTCAGCGGCACGCCCTTGCCCGCAGCCACTGCCGGCTCGTACCAGCCCCGCAGCGCCTGGTCGGCGGCGCAATAGCCCCAGTTCACCAGATCGACCGTCTCTTCGCTGCCCAGGAAATGCAGCGAGGTGCCGATATCGGCAGGTGCGGTGGCGGCGGTCTGCACGAAGGTCGGCTCGGCCGTGTCGGGCTTGCTTGCGATCGACCAGAAGACGCCGCGCGTCGCCGCATAGCCGGGCCGGGTCGCGTCATTGGCCAGGCCACGATCGTCGGCGTCCTTGGCCGCCTGGAAGCGCGCCACCAGATCCCGGCGCCTGAGCGAGCGCACCTGGTTGTCGGTGGTGTCGAGCACGCGTTTCAACTGCGAGAACCAGTTCCGATAGCCGGCGCTCGAAGCCTGCCACGGCGCGCCGGCGTCGCTGACCAGCAGCCAGCGGCAGCGTTTCAGCGCCGGCTCGATGCCGTGATTGTCGTAGACGCCGCCATCGGTGAGCACGGCGCGCCGCGGCGGCACCGGCGGGCCGACAGAGGGGTCGAGCTTGTCGTTCTTCCACGCGAAGGGCGAGAGGTCGAGCCGCAGCGGCGACAGGAAAGGCGGGAAGGCCGAGGAGGCGGCAACCGCGAGAGCCACCGGCAGGTCGGCCTGGTAGGCGACGCCGATGCGATAGTCGGCGATATAGCGCCGCGACAGCCGGAACAGCGAGCCGGTGCCGAGATTGCTGGAGCAGAACACGAACCAGGGTTTTTCCGGCAGGCTCTTCAGCATCGGCCTTGAGCCGTCGAACAAATGTCTCTCGTAGCAGGCGGCGACTTCGCGCGCCGCGCTCGAAAGCGGGTTGAGCAGGCCTTTGAAGATCGCCGGCGCGTCGAGGAATACTTGCGAGAACTCCAGTATCCTGTTCAGATAGATATCGAAATTGGCGGCGACACCGTTGACGAAGGCGAAACGCGGCCAAAGTACCGCCAGCAGCCCGGCGGCTATCGAGCCGCCCGAGACCGAGCTTACCATGTCGAGTTTCTGGAGCAGCCCGGCCTCGTTGAGGCGGCATATCGCGCCAGCATGAAACAGCATGGCGCGGTAGCCGCCGCCCGACAGGCAGAGGCCGAGATCATAGCGCTCGGGCGCGCCGCCATGCGCGTCCGGTGGTGATCCAGCCGCAATCGGCTCCATCGCGGCCCCCTTTGCCTGTCCGTCCGGCGTCCTTAAGCCTGGCTTTGCGCAATCGAGCCCAGCACCGACATTCTTGCAAGTGGGGGAACGCGTAACTTCACAGATTGGAAATCGGCCCGCGCCGACGGACGGGGAGATTACCCGAAGCGGTTGGTACGCAGCGCACGGACGGCGCGTAGGCTTTCGTCAATCTCCAATGGCGCCAGAGGAGATGCCTCAGCCACTCACAGCTCCTTTTCGGCCAATTCCCTAAACCCGTCCGGCACTGAGCGCGGACCTTCCAGCGCTACCGTGCCGTAGCCGACCGCCTCCTTGCCGAAGCGCTGGCGGATCTTGTCCACCGCCCGGTCGGCGCCGAAGCGCGCGAGGCCTTTGCGGCTGCCGGGCCTCAGCTTCTCGTCCGCCAGCCCGAGCGGCAGTTCGAGCTGCAGCTCGGCATGTTCCTCCAGATGCGAGACAGAGATGGCGAGCAGCGAGATGTCCCTCTCGCCCGGATGGGCGGCAAGCACGCCGCGCACCAGTTCCTCGGCGATCTCCGCCAGCATCGCGGTCGCCTGGATCGGCTGGTCGAGCGTGATCGAGCGGCTCACAGCGCGCAGATCAGCGAAGCGAACCCGCACCGTCACTGTGCGCCCGGGCCGGTCCTTGGCGCGCAACCGGCTGGCCACGCGGTCGGCCAGATGCAGGAGCGTCGGCACGAAGACGCGCGGCACTGCCGGCTTCCTGCCGAGCGCCGATTGCGCGCCGGCAGAATGCGCGCGGCGGTGTGCCTCGAGTTTTCGCGGGTCGCGGTTCCAGGCGAGCGCGGCAAGCTTCTGGCCGGCGGCATGGCCGATCAGCCGCTCCAGCGCCCCGCTATGGGTGCGCGCCAATTGCCCGATCGTCTCGACACCGATCTCGGCCAGCCTGGCCTTGGTCGCCGGGCCGACACCCCACATCAGCGTGACAGGCAGGTCGTGCAGGAAGGCGAGCTCGCTGTCGGGCTCGACCACCACCAGCCCGTCGGGCTTGGCTACCTGCGAGGCGATCTTGGCCAGATGCTTCGTCCGCGCCACGCCGATCGAGATCGGCAGACCGAGCTCGGCCTTCACCCGCTCGCGGATTTTTCGCGCGATCTCTTGCGGCGATCCGAACAGATGCGTGCAGCCGGCGACGTCGGCAAAAGCCTCGTCGATCGAGATGCGCTCGACCGCCGGCGTGAAGTCGTCGAGCACCTTGATCGCGGCGTCGCCGAGGCGCTGGTATTCGGAAAAATGACCGCCGACGAAGATGAGCTGAGGGCAGAGCTCGCGCGCTTTGCGGCCCGGCATGCCGCCGCGCACGCCAAAGATTTTCGCCTCATAGGAGGCCGCCAGCACCACGCCTCCGCCGACGGTGATCGGCTTGCCACGCAATGACGGATCTAGCAGCTGCTCGACCGAGGCGTAGAAGGCGTCGAGGTCGGCATGCAGGATGGTGGCGGCCGCGGCGGTGTTCGTGGCGGCCATCGCGCGCTCCCATGGCCATTTGTGTGGCATTGCAGCATTAGCTGCGTCTTTTGTAAGGGGAATTAACGGAACATAAAGAGAACAAAAGAAGCTCTCTGTCAAGCCACCACGCTTGGCCGTGCAGGTTTCCACAACTGGGGGCGCAGCCACAGATAGAACGCCGGTTGTGCGCATGACCTTTGCGCGGGACACGCCGCCGCAGCATGAGGAGGGATCGCCTCGCGAGGCGGTCCCTCCTTCGCTTCTGAACGTAAATTGCGACTGTCTGCGCTATGCCGGCTTGGCGTATTCTTCGGCGCTCAGCACCTCGATGCATTGGAACGGCTGGTTGCCTTCCACCCAGGCGTCGTGGCCGGGCGGGATGGTGTAGGAAGTGCCCGCCTCGATGGTCTTTTGCGTGCCGTCGGTCATCCGTACTGTGATCGAGCCGGACACGGCATAGCCGACATGCGAGACCTGGCAGCTGTCGGTCTTGACCACCGGCTTCACGCATTCGGACCATTTCCAGCCCGGCTGCATGTTCATCCGCCCGAGCGTATAGCCCGGGAGCCGGACGATCTCGACACGCGTCTTGGCGGGCGCGCGGACCTCATCGGGATTGTTGTGCGATTTGGATTCGAGTTTCGTCACCTTCATTGCAACTTCGGCCATGGTATCCCTCCCATGTGTGAAGCGGCGCCTGACGTTGCGATCGTCGGCGACCGCGAGTGTATTCATAAGCCTTATTATGAGCGATTGCTAATTAATAGAGGTGACCGCGAGCTCAGCCGAACACTTGGCGCATTGTCGTGGAAGGTGGATATTCCAGGCCCTCGGGCGACGGTCCCGGGCCATCTTCGGACCGAAGTCCCATCGCACGAACGCAGAGGCCCGACACGCCTATTTTCAGGAAACAACGACGGCACCAAAATCATTGGCTAGCAAGCCGCCGGACAAAGTCCCTTCATCGGCGGTTGACCACGGCGTGCCCGCTATTCCTGCGATATGGCGGGCACGCCTTTCCCTGAAACCGCTCCTGGAGTTGAGGGCCGTGCAACCCGGTAAGATGATCGCCAATCTGTTTGCCGCACTGCTTCTGGCCGGCCTGGTCGGCGGCGTCTTCTTCGTCTTCGGCAGGCCGCTCTGGCCCGAGCGCCAGGCCCGTATGGTGATCCTTCTCCCGGTCGATACGATTGCGACCGGATCGCTGCGCCGAGCCTGCCTCGAGCCATGCCTGCCGGCCCGCTTCGACCTCAAGCTCGCGCCCGCCAGGCCGCGCGGATGAAGCCGGGCGCGGGAACCAGTCCGCGCCCCGGGCCGTTGACGGAGCGAAGGGATGGCGCTGGCGGAGGCCGCCATGGACAATTTCGAACTCATCGATCTTCTGTGCGTCATCGACGCCTGCGTGAGCGACCGTTCGGCCGGCCGTATCGTGCCGATGTCCAGGGCCGTCGAGGAGTTGCGCGTCCTGACCGGCGATTTCGTCTCGTCGGATGAGGATGCGGCCAACGCCTTGACGCAGGTCGCTCTCAAGCGCGGCTGCGCCGTGCTCTTCGACGAGCGAGCGGGTGCGGATATTGTCGGCTAGGCGCAATCTCGTCCTCCTCCTGGCGGAGGAGGTTGGTGCTCATTTCGCCAGGGTGATCATCCGGCCCGCATACGCCGCCCGGCCTCCGAGTTCGGCCGTGCAATCCGACTTCACGGCCGAGTTCCCCGTCATCGAGATGGTATCGCCGACCAGCCGCAGGCAACTGCCCTGGGCGTTCATGTCCGAATTTCCGGCATAGGTGATGACGGCGTCCGGGGCGTAGATGAAGCCGCTGACCACGGAGCCCGATCCGCCGTTCAGCGTCAGCGCCTGTGTGTTGCCGTGAGCCTGGTAGATGGTGATTCCGGCGTAGGGGCCACTGGTGGGCGGCGACAGGTTCACCTGCTCGTTGGCGTTGATATAGAGTTGTGAGTTCTCCATCAGGAAGATCGTCACGCCCTGGCCGCTCAGGCTGCCGTTGCCGCCCGGCTTTATGGTGACATTGCGCATGATGTAGGTGCCCGGATTGAGGGTGATCTTTCCCGACAAGGTCTTGTCGCAATAGGTACCCGGCGAGAGCGTCACCGTTTTGCCATTGGGCACCGGCAGGCACAGCGTATAGGCGGGAGGAACGACGTCGGCCAGCGGATCGAACGAAGCATACTGGTTCTCATGCGGCGCGCCGCAGGAAAGCGTGGCGTTCGGCGGCGTCAGCCCTTGCGTGCCGCCGACTGTCGAGACGCAGCCGGCGCTGACGATCGCCGAGCCGCCGCGATTGACGGCGTCGGGCGCGTCTGAATTGGCCGCGATCACGCAGCCGTTCATCGCCACATTGGTCGAGCCCTGCAGGTTGACCGCGCCGTCGGCGTGCTGATCGAGCGCGAGCACGCAGGCTTGCGCGCCGGGCTTGAGCTTGACCGAGGCGGTGCGCGTCGCCTGCCAGGCCGGCATGCCGCTGATGAAGGCCGGCCGGCTGATGCTCGACGACAGCGAAATGAAATAGGCGCCCGGATCGCCGCTCGCGCTGGCCTGGAAGGCGGCGAGGCTGCCCGATAGTTCCTGCGCGTCGGCTGCGCTCATATTGGCGGCGAAGAAGGTCTGGCCGAGTTGCTGCACGTCGCTTGCCGACATGCCTGGCAGGTATTTCGTGCCGATCGCCAAGCCGGCCGCGTCCAGCGAGTTCTGCAACTGCGCGGCGTCGTCGCTCGTGCCTATCAGATCGATGGATGCCGCCACGCCAAGCATAAGCGGCACCATGGCGACCGCGGCTGCGATCGCAAAGTTGCCGCGCCTCGATGCCAAAAAACGTCCCAACATGGAGCTCGCCCTCGTCATATGTCCGAGAGTGATATGCGCGCCGTCTCTACGGTCGATTTCCAAAATAGATAAAATGCAGAGAGAGCTAAAATGCACGGTTTTACCGACGCTTAAACCTTAAGTCCGAGGCTTTATAGGCCTTAAGTCTTAGTGTGTGCGGCGCAAGGCGGGGGCAGCGGAGCGCTAGGGTCCCACCGGCAAAAATCGAGCGAAATAATTAGGCATTCGTTCATACGGCAATGATGACGTAACGGCTGGGATAGCTTGGGTGCGCTCGGCCATGGCCTTTTCAGGTCGGTTCATCAGAAATCTTTTTTCTCGACGCGGCTCTCGACGCTTTTGCGAAGGCAAGAGCGGCAATGTCGCCACCATTTTCGCGCTCACCCTGCCGGTCGTCGTCGGCGGCGCCGGGCTCGGCGTCGAGACCTCCTACTGGTACTATTCGAGCCTGAAGCTGCAGGCGATCGCCGACGCGGCCGCCTATGCCGGCGCGTTGGAAAAGATCGCCGGATCCAACACGGATGCCATCACCGCCGCCGCCGCGTCATCGGCCGCCTCGAATGGCCTTGGTGCGGGCACCATTGTCGTCAACACCCCGCCGGCGTCGGGACCGAACACGGCCAAGAAGGCGGTCGAGGTCATCCTCAACCAGGATCTCGACCGGATCTTCACGTCCATCTTCACTCAGACAAAAGTACCGGAGCGGGCGAGGGCGGTGGCGCTGATCACCGACGCCTCCAAAGCTTGCATCGAAGCGCTCAATCCGTCGGCCTCCCAGGCAGCACTTTTCTCCGGCAGCACCAGCGTCAAACTGGCCGGCTGCGTCATCATGGCGAATTCGATCGCCAACGATGCCATCAAGGTGCAGGGGTCGGCGGGGCTTCAGGCCGATTGCCTGATTTCGGCCGGCGGCGTCGTGCTGAACAATCCGGTGCCGATGGTCTGCAAGGCCCCGATCACCCAGGCGCTGCCGGCGGCCGATCCGTTCGCCAGCTTGCCGGCTCCCGCGACCACGACCCCATGCCAGAAGATCAACGGCAACAAGACGACGCAAACGATCCAGCCCGGGACCTACTGCAGCGGCATGAGCCTCAACGGCAACATCACGCTTTCCCCCGGTGTCTACGTCGTCCAGGGCGACTTGAAGATCAATGCGGGTGCCGTCATCCAAGGCAGCGACGTTACGATCTTCATGGCCGGCAGCAACACTGTCAGCATGAACGGCAACGCCACCGTGACGCTGGCCGCCCCGACTACGGGCACCTATTCCGGCGTGCTGTTCTATGGCGACCGGACGGGGACCGCCGCGCAGAGCACCTTCAACGGCACCGCGACTTCGCTTTTGACCGGCGCGATCTACTTCCCCAGGCAACAGGTCAACTATCTTGGCAATTTCTCGGGCGTGAATGGCTGCACCCAGGTCGTTGCCGATACCATCCAGTGGTCGGGCAACTCGACCATCAACCAGGACTGCTCGAGCCTCGGGATGAAGGACATCCCGGCCGCTCAGGCGGTTGCGGTGGTAGAGTGAAATCCGCTGCCCGTCGACTGATGCCGGCCATTCGCGATGAATCGGGCATCGCCGCGGTGGAACTCGCGTTTGTCTTGCCTGTCTTGTGCGCGGCCTTGCTCGGAATCATGGACGGCTGGTCCTATGTCGCGGGTTCGCTGTCGATGCGCGCCGGTGTGAAAACGGCGGCCAACCTCGTGATGGCTGGCTCCGCTGACGACAGCGCGACCCAGACTGTCGCGCTGTCGAGCTGGGAGAACAAGCCTTCCGACGCGCAGGTTACGATTAGTCGCATCTATAAGTGTGGGACCACCGTGGTCGATGCGTCGACCTTATGCAGTGGACCGAAAGCGCCGTCCGTCTACGTCCAGATTCAGGCATCCGGCACCTGGATCCCGCCCTTCACCTTTGGTCCATACCCAGACAATACCGCGATCGGCCATGTGCAGGTGGTCCGTGTGCGCTAAACAAAGGCTCCGGCTTTCGGCATTTGCGGCTAATGAGGCGGGCGGCGCCGGTCTCGAATTCGCCCTGGTCGCGCCTTTTCTCATCATGCTCCTGTTCGGCATCTTCGCCTTCGGCTGGTCGATGAACAGCGTATCCAGCGTGCGCTACGCGCTCGAAGCCTCGGCGCGCTCCCTGCAGCTCAACAACACGCTGACGCAGGCCGACATCCAGGCCATCGCCACACAGAAGCTTCAGGCGCTTGGCCTGCGGAATGTGAACGTCACCATCACCACCGATCCGGCGAGCGGCGGGTTCCGCATGGCACACGTCAACGCCAGCTATGCCTTTGTCATCAGCTTTCCCTATTTCAGCAATTACCCGATCAGCTACACCACCTCGGTGACCGTGCCCCTGGTCAGCAGCTAGAGGGACGAACGGATGTACCTTAGGATTCTCTAAAAAGCTGCAAGGCTGGCGCCAGCCAGGAATGCTAGGGGTTGCTGTCATCCAATATCAGGAGCGCAGCCATGACCTCTCTTGTTGGAAGCCAGCACGGCCCAGGCGCCGTGCATCAAGCGAGCAGACCCCAGGCGTCGGAAACTTTCCCGGGCAAGCGCGCCGAAAGCGTCGGCCACCTCGCGAAAGCCTCGGTCTTTGAGACGGACATCGGCGAGCCGAATGCCCAAGGAAAATCCGCATCCCGGATCGCCCGAATGGACCTGACCGTGCTTTCCCCGACCGGTTCGGGCGAAGGTCAGGAGCCGGAGACGGCAACCGGCACGGCGACCGAGACTGGTGGCACGGAAGATCCAAATCCTTCCGCTTGATGGCCGGCAAAAAGCCAGCCCCACTTGTGCCTGGTGGCTAGCAGCCTTCCGTTGTGGTTTTCATCTGGCCGGGAGCGTTGGATTTGGCGCTCGTATCCTGTTGGCCAGGGGCCGCCTGCTTGGCACTGCCGGTCTGTTGCCCAGGCGCGCAGTCCTTCGCTGAATTCGAATTGGTCGAGTTCGTCGTGGTCGTGTCTGTGCCCTGGCTGCTGGGCATCGTCGTTGTGGTGGATGACGATGTCGATGAGCTGCCCGATGTCGTGCCCGACTGCGCCGTCGCCAGACCACCGGACAAAGCAACAAAGGCGGCAACGAGAAGAATTCGTTTCATGGTGACTGTCCTTTTAGGCAACGTCCCTTCGCTTGTTTAACCCCGACCTTTCGGCAGGGTTCCAAAGGCGCAGGTGATCCCGATTGCAGGGGATTGTCGCGGCGGCAATTGCCTCTTGGGACCATGGTCTGGCGAGACAAGGGCCTTCTTTGTTCCAAACGGCCCACAGATGCTAAGCCCTTTGTATTTACGTTAGATTTCAATGAGTTAACGTGGTATTTTGGGAAAATTGCGGAGAGGCCGCGGCTATGCTCTCATTTCGCGACCGCAGTTGCTTAAAGTTTATCCGACGCCATTAGGAAATTCTCATAAGAGGCTGCCTAGCGGTTGGGCCATAGTGACGATTCATCTGCGGAGAAGCACAATGACATTGCGAAAGACACTTCTGGCATCCCTGGCCATTCTCGCGCTCGCGACCGCCCCCGCGCTTGCCGGCGCCGGCGGTAACGGCGGCGGCCACGGCAATGGCGGCAGCCATGGCGGCGGCAACGGAAACGGCGGCGGTAACGGTAACGGTGGCGGTCATGGAAATGGCGGGGGCAGCGGCAAGAGCGGCGCCTCGCACGGCAACTCGGCCTCGGCTCCGGGCCACAACAAGAGCGCCGATGCCAGCGCGTCGGATGACAACTCGACCGATGACGCGACGACTGACGATACGACCACGTCTGCCACGCCCAAGGACAAGAACATTCACGCCAAGCTCGGCCGGCTGAACTCGCTGCAGCGCAACATCAACGCTTATATGAATTCCAAGAGCAAGAAGTTCGCCGGCGTCCAGGCTTACGTGACGCAGGCCGCGGCAGCCAAGAACGCCCAGGCCAACCTCGACGCGGCAAACGCCCAACTGGCCGCCGACCAGAGCAAGCTGGCCGACCTCACTCAGCAACTCGCCGACCTCAACGCGACCGACACAACCGGCTTCACGCCCGAACAGCAGGCGGCTCTCGATGCGCAGATCGCCGACGTTCAGGGACAGATTGACGCCCAGAACGCCACGATCAGCACCACTGATGCCCAGGCGATCGCCGATGCGCAGGCCGCGGTTGACAACGCGCCGCCTCCCACCGATGCGTCGCTGGACGCTGCCCTTGCCGACATGGCCAACAAGCCAGTCGACGCCGACGTCACCGCCTGGGCCAAGGATACTTTGGCGGGCAAGATCGACGCGCAAGCCGCGGCCACGGCGACAACCACAACAACCCCATAAGGCGGACGAACCGACCGGAGGGCGAGCGAAAGCCGCCGGGCCTCGCCCGGCGGTTTTTTGTTGACAGGGCGACGGGCGCGCCGTCTCCGGCAGAAAAATGGCTCGCCCCAGTCGAGACGAGCCAAAGCGGGAGCCCCATTGCCGGGTGCTGATCCCGCACCAGGTTGCCACCTGTTTTCCGGGTGGCCGGCGGTCGAAACCGAGACGCCGGCTTGCGGACGCTCTACTGCGCGCCGCGGGATAATATATCGTGCTGCGACATGTTTATCGCCGGCACGGCGGGCAGGCAATCCCTTTGATCTCGCACCGGCCAGGAACGGACTGCATCACACAAGAGCAAGCTCCAGCGGTGCCTTCATTCGCGACTGCATTTGCCGTCGCAAGCCGTGCCAATTGCGGCAGTGCGCCAGACCTCAGTCGCCTTGTATTCGAGGGCGCACAGTGCCTAAGTCACCGACGCTGTTCTGCCCTCCAAGGCGCATGGCATGCTCCGCGGCCCCGGTGGAATCGCCCAGATACGGGAGGTGAGGAGAGGACGGTCGATTCCTGCGGGATGTAGCTGTTCCTTCGTTGTGCCCGCCGCTGGTTCAGGCCAGCAGGCGGACCTTTGACGATCAGGGCGACGCAAACCGGGCTCATTCGGCGTGATCGAGCAGGCGGGTGGCGTCAGGGCGATTCCGGCCCTGCTTGACCCCGGCGTGATCTATGCCTTCCACGGTAATCGCGAACGTGCCGTTCTCCGTCCTGCCGATGAAGCCCTTCGACTTGAGGTACCACAGGTGGAACTCCAGGTGCTCGCGGGGGCAACCGGACAGGCGCTCGAGTTCGTCGTCGCCGATGCCCGGATTGTTGACGTCCCGCCGGCGCCTCACATAGAGAAGCGACAGCAGATTGGCCTGGATGACGGAATCCCGCTCCATGCCGCCGCCGTCGCGCGCTCCCTCGGTGAGTTCATGACGAAGACCCAGATGCTCGCGGTAAAGGATATCGTATTGAGCCCGCTTGACGGGGTCGCGGAGTGTATTGTTGGCTTCAACGATCTCGCTGAAGCGCGATTCATTGCCGGTTTCCCGATTGTCGGGGTGATAGCGCATGGCAAAGTAGCGGAAGATCCGCTCGATGGTCTCGGAATTGGCGTTCGGGCTTATTTCCAGAACTTCGTAGTAGTCGATGAACATGTAATCGCGCTTCCGAAATTACGGAAACCACTCCCCCAGGCCCAAGCATTGCCCAAATGCTGCGCGCTTGCAAGGTGCCGGTCCCAGTCTCGAACCGCCAAGGCCGGCGCGAATGCTCGCCATACGAAAATGTAAGATTGTGGCCACAATTGCGGGAGCTTTCGAGCCAAATTCGGCCATCGTCCTCGCGACTATTCAACAACGTTAAGGCGTGGGACGCCTTGTATTCAGGGAACGGTCGCGATGGAAACCAGACGTGGATATTCAATTTTTCAGATCGCGCTGCATTGGCTGATTGCAGCGCTGGTTTTATTTCAGCTCTTCTTCGGTGAGAGCATGACAGTCGTCGTGGACGCCGCCGAAGACGGCCAGCCGGTATCGGCCACCGACCAGGCGCTGGGCTCAGCTCATTACTGGGTCGGCCTGTCCGTTCTTGCGCTTGTGCTTGTTCGACTGGTCCTCAGGCTGGTATCCGGCGCGCCGGCCCCCGCCGGTCATGGATCGGGATGGATGCGGGTCGCCGCGCATGTATCGCACGGCCTGTTCTATGTGCTGTTGCTGGCGACGCCGGCAATCGGGCTTCTGGCGTTCTATCTGGGCGACCCTTGGGGTGACATTCATTCGCTTGCCAAGCCGGCATTCATCGTGCTGATCGCTGTCCACGTCGTGGCGGCGCTCTACCATCAGTTCTGGCTGAGGGACGGGACGCTGAAGCGCATGCTTTCGCCCGTCGGCTGATTGGGGAGATATGCTGGCCGGCGGCGTCTTCTGTGCGATGGCCGATCGGCAAAGGCTAGCGGCCGCGTGTCGGAAAAACCTTTGCCCCGTTGCGGTGGAATAAATTCCGGCTTTGTTACGCTAGCTCTGCTTGGAATTCAGGTGGCAACCTGGATGGAGCCGACCTCAAGCCCGGCTCCCTTTTCGGCTCGCTTCGAAAGAGGCGAGCCATTTTTTTGCAAAACCGCCGCCAAACCTCGCGGCTTTCGCCCGAAGGCCGCACCGACTTAGGTGCGTCATGGCTAATATCGCTCGCACGATGTAGACTGCGCAGAGTCGGGTTTACAGAGGCATTGGGAGGACAACAAATGCCACGGGTATCGGAACTCTTCTTCAAGACGGCCATCGTCTTTCTCGTCCTGGGCGTCGCCGCCGGACTACAGATGGCGATTTCGGGCGATCACGGTGCCTTTCCGGCGCATGCTCACATCAACCTTCTTGGCTGGGTCACCAGCGCCATTTTCGGCGGCTACTATGCGCTCAACCCGGCCAAGGCCGAGCGCCGCATCGCCATGATCCATTACGGCCTCTATACGGTCGGCATCGTGATCATGCTGCCGGCGCTCTACTGGATGCTGGCGGGAGGCCACCCGGAGATCGAGCCGGTCGTGGCAATCGGCTCGCTGATCGTGGCCGCCGCGGTGCTGGTCTTCGGCTTCGTCGTCTTCTCGTCGACGGAAACGGTGCGCTCGGCCTCACCGGCCACCGCGCGCTAGCTGAGCGAACCGAGCAGGGATTTCAGGCGCGCCGGCTACAGCCTCCGATCAAGGAGAGCTGCAGCCGGCGTTTGGTTGCGCCGCATCGATTTTGTTGATGGCGGCCCATCGCCGATGCAAAGCTAGTGGCGGTCTATCGGCTCCGATGCAACGGATGGCGCCTCAAGGTGTAGCATGGCCTCCGCGGTCGAATTGAAGAAGCAACGTGCCGGGCTATTGCGACATGGATGCCTGTCGAGAAGGAATAGATGGGTCCGCGGCCGGAACCGACGCAAAGCGATCAGGGAAGCAGTTTCGGGAACAGCCGCAAGATGAGGGCGTGGATGATGCCATCGCGCTCGAACGGTCCGGGTATCTTGGCGGGTGCCGCGCTTACGTCCGCTTTGCCTTCGTCGGTTACGCGGATCTCACTGTGCACGAGCCAGAGCACGGCCACGAAATAGCCGGCCTGCAGAGCCACGGCCGCCAGGAATGTCCAACCGATCGCCATCCAGACAGATCCCGTGGACATGAAGGTCCAGCCGAGGATCACTAGAAGCGTGCCAACCATTCCCACAAGAAACTGCGGAAAATACATTTGCCCAACCGAGCGCCGCGACCATATTCGGCCATCAGCGATCTCGCCCATATCTCTACCCATTTTGACCCATGCACCTTTTCCGGGTGGACCGCAAGCTTGAACGGTTTGCCGGCGGCCCCATTGCCCTTTCGTCCGGCCCCGACAGGGACCACGGACGCAGGACTTCCGCTGTGACAACTGGCAATTGCGCCGGATCGTTCCCGAGCCGGCGACATTCAAGTCATGCCTAATGGACCGCAGCGCATGCGGGCGACTGCCTGCCGGGTTTAAGATGCTTCTCCATGCAGAAAGGCCCGCCACCTGGGCGGGCCCTTATCCGCTATGCTGACCGGATCAGCTCAGGATCACTACGATCTTGTAGGTGTCCGGGTCGACGATGACGATGCGTCCATCGGCCAAGACGAAATACTCATAGTTTTCATAAGCCGGAACGATCTTGACGATCCGGGCCGGCAGACGGTGCAGACGCACCTTGTGGCGCGGCACCTCGACGCCGACGGAGATGTCGAAGCTAACGTCGCGAACCGGTTCGACATGGCTCTCATGAATGACCTGCGTGATCTGCGTCCTCTGTTCCACCGTCACGTTATTGATCGATGCCGTCTTGTTCTGGTCGGTCTCGACGTTGGTGTTGCCCTGGGCGTTCTGCTGGGTGGTCGTACCGGTCTTGCCCTGGGCGTTCTGCTCAGTCTGCATCTTGGTGGTGCCCTGAGCGTTCTGCTCGGTGGTCGTGCCGGTCTTACCCTGAGCCTGCTGGTCGGTCCGGGTCTTCGTCTTGTTCTGGGCATTCTGCTGGGTGGTCGTACCGGTCTTGCCCTGGGCGTTCTGCTCAGTCTGCATCTTGGTGGTGCCCTGGGCGTTCTGTTCGGTGCTGGTGCCAGTCTTGCCCTGCGCCTGCTGCTTCTTCTTCAGCTGTGTGTTGTCCTGGGCGTTCTGGTCAGTGTTGGCGCCTGACTGACCCTGAGCCTGCTCTTCGGTCTTCATCTTGGTCTTGCCTTGAGCCTGCTCTTCGGTGTTTGCGCCAGCCTTGCCCTGGGCGTTCTGCTGGGTTTGCGACTTCATCTCACCCTGAGCCTGGCCGCGCGCCTTGCCGCCCTTTTGGCAATCGGCCGTCCCGGCCGTGCAATTATTGTCGCCGCCGCTCGGCTGCGCGGACTCGGTCTGCGCCATCGCGGCGCCGCAACCGACGCCGAGCGCGATCATGCTTGTGATCAGCAGATGTTTCATTGGATTTTCTCCTCGGAAAGTCGGTCCCTTCGCATGGGTAACCCAGCCCGAAACGCATTGTTCCGAAATTGGTGCCACGGTCGGAAGCGATGGTCGCGGAACACGGCGGCGGTTGTTTTTGCAGGCACCGGTCCAGTTTTGCAGGAACAAGGGTAGGCGAACGGCGTTACGGCAATGCCGACCCGCTGTGGAAAATCGCAGGCGCAGCATTCAGGCGATTCGATTCAGATCCACATAGGAGAGACGACCAATGAAAATGCACCTCACCTCCGCCGCCGCTGGCTTCCTGCTTCTTGCTGGCATTGGCGCTGCTGCCGCGCAGGATGTCGTGATCGCGCCGGAGCAAGAAACCGTGATCAAGGAATACGTGCATAAACAGCCGTTGGCCTCTGTTAAGATTCCGGGCGTCGAGCTGAATGTCGGCAGCACGCTTCCCGATACGGTCGAATTACACGAAGTGCCGAACGTGAAATACCGTTACGTCGTCGTCGATAACCGGACGGTGATCGTCGACCCCGGTACCCGCAAGATCGTCAAGGTCATCGATTGATCGATAGGGCACCAAATCGGATGGCCCGCCGCCTGGTTACGGCGACGGGCCATTAACCGATTATTATTTTGTTACCATCTGCTAACGGAACCTTCCCTCAGCGCTTGAGTTACCGGCTCTGGTTCACGTTGTCTCATAGACAACACAAACCAGTGGCAACGTGAAAATACGGGCAGTGGCGAACAGTACGGGCGGGGCGAGGAGGAGTTTACCAACATGTCGAAACGAGAAATCGGAACATCTCGTTCGCTCGGGATGCGTGTTGCCCATCTCAAAGCCAGGATGCAAGACGCCCGGATCACCGAGCATGAAATGAAGGCTTTCCAGAAGGTCGCGGCGATCATGGGGGGCGGCGAGGGCTCCCTACGCATTGAGGCCGACGATCTGATCGCTGCGTCCTTCGTTGCCGAGGCGCTGGGCGAATCGGCGCCGAACTGACAGCGGCCACCAGTCGAGATCCCGGATCGTTTCAGCCGACCGTCAGCCGGGAAGGCGGCGGTCTGCAGGCAAAATGGACGCCAGGAGGCGCCGAGCTTGCTCTCAGGATCGGCCGGCCAAATCCCAAAGCTTGCATGACAACGCCGATCACATGGTGTGCCGAACGCGTCTAGGCTGGGCCTAGCCAGGCACGTGCCGGTTTGGTGCCCGGCTTTCGCGTGCCCGGATTCGCCTGATCTTTGCTTCGCGCAGCACCGCGACGGGATCGGCGCCCGTCCATTCGATCCCGGCCTTCCGCGCAAAGACCAGGAACGCCTGTCGCGCCTTGTCGAGATCGATCTCTCCGCTCCGCGCCGCCTCGCAGGCGCGGAATGCGTTGGCGTAGCTGCCGCCCCGCATGGCCTGCGGCCATTCCTTGAGAAAGTTCTGCATCGCGGTAAGAGAGGTGATCTCGCGCTTGAAGCCGGCACCCACCGCGATGGCCACGGGGGGACGAAGTTCGATGTCGCTTCTGATGGAGCCTTCCTGCATGACTGCGGCATCCTTTGAATTTCAACGACTTGGGCAGTTTCAATGCCTTCCAAATGCGGAGCCGATGCGAAGGTTCCGCCAAATCATTTAGTCGCCGCTGACGGAACAACACCCTGCCGGCGGCGTTTGCCCCGGGAGCTCCCATGTTCGACCTGCTCGTGTTTCCGCCCCTGCGGAGGCAGGGCGGAGCTCACCAACGCAACAGGAGAGAAACGATGAAAACCACCCTCATTCCAGCTGTCGCCGGCCTGGCTCTGATGGCCGGCATCGGCATAGCGGCCGCGGACGAGGTGATCGTCACCCCCGAGCAGCAGACCGTGGTCAAGGAATATGTTCACAAGCATCCGATCGCCTCGGTCAATGTGCTCGGCCTCGAGCTTGGCGTCGGCTCCACCGTGCCTGACACCGTCGAGTTGCAGCAGGTTCCGGACGTCCAGTACCGCTATGCGGTCGTCAACGACCATACGGTGCTGATCGATCCCGGCACGCGCCGCGTTGTTCAGGTGATCGAGTAGATCCAGCCCTGGAAGAGCCCGATCCTCCGAAGCACTGGGCAAGGATCGGGCTCTTTTCGCATCCGGGCATAAGGCCTAAGATAAGGCAGTGGTTTGGGAGGCAACGAAGCGCGGAAGGAGTCGTTGCCATGCATCATCCACACGTCGAATCACCTGACATCGCACGCCAAGTCGACAAGCTTTTAGCCGAGCATAGGACTGGCCTGCTGTCGATGCACGAGGCGATTACCCTGCTGCGCCAGCGCACGGGGACCGACCGCTCTGACGCGGATTTAGCCGGATTGATTACAAAAAAGGCAGCGCATCTGGGCATCGCGGTCGTCACCGACGGACACTGAGCGAAATTGCCGTCCAGGTCGGTCGCTTGTTCGTGATACCGAAGACGACACGCGAAAATTCGGCTAATGTTCGCGCCGGGGAACCGTCCCAACATCAGGAGGCGACAGTGACGGACGACAGGCACGAACGCATTCGCCAGCGCGCGCACGAGATCTGGGAGCAGGCCGGCCGGCCCGAAGGCGCTCATAAGGAGCATTGGGACCAGGCGACGGCCGAAGTCGATGCGGCCGGCAAGCCGAAAGCCAAGAGCCCAAAAAAGGCCGCCGCCCCCAAGGCCGACAAGCCGAAAGCGGCCAAGGCGGAGAAGCCCGCCAAGGGCCCGGCCAAGGCAAAGTCCCCCGCCAAGAAGACCAAGGGCTGACCGCCAGCCAAGGCCTGCCCCCTTTTCACCGGATCATGTGACGGTGCGACGCTCCGTGTGAGAACTGTGCCCGGAGGCTATACCGACCATGCGCAAAGTCGTCTTGATCATGACCATGTCGGTCGACGGATATGTCGTAGGGCCGGTGGGAATGTCGACGGGCGGTTTTCCTGAACGGCAGAGCTCAAGCGGTGGAAACTCGATCGCATCAGTCGCGCTGGCACACACATCATGGGCCGCGTGAGTTACGAGGAAATGGGGCCGTACTGGCAAAAATCCGAGGATGCCTATGCCGCGCCGATGAACGACATCCCCAAGGTCGTGTTTTCGAAAACGCTGAAAGAGGCGACTTGGCCAGAGTCCACTATTGCGAAAGGTGACCTGCACGAGGAAATCGCTAAATTGAAAAAGCAACCCGGCGGCGAAATCATTGCATGGGGCGGCGCAGAGTTCGCTCAGGCGCTGTCGAAGGCGGGGCTGATTGATGAGTATGTCATCCTGACTCGGCCGATCGCCTATGGCGGTGGCAAACCGCTATTCAGCGGTTTGACCGACGCGCTCAAGCTAGATGTCCTCGTGACGGCCGCTTACGATAACGGCACCATGCTTCGCATCTACGCTCCCCGCTGAACTGTCACGACCTCTGAGCGAAGGCTTCGACCATGGCGGCCGGCTGACCGGCACGCTCGGCATCGCCGCCGCCAGCCACGCCGGCGGCAGGCGGGTTGCAATTAAGCTATAAGAGGAGGCTATCGCGTCCCTTGCTTTCCGGCGTATCGCGCGACCGCGCAGAGGAAGGCAAGCGCTGCCATGTCGCAAGCTGCGCGTGACGGCGACGGACCTTTGGCGAAAAGGACCGCGTCGGCAACCGGGACCGTCAGGCCATGCTTGCGGGCGAATGAAGTGACTTCGTAGGGCTGATCGTCAGGCTGTATGCCGATGTCGATTTGTTGGTCCATCAAAACGAAATTCCTCCCTGGTATATGGCTTTACCCTCCTTCGCCTGCGCAGAATTAACGCCCGGCCGCTCGCCCGCGTCCACCAATTGGCGATTGTGTGAAACGATGCATTTTTCGAGGCCCAGAGCCGAGGGTTGCAGCGGCATGATTGTTCGCGTCGCTGGCGGCCTTGGAGTTCCTTCCCTTCTCTAACGGAAGAGGTCAGAACGCTCTCACCACGCATCGCTCGATCGGGCAAACCTGACTCCCGCCGCTATCATCGCGCTTTCGCATTCGCTGATCAGCCTGAGGTTGCGCAAATACCGCGCCGCCGTCTCCGGCAGCCAGGCCGCGCACGCCTCGACATAGGCGCGGCCATGCACCAGCGTGCCGGTCGAAAGCCGCTCCTCCTTTTCGGCTATCACCTTCAGATATTGCCGGATGAAGCGGATGTCGTCGGCGATGTCCTGGCTGGCCATGCGCCAGGCGCCGGCAAGGCGTTCGCGCTCGGCGAGCGGCAAAGGCGACAACAACGGGTGGGAGAGGTCGGCAAAAGCGGCATGGTTCGCGGTGTTCAAGCAAATCCCCTCAAAGAAAGGGAGGTATCGTACTTTACGTACGAAAAGCAATCAAGCGAGATTCGTACAATTTGAACGACAAAATAGTTAGATAAAGCAGTTATAAGAAAACTACAAAAATCTTATAACCACCGGCATCTCCCATAGGGAGATGGGCGGTTGGCCCAACCGACACCGCAAAAAAGCGCTTTCCCAGCACCGTAAACAGTGCTTTAACCCCGCCATCCACAGGGGTGCTTCGTACGGTCGGGGCTGAGATGGTGGCGGCAAGCCTCCGGACCCTAAAGCTGATCTGGATAATACCAGCGGAGCGAGGCGGGCCATGTTTTCCGGCGCACAGATTTCCCTTTATCCCATGGCCGACGATTTCGTCGGCGTGATCCTTGGCGCGCTTGGCGCGCTCGATCCTTACCGCGACAGGCTGAGGATCGAAACCGACGATATCTCGACGCTGCTGGTCGGGCCGCCCGAGGTGCTGTTCCCAGCCATGCGCGACCTGTTCGTGGCGGCCGCCAAAAGCGGCAGGCATTGTGTTCTGTCGGCAGCCGTCTCGCGCGGCTGCCCCGGCGAGCCGGATGACCCGATCTGCCGCTCCGAGGAGATCGGCGGCCCGGCGATCCCGCTCGACGACCGCAAGCGCGCCGCGCTGCGCGCCGTCGGGGCCACGCTTTCGACCAACCAGCCGGTGGCGGCGCAATTCTCGCTCTATGTGATGGGTACCGGCGACCACATGGACGAGATCTATGGCTGCATCGATTTCCTGAAACAGTCGGGCGTCTTCGAACGCTCCAAGCATTTTTGCACCAAGCTGCGCGGCGACGCCGGCGCGGTGTTCGCCACGCTGAACGAAGCCTTCTGCCGCTTCGGGCCGGGCGCCGGTCACGTGACGCTCGACATCACCATTTCGGCGAACAGCCCGACCGCGGCTTGAGCGCAAGCTCGATCTATCGAGGTAGATGTCGTGGCTGTTTGGCTTGATCCATCGCGTGGGGGAGATGCCCCCAGGCCCATCTCGCAGGAGAGAGGGGAACCTTCGGCGATTGGCGAAGGCAGAGGTGACGGCGAATCTCCCCCCTTGCGGGGGAGATGCCCGGCAGGGCAGAGGGGGGTGCCGTCCCGCCGACCGCTCAACTGGTTGCGCACGCGGCGTTCGCCAATTGGTTTCGCACAAGTTTCGAAAGCTGGCGTTCCTACCCGCCCCCCTCTTGCCTGCCGGCCATCTCCCCCTCTAGGGGGGAGATCAGCCTTCACCACGACCGTCGCCAAGATCTTCCCTGCTGCGCTGGCTTTCGCTCTCCTTCTCGTCGCTTGGGAGCTCTACGCCCGCCTTGGCGGCATCGCCCCTACCGTGCTCCCTGCACCCTCGCGCGTGCTGGCGCAGGCCTGGGAGAACCGGGCGGCGCTGGCCGACAACACGCTTCCCACCATCCGCGCCACGCTGGCGGGCTTTGCTTGCTCGCTCGTTGCCGCCTTCATCCTCTCGGCGCTGGTTGACTTCTTTGCCCCGTTGCGCCGCGCGCTGTTCCCGCTCCTGATCGCCAGCCAGACCTTGCCGCTGGTGGCGATCGCGCCGCTGGTGGTGCTTTGGTTCGGCTTCGGGCTGTTGCCGAAGATCCTGCTCGTGGCGCTGGTCACCTTCTTTCCGATGATGGTGGCATTGGTCGCGGGCTATGCCGCCACGGCCAAGGAAGTCAGCCAGATGCTCGCCGCCATGGGAGCGGGCCGCCGGCGCATCTTCTGGCTCGCTCGGTTGCCGTCGGCGCTGCCCTATTTCTTCGCCGGACTGCGCATCTCCATCACCTATGCGGTGGTCGGCGCCATCTTCGCCGAATATGCGGGCGCGGCGAAAGGGCTCGGCATCTACATGCTCAGCGCCAAGAACAATTTCCGCCCCGACCTGGTGCTCGCCGCCGTCGCGGTCAACTCGGCGCTCACGCTCACACTGTTCGGCCTCGCCGTGCTCGGCCAGCGTCTCGCCATGCCCTGGGAAAATGCAAAGAGCGAAAGGGCGGGGCGCTATGGCGACAAGCCTTCCGGAGAGGGCCGGCCATGACCCGGCTCGAGCTCCGCAACATGCGAAAAAACTTCGGCGCGCTCGAGGTTCTGGCAGGCATTTCGCTGCATGTCGAAGAGGGCGAGTTCGTCTCGATCCTCGGCCCCTCCGGCGCGGGCAAGTCGACACTGTTCCAGTTACTCACCGGCGCGATCCGGGGCGAGGGCGAGATGCGGTTCGACGGCGCGCCGCTCGATGGCGCCCGCTTCGCCTTCATGCCGCAGCGCGATGCGCTGATGCCGTGGCGGCGCGTCATCGACAATGCGACGCTGGGGCTTGAGGTGCAGGGCATAAAGCGCCGCGCGGCGCGCGAGCGCGTGGCCCCGTTGTTCGCCGAGTTCGGCCTTGCCGGCTTCGAGCGCGCCTGGCCGGCCGAGCTGTCCGGCGGCATGCGCCAGCGCGCGGCATTGCTGCGCACCGTCGTGCAGCAGCGCGACATGCTGCTCCTCGACGAGCCGTTCGGCGCGCTCGACGCGCTCACCCGCGCGGCCATGCAGCGCTGGCTGGAGACGATGTGGCGAAACCATCGCTGGACGGCGCTGCTCATCACCCATGACGTGCGCGAGGCGGTGCTTCTGTCCGACCGTATCTATGTGCTGTCGGCACGGCCCGCGCGCGTGGTGCGCGAGGTGGCTGTGCCGCTGCCGCGCCCGCGCACCGAGAGCGCTGCACTTGCCGGCAAGGCAGCCGCGATCGAAGCCGGCATCCTCGAGATTTTGCTCGGCGCCGCCGAACCGATTTCCCGACCATCCGATGGAGAAAACCGATGACCGACTTCACCCGCCGTCAAGCGATGCTTCTGGCCGCCAGCCTGCCATTTGCCGGGACTGCTGCACGTGCCCGGGCCGCCGCGCAAAAAATCACCGTCGCGCTCGACTGGACCGTCAACACCAATCACATCGGCCTGTTCGTCGCCCGCGACAAGGGCTTTTACCGCGATGCGGGCATCGAGGTCGAAATCCTGCCCTATGGCGACACCGGCTCGGGCACGCTGGTCGCCAGCCAGGTTGCCGATTTCGGCATTTCCGGCTCGCTCGGCCTGTTTACGCAAAAGAGCGCGGGCGCGGATTTGAAGGCCGTCTACGCCGTCGTCCAGTCGGAGACCGGCCGCGTCGTCTTCAACGCCGACCGCGCCGCCATCAAGACTCCGAAAAATCTCGACGGCCTGACCTATGGCGGTTTCGGCAGCGACTGGGAGAACGCGCTGATCTCGACCATCATCCGCCATGACGGCGGCAAAGGTGAGTTTTCCACTGTGACGCTGGGCACCTCGGCTTACGAGGCATTGGCCAACGGCGCGGTCGATTTCACGCTGGAAGTCTCGACGTGGGAAGGCGTCGAGGCCGGACTGAAAGGCCTCAAGCAGCGCAGCTTCCGCTATGCCGATTATGGCGTGCCGGACGAGCACACCACGTTGATCGTTTCCAGCAACGCCTTCCTCGCCGCCAACCGACAGGCGGCCGCGGCCTTCGTCCAGGCGACGCGGCGCGGCTACGCATTCGCCGTCGACCATGCGCAGCAGGCGGGCGAGCTGCTGATCGCCGCGAACAAGGATACGCTGACCAACCCAGCGCTGGTGCAAGCCTCGCTGAAGGCGCTGAACGACGGGCACTTCCTGAAAAGCGCGGACGGCGCCATCGGCACGATGGACAAGGCCAAGATGGAGGCGATGGGCGGGTATCTGTTCGCCTCGGGGATCCTACTGGATGGCGATGGCAAGGTGCTAAAGGAGCGGCCGAATCTCGGGGCCTATTTCACGAATGAGTTTGTGGGGTAGGGCCACCCCCTGAGGGGCACGAAGGAACTCAATGTCTCAGGAGGCCCGCAAGTTCACTTCAACTATCGGCCTTCTTGCGGCTGAACAGCCTTCTCAGCCACACCAGCGGCAACAGCACGAGGAAGGCGCCCTTCTTCAGCACCAGCAGCGCCAGCGCGATCAGCCCGACGCCGGCGGCCTTGCCGTATTTGACCCCGAGCATCGTCGCCAAGACGCCCAGCGCGCCGTAACCGGCCACCTTGTCGCCGCTGGAGAATTCGAAATAGGAACTGCCGGCCTTCGGCTTGTAGGCGTCGGCCGACGCCTCGACGATCTTTTGCACGGCATCGCTCGTGATGTTGCCGTTCACCGGCACGATCTTGATTGGGACATAGCCCTGGCGGTCGAAGACCGAGACCGAGATGTTGATCGTCCTGTCGCCGGCCCAGTTCAGGATGTTGGCGTAGTAAAGGATATTCTTACCCTTATCGATTTGCGGATAAAGGAGCCAGCCGTCGAAGCGGATGTCCTGTCCAAGCCGTTGCGACTGCGCTTTGACCGACTCTTTGAAGCTCTCCTCCAGGGAACTAATTTCTTCGTTGCGGTCGGCGCTGTCCCAGTCCGCTAGGCTGACATAGCCGTCCGACACGGGCTTTTCGACGGTGAGATTATCGATCTCCGGCGTGAAGCCGAAGATCAACTGGTCGATCGTACCGCACTGGTCGCGGTCCCAGCCGAACTCCTTCACCACCAGGTTGCAGCGGTCCTCCGGCTTCAGGTAGAAGGCGGCGCCGCCAGCCGGAGTGATTGTGCCTCTGGCGGCGCTCAGAGGCTGGATAAAATTTTGCGGATGATAGTCCGTATCCTCGGCATGCACGATGGCCGGCTGCGCCAGGAAGCAGGCATGCGCCACCATAATGAATATCAGGTTTTCCCTGACCGACTTGTTCATTACCCCCTCCCCTATGGACCCAACCTCACGCATCCGTGATATAAGAGTATTTCGAGGACAAGCACAAGACGAAAAGTTCTCTTTTTGTTCTTTGCCTCAACCATAGCCCTGCCGCACTCCTCTTGAGGCGACATGCCGCCGCCTATCCCTCACATATCGATCATCGACCGCTTCACCCGTCCGATGATCGTGATCGCCCCCTCCAGCTCCGGCGGCGGAATGTCGAAGTAGGATGCCGGCTGGAAGGGCGGGTTGTCGTTCGGGCGCCAGCGCTTGTAGGTGGCGCGTCCCGTCTCGTCTGAAATCACGTAGCAGCCATTGGTCACCAGCCGCTTGTCGCGCAGGTTGACGAAGATGATCGAATCCGGCGGAGAGATCTTGTTCATCGACGGCCCGTCGACACGCAGCGCGATCCACTCGCCTTCCTCGAGGTCGGCGGTGGGGATGGTCGGATAGTCGGAGAGGTTGACGACGCTGTCCTGGCTGCCGAGCTCGCCGGCGCTGATCCACGACACGATCGGCACATCGATGGTGACGGGCGAGGGGGCGAAATTGACCGGCGCCGCCTCTGCGCCATCCCCGTTGAACAAGAGCCAGCCGGGATCGACGCCGAACAGCCGGCCGTACTTCTCCGCCGCCTTGCGCGACAGCGGCCGGTTGCCGTTCTCGTGGCTGATCAGCGTGTTCTTGTTGATGTCGCGCAAGGCCCGCGCCGCATCGCTGGGCGAGGCATAGCCGGCCTGGGCCCGCGCCTGCTGCAATCTGTGCCGAGAATCCATCATCGTACAAAATGCCTGAAAATTATCGTCCAAAGTGTACGATTTCGCTTGCGCGTATTTCGTACATAACGTACGCTTAGCGCATGAATGAACATCCCGCAAGCATTTCCGCACAGCCGATGATTCCGGTGCCGCCGACGAGCATCTCAGGGCTTATCGATTCCTGGCGGAGCATCGACGCGTTCGCCGCCACGCAAAAGGAGGCGGCATGAACGCGTTGCCTTTCCAATTCGAACCGTCTTTCCCGTTCGAATCGCCTGTCGAATTCCAATCGTCCGGACCGTCCTCCTCCCCGGTCCGGGCGCATTCCGGGGCGCTTGCCCCGGATCCGGCTGAACCGCCCGCACCCCGGTTCACCGGAACGGCCGGAGCCGTTCCTCCCCCGGCTCCGGCCCCCAATTCGGGCATAAGCTGCATCCGCACAGAGGACGGCACCGTCATCCTGTTCGACCTGAAGACGGGCCGCGCGGTGTCGGGCCTGACGCGGGCTGCGGCCGAGGCCGCTCTTCTCCGACTGACCGGCGCGGCGCCAGAGCAATTCCAGGAAAAGTGCGAAGCGGTTTTCCGTCCGGAATTGCGCCAAGACAACGCTGCCGGCGCCGCCTGACCTTCAACGCCTTCGCTGACCTGACCACCAAACGGCCTCGCGGCCGAACCCTGGCGCCTGGCCTGAAGCCTGGCGCTTCGCCCCAAGCGCTTCGCAATCAACGGAATGAGCAGATGGCAGCCGCCTACACCGAGAAGGAAATCGACGAGATCGCCGCTTTGCTGAAGGAGGGGCTGTCGGCCTCGCGCATCGCCGGCCGCTTCAGCGCGCTGCGCGGCAGCCCGGTCTCGCGCAACGCCATCATCGGCATCGTCCACCGCAACGCCGGTTTGAGCGCCATCGGCTTCGCCAATCCCAAAGGCGGCCGCGCCGGCGGCAGGCCGAGGAAGCACGCCCGGCCGGATCGTCCGGGCAGGCGGGGCAGGACGGCGGCCGGAGGCGTGACGCTCTCCGAGCCGGCTGCGCTTGCGCGGCAAGTGGAAGACACCGACGCTGCCACAGCCAATCTCCCCCCTTGCGGGGGAGATGTCCGGTCCACCCTCCGCAGCTGCTGCGGAGGACGGGCAGAACAGAGGGGGTGCTGTCCCGCAGACCTGTCCGTCGATGGAACCGTCACGCAAGCGAATGTCGTCACTGCCCGCATTCCGCCCAAGCTCAAAAATCCCAAGCCGCGCAAACCCGCGCGCACCCTGCCGCCCGCCTGGCTCGCCCCCGGCACCCGCGAAAAATCCGAAGCGCATCTTTACAAGCTCCCGGCGCCGCCGCCTCCGGTGAACCCCGGCCGCCAGCCGCATGTCGCGGCCATGCGCTTTCTCGATTGCCTGTTCGGCCGCTGCCGCGCGCCGCTCGATCTTGCGCTGCGCGAGGATGCGGAAGCCGACCCGCAAGGCGCGCGCCCGGGACCGGACATGCTCTGCTGCGGCCTGCCGACGTCGGCCACGCGCTCCTACTGCGCTCATCACCATGCAAGGTTTCACGGCCATCGCGGCAGGTGATGTGAGGGCGCCAGGCTCTCCCTTCTCCCCTTGTGGGAGAAGGTGGCTCGGCGCTCTGCGCCGAGCCGGATGAGGGTGTCTCGCGCCAACATCTCTAGAATTCCAACCCAAGGACCGCACCATGCCCCGCAAAGCCGCCAAGAAACCCCAACCCCCAAAGCTCCCCAAGGGCGAGGCCGAGCAGGTGCGCATCCGCCGCGAGGTCGGCCACGACTTCGCGCTGAAAACGGACCCATTCGGCCGTCAGCGCCTCACCACGGGCACGGCCGAGGCACGGCGCGTCTACGAAGTCTCGAACGGCGGCTACACCTCCACCGGCGGCGTCGTGCGCCTGCGCAATGTCGATCCGCTCACCGGCATAACCTCGCTCAGCCGCCAGCAGCGCGAGGCCGGCCAGCGCTTCCGCGACGATTTCGAGCGCAGCCAACGCGAGGGCCTGCAGCCGCAATCCTGGAGCGAGCGCGTCGATAGCGGCCGGATCGGCGGCGGCGTCCCGGACCAGGTGCTGTCAGCCGGCCGGGCGTATGCCCACGCTGCCGCCGCGCTCGCCCATTGGGAAGTGGCGGAAGTGGCCCGAAAAATCTGCCTCGAAGGCCAGTCGGTGAAGGCCATCGCCGAACGCGCGGGCGAGGGGCGCGACGTGGTTGTGAAATTGTTGAAGGTGGGGTTGGACTTGCTGGCTGTGCACTACGGGATGACGGGCCGGAAGGCGGGGTGAGACGAAAATACCTTAACCTTCAGGTTTCAAAGTCTCCGCGCTTATCTCGACAGTCATGGCGATCCGGAGAAAATCCAATAGATTGGGGAGCAAAGGAGAATCCCCGATGGATGGGGACGATGGCGAAACTCTGAAGGTCATAAAAAGGGATGTCGAAATACGCAGGACGCTTCTAGATCAAAAGAATTCACCGAACTGCGGGAATTGCTGGATCAGAGGTACGGCGCTTGGAGCAATCGAAGACATGCATATGAGTGCGAGATTCTCTGGGAGGAAGGTAAGCAAGACCAGGCCTTGGAGGAGACGTTCGATCGGCTGAAAAGCGGCGAATACAACGTCATGCATATCATCCTCTGCGCCACCTATGCGTGGAAACTGCGCCGAAAGGATGTGGCGGATTATCTGGGCTATCCTTCAAGTCCCTCAACGGGCTGGAGATTAGCGACGAGATGAGGCACACGGCCTGGATGTGGGTGCTGATTGACCATAAACGCTGGGCGCTTGAAGAACCAATGAAATACACCGACGGCACCCTTGCGAAGCTTGGCGACAAAATCCTCGTCTGGGAAGGGAACGAAGGTGTCGTGGTCTGTTCCATGGATACCGACGAATACTCCGAGGAATATCCCAAGGAAGCCTTCGGCTATCTGGAACGAGGGATCATGGTCCTGTCCGAAAAGGCGGGGCTGATACACTACGTGAAGCCAGAGGAGGGGATGCGGCTGATCGAGGGGAAGAGATAACGTCCGCCCAAGCTGAGATCACAAACGCTCGGCGCTGCCCCTCATCCGCCCTTCGGGCACCGTAAACGGGGCGAAGGAGAAGCGCGGCATCGGCGACGGTCGCTTTCTCCCCGTTTACGGGGAGAAATTGCCCGGCAGGGCAATGAGGGGCGGCGCTGACCTTCAACGTTATTTGCGGAGTCCGGTGTGCGTTTTGGAGGTTGGCTCCTCGCCACCCTCAGGCTTCCCCTCCCACCCGAACACGCTCCGTCCGCCCAGCAAATGCGACTGGTCCATCTCGCCGGCGACGATCTCCTTCAGGCTCGGCCCCGTCACGTAGCGCTCCATCCGACGGGACTCTCCATCCAGCCGCCTCAGCGCCTCCAACTCTTCGGTTCTTCCGAGCTTGGCCTTGCCCACCGCCGATTTCAGCACGGTGATGGTCTCGTCATAGACTTTCAGCGGCACGGGGAAGGGGTGGCGGTCCTTGCCGCCATGGGCGAGGGAGAAGCGCGCCGGGTCGGAGAAGCGATAGGGCGCGCCGTGCACCACTTCCGACACCATGGCCAGAGCCCGCACCGTGCGCGGGCCGACGCCGGGGACCAGCAGCAATTCAGGAAAATCCTTCGGGCCGCTTTCGATGGCCGAGGCGATGTTGCCATGCAGGCGGCGCATGACGATGTCGCTTTCGCGCACGTCGTGATGAGCCGGCATGACGAGGTTGGGCAGCAGCGGCTGCGCGGCCGGTTCAGGCTCCGACCGCGGTTCCAGCGCGGCCAGCTCGGTCAGGATCTTTTCCGGGCTCATCGTCTTGAGCAGCGCGATCTGGCCGCCGCGGGCTTTCTCGGCGCGACGGTCGGTCAGGTTGACGATCTCGCCCTGGCGCTCGCCCTCGATCGCCGCATGCGGCTGGTCGACGAAGCTTTTGAGCCCCTCCGACAGCCAATGGTAGCGGCGCGCCTGGCGAGCGTCGCCGTTCATGCCTTGCTGCACCACCACCCAGCGCCCATCATCGGTGACGATGAAGCCGTGCAGATAGAGCTCGTAACCGTCCTGCACGGCGGCGCTGTCCACCTTGGCGACGAGCCGGCTGGCGGTGGCCAGGGCATCGCCGTCCAGCCCGACGCGCTCGCCGATCGCCAGCAACTCGCCGGGCGTCTTGCGCGAATGCGCGCCGCGCCCGCCGCAGACATGGATGCCGAGCTCATTGCTGAGCGGATTGAGCCCCCGCTTCAGCGCGCCGATGACGGAGGTGGTGATGCCGGAGGAATGCCAGTCCATGCCCATCACGGCGCCGAAGGACTGGAACCAGAAGGGATGCGCCAGACGCCGCAAAAGCTCATCGCGGCCGTAGTGGTGAATGATCGCCTCGCACAGCACTGCGCCGAGCTTCGTCATCCGATCGCCCAGCCACTTCGGGACCCGCCCGCCATGCAGCGGCAGGTCGGCGCTGCCGCTTCGCTGCGTCAAGGATGTTCTCCGTGGATGCCGGAGAATTAGATGGCATTTTGCCGGGAATTTGCAAGGCGCCGACTGATCTCCCCCCACAAGGAGGGAGATCAGTCCGCCGGCCCGCTAATACCGGTAATAATACCCGTGGTGATGCCTGTGATGGTGCCGGTGATGATGCCTGTGGTGGTACCGATGGGGATAGATGTAGTAGTGCCTGTAATACCGATGGTACCGGTAGTGCGGATACCGGACCACGTAGCCGGGATAGTAGTCGTCATAGTAGCGCGGTCCATAATAGCGGCCGCCGTAATCGTAGAACGGGCCGCCGCCGTAGAACGGGACACCGAAGAACGGGCTGAAGAACTGTGCATCCGCAGGCGCGACCGTGGCTGCGGCGGAGGCGACGGCAATCGCCGAAGCAAGTAAGAGTTTTCTCATGGCAACCTCCTCCTGAAGGCCGATTACCAAATAAACGGTCGCTGCAAGCGTATGTTCCCGATCGCTAATATTCGCAGCGCGTGGTCACCCTCGAGGACAGGTCGCAAAAAGCGGCCAACAAGCCAGCCCCTCGTTGCCAGCGAGGTTCAATACCTGCAGACGCGGATCGCCTCGTAGACCCGGTGGTGATGACGCCAGTGTCTCACATATTCGACTTGGCAGCGCCTGTGATGCCGGAAATAGTAATTCCGGTAGTAATGCGGTGGTAATACGGCCGATACATGTAGGGGTCACTGTAATAGTCGTCACCGTAATATGGCCCGTAATCGTTGTAATAGTCGTCGTAATAACCGTCCCCGATGCCGATCCCGAATTCTAGGCGTCCGGCATTGGCCGGGCCGATCACGGCGAATGCCGACGCAATGGCTATAACGGAGGCGAGCAGGAGCGTTTTCATGACTACCTCCTCCCTGGAGTTGATCACCCCATAAACGCGCCGGAGGCAGGTTATGTTCCAAATCGCTAATATTCGCCCGCCCATCCCTGGGGATGGGCGGGCGGCCATCTCCCTCGCGAGTAGGAGATCAGCCAATCATGGGCACCGCTCGGTCAGCGCTCGCAGATGCGGATTTTTTCGATGACGCGGTGGTGATGGCGCCAGTGCTTCACGATTCTGACCCGGCAATTATCGCCATAATACCGGCTATGATAGCGGACCACATAACGTTCACGATCCGGGACATAGTAGTCGTCATCATCGTAGACATGCCGGTAATAGCGGTGAGGGTAGTATCCGCCATAATAGTCGTCGTCATAGCCTGGACCGACGCCGATACCGAGTTGCACGCTACCGGCGCTGGCCGGCGCGATCGCGAACGCCGAGGCGATGGCGATCATCGAAGCAAGCAGAAGCTTTTTCATCGCTGCCTCCTTGAGTTGCAGGACGCCCCTTCGAGAGATAAACGGTTTCGACGGGGCCGGTGTTCCGAGGAAAATGCGCGGCCCCTGTCTCGGGGGCGAGCCCGTTCGCAAATGCGGGAAAACGCTCGCTCCCCCGCAAGGGCGCACGGACCAGCGGGAATAGCGCGTCGCGCGATGTCGCAGCATCACTCGCGCACCTTGGCGCCATCGGCTATGCCACACCTGACGTAAATCTCAACCGCAGGAGCTCCCATGACCAAGCAGACCATTCTCAAATTCGGCGCCGTCGAGCATGCCGAGGCCGGCGACCTGCCGGGCTGGATCGTCGTGGAGGGTAGGCCGACCATGCAGACGGCCGTGCAGCACACCACCGGGGACGGCAAGGTGATGTCCGGCACCTGGCGCGCTTCGCCCGGCACCTATCACGCCACCTACAACGATTATGAATTCGTCCACATGATCGCCGGCCGCATCATCATCACGCCCGACGGCGGCGAGCCGGTCGAGGTCGGCCCTGGCGATGCTTTCGTGGTCGAGGCCGATTTCAAAGGGACGTGGAAGATCCTCGAGCCGGTGACGAAGCATTTTGTCGTTGTGGTGGGGTGAGGGGGCATGAGCTGCTGATCTCTCCCCACAACGACTACGCTACGCACATATCTTCTGTGACTGGCGCGACTGCAGGCCAAGGCTTGATTGCCACGTGGTTCCCCCAATCCGTCGCTGCTTCGCAGCGCCACCTTTCCCCCCTCCGGAGGGAAAGGAAGGGAGCGTTGCTGGCCGAGCGTTGACGGCAAAAAGCTTGGCGCCTTCCTCTACCCCGTCGATCGGGGGAGAGGTGGCTCGGCGAAGCCGAGACGGAGTGGGGGTCGACCAGCGCTACATAAGACAATGCATGCGCCAAGCTGCCATGCACGCTATCGCCAAAGGACAGCCGCTTGGAAATGTGTGCATGCCGTAGCCCACAAGGGGGAGATTGGCAGCATCACCTTCCCACCTTCGAAATCACCCTCTTTTCCACGTCCGGCTCCAGCGATTTCGCGAAGGGTGTCGCCATATGGTGCCGGTCGCGGAAGGCGAGCTTGCCGTCGATGAAGACGTGGCAAATGGTGGCGCTGCAGAAGCGGTCGGTGAGGTCGACGTAAGCAGCGTTGGGGATGCTGTCGACAATATCGCGCTCCACCCCCGCCATCTTGTCGTTGGCGGCATAGGCCCGCGTCTGGTCGCAGCGCGAGGGCGTTTCGTTCCGCCAAAGCGCCCGCGCCACGCAGGTGTCGACATTCGCGTTGTTGAACGGCACGTCGCGGATGAAGGCGACTTTGAGGCCGGCCTGGCTCAGGCTGGTGAGCGTGGAGCGCAGGCCGGCCCGCCAGTCGGCGTCCTGACTGTCCGTGTCGCCGTCGCGCCCCGCCATCTTGCGCCCGCTGCTCAGCGCAAGCTCCGATATGACCACCAGCGCTGGCTTTGCGCGGATGATCTCCTTGATCGCCTGCTCGCGCCAGCGGTCGCATTCTGCGTAGGCGCGCTTCAGCTCGGCCGACCAGACGCTGATGCGCGAGGCGCGGCAGGAGTTTTTCAGCCAGGTCATCACCCGGTAGCCGTTTTTCCGGCCCGCCTCGATCAGCGGCGTCGACCAGTGGTCGGCGTGGGAGTCGCCGAACAGGGCTATGGTGCGCCCGCCGTCGCCGAACACACAAGGGATCGGCGTGACCGTCTCGTAGTCCAGCACGCAGCCTGCTTTGGCGCGGGCCGTGGAGGGTTCGGCGGCGCTCGCGGCTATGATGCGCTGCCGCGGGTCGAGATCATGCGCGGCGAGCCTGGCATTGCCATAGGCGGCTGCGACGCCGGTGCCGGTCAGGAGGAGGGCCGGCACCAGCGCCCGCGCCGCATTGGCCATCAGCCAGCCGCTGCGACGGATCGGGTTCTCGATGAGGTGGTAGCTGAGGATGGACAGCGCGAGTGTCAGCGCAAGGCAACAGAGCCGCTCGGCGGGCGTCAGCTCCGGCGCCAGCATGCCGGCATAGACGATGACCGGCCAATGCCAGAGATAAAGCGAATAGGAGAGCCTGCCGATCCATTGCAAAGGCGGCAGCGCCAGGGCGGCGTTCACGCAGTTCCGTTCGGAATTGCGCAAACGAGGAGTGCCGTCCCTGACGCCGGCCGCTCCCGCCTTGAGCAGAAGGACTGTGCCGGCCACCGGCAGAAGCGCCAGAAAGCCGGGGAAGGGAGCGCCCTCGCTGAAGGTGAGATAAGCGGCCCCGATCATCGCCAGTCCGGCCAGGCTCAACGCCCGCCCCAGCCGCGGACGCTCCTGCAACAGCCGCGCCGGCACCATCGATGCGAGGCCGCCGGCGGCAAATTCCCATGCGCGCAGCGGCGAAAAGTAGAACGCCCAGGGTGGCGATACGCTCGTCAGCCAGGCGCAGAGGACAAAGGAGACGAGGCCGGCCGCGGCGATTGCAATGACGATCGAGCGTTTGCCCGGCTTCAGCCAGGCGGCCAGCATCAGCAGCGCCGGCCAGGCGAGGTAGAATTGTTCCTCGACCGACAGCGACCAGTAATGGATGAACGGGTTGCTCGCGGCGTCATTGGCGAAATAGTCGAACGACCAGCGGATCAGCCACAGATTGATCATATAAGCCGAGGCGAACATGGCGCCCTTGGCATAGAGCGCCTGTTCTTCCGGCGACAGGATGACCGCGCCGGCGGCAAGTGTGGCGACGATGACGAAAAGCGCCGCCGGCAGCAGGCGCCGCGCGCGCCGGGCGTAGAAACGCAGAAGGTCGAGCCGGCCGGTGCCGGAAATCTCGGCGACCAGATGGCGGGTGATCAGATAGCCCGAGATGACGAAGAAGATGTCGACCCCGGCAAAGCCGCCGGGCAGCGCGGTCAGGCCGAAATGGTAGGCGATGACGCCCGCCACGGCCACCGCCCGCAACCCTTCTATGTCGGGCCGGAAATCCTGCGCTGATGCTGACACGAATACGAACCTCGCAAGCTCGTTCGTATCCCGCCTTGGAGAAGACTTGCGCCTGCGGGCTCATATCGCAATGCAACAAATCTAACGCGGTGCAACATAAAGGGAGGGCGTGACAGGCTTTCGGCGGTGACGGCCGCAGTGCCATCCTCGGACTTCACGTTCTGAGATCCGATCCGATCACGCGCCGATGCCGTCGGCAGGCCTGGTTGGGCGATATTTGAGGCCGATGCCAGACAGGCGCCGGGAACTGGCAGCCGCGGTGCCGTTGTCGGTCAAGCGTTGAATCGGGGCGGTGATGCTCCGGCTTGGTCCCGCGACATCCGGCTTGAAAATTGAGGCTGGCCAGGAGCGGGCGGTACACCTCGAAGATGCCCGCCCGTCCGGCGCCGCCGCCAAGCTGCTGAAACCCCGTCCGTCCCCAACAGCAACGGTCATGGCGTGACCAGTGGTTGCCGAGTGCCATTGGCGCGGTGCCCTGTCAACGCCGCCGGACAGCGGCCCGGAAGCGTCTTTTTAGCCGCCTTTTCGTCCTCGAAGCACGCTTTGCAGCCGTGCCGGGGACACGGCGAAAGCCACGAAATGGCGGAATTCCAGGCTTTTCAGACATCCACCAAGCAGCCCCGCGCATATCCTATCCGCTTGAATAGGCTGATTTTTCGCCGGCCGGCATATCGCTTCGACCCCGACTTTTTTTGGGTGCAATTCGGCAGTACAGCATTGATGCCCGGCGACGACGGGATTCCGCTTGAAAGGGGCATCGAATCTATCTGTGAGCCGTTTCATGACCCGCTCATGAAAGACGTGATAGAGTGTCGCCGAATGGGGGAAGTTGCGATGGCCAAACGGTTGTTCGAGGTTCTTGCCAGACGGCGGTCATGGCTGGACCGGGTCGCTTTGGGGCTGCTCGTGTTCCTGGCGACCCTGGTCGCCGCGCTGATGGGCGGCGCCAGCACTTAAAGCCAGGAAAAGTGCGCGGCGGTTTGCTCGGCGACTTCGCCGCCCTTCGTGCACACTGGCGCCAGTGCAAAACGGAGCGCGCTATTTCCTTTGGCCTATAGCCTTGAATTCGAATGTCGTGGGCCTGAGCCTGACCGGTTTCGGCCGCTCGGTGAGATCGACGACGCGGACCCATCTGTCGGCGCCGGCGCGCAAAGTGACTTTCTGGCCAAGCGCCTTCTCAGCCGCCTCGAAAGGCGTCTTTGCTGCGGCCGAATGGACCGCGACGACGGCTTCGCCGTCCATTTCCTCGACACGATAGATTGTCATGCGGGGCGCCCGCCGCTCCGCTCTCGTCCTTAGGCATTATATTAGAAGTTACGAATGAAAGGCAAGACTCCCAAGTGTAGCGAAAGCGAAGCCTGCCGGGTTTACTCCTCTATCGAAGAGGGCGCGCCGTAGCCGCGCAGGCCGGTTCCGTTGCAGGCCTGGCAGGAACCCCGTTGTCCAGGGCAATTGTCGCGGAACGCGCCAGAGGGACAACATGCGCCGTTCGACGCCACCTGTTTCTCGCACTCGAACACCTTGCCGGCGCCCAGACACCGGGGGCAGGCGAACTTCCTGAATTCGCTCAAGCGAGCCTCCGGCTGTTTCACGCGCGCCCGGCAACGCGCTGACTATGCCGCGGGTTCCATGACAGATACGGTTAGTCCTGCGTACGATAGTACATGTTAGTAATGGCTAATATGATAAAGGCATCGCCTGCAACGCGCGGTTGGTTCCGCGGTGCCGCGGCGTATCAGGGCATGGGTTCCTCGCCCTCGCGAAACGGCGGAGAGGAAAGGCGGCACACCTCTTTCACCAGCCCGCGCAGCCAGCGATGCGCCGGATCGGCGTCGAGCCTCGGGTGCCACAAGAGCGAGACCGTCAGCGCGGCGAGCTTCACCGGCAGCGTGAAGGTGAACAGGCCCTCGCGCAGCGTTCCGGTATAGCGTTCCGGCACCGTGGCGATGAGGTCGGAGCCACGCGCCAGCGCCAGCGCCTCGGCGAAGCCGCCGACGACGGTCGCGACTGTCCGCGTCAGCCCGGCGAGCTCCAGGGCGTCATCCACCGGGCCGCGGTCGAGGCCGCGGCGCGAGATCAATATGTGCCGACCGGCGGCGAAGCGCGCAGCGGTGATCCGGCCTTCGCACAAAGGATGGCCGGCCCGCGCGACGCCGACAAAGCGGTCGCGGAACAGCGCCTGCGCGCGCACCTCCGGCCCGGTCGAACCGCCCACTACGCCGGTCTCCAGATCGACCACGCCCTCGCGCATCGGGCCGCTCTCCTTGTCGGGCTTGGGCACGAAACGCAGTTGCACGCCCGGCGCTTCCTCAGCCACGCGGGCGAGCAGCGCCGGGCCGAAATTCTCGACGAAACCATCGCTGTTTCGCAGCGTGAAGCTGCGGCCAAGCCGCGCGAGGTCGAGCCGCTCGGCAGGCCGCAGCACCGCTTCCGCCTCCTTCACCAGCCGCCCGACCTGCCCGCCGAGCTCGACAGCGCGCGGCGTCGGCACCAGGCCGCGCCCGGCACGCACCAGAAGCGGGTCACCGGTCGCCTCGCGCAGCCTCGCCAGGGTCCGGCTCATTGCCGAAGGGCTGAGCTTCATGCGCCGTGCGGCTTTGGCGACGCTGCCTTCGGCAAGCAGCACGTCAAGCGTGACGAGCAGGTTGAGATCGGGTCGCGACATGGCGCGACCATAGCACGGATTCGTCAACGCGGCATGGCGTCTGATGCACTATTCAAGTGCATACGCTGCGTGTTCCGCCATGTCATGCGCACGCCTATCTTCCCCGCAAGTTCAACCGACGGAGAAGAAATCATGGCCGACATTGCCGAAACCCGCGCCGCGCCCCTGCGCCATTCGACGACGGGCGCGTTGGCGGGCCTGTCGCTTGCCATGCTCGTCTCCTCGCTCGGCACCAGCATCGCCAATGTCGCGCTGCCGACGTTGAGCGCGGTCTTCGCCGCGTCCTTTCCGGCAGTGCAGTGGGTGGTGCTCGCCTATCTGCTCGCCATCACGGCGCTGATCGTCAGCGTCGGGCGTCTCGGCGATGTCGTCGGCCGCCGGCTGCTGCTGATCGCCGGCCTGGCGCTTTTCAGCGCCGCTTCGTTTGCCGCCGCGCTCGCGCCGTCGCTGGCGATGCTGATCGCTGCCCGCGCCGTGCAAGGCCTGGGCGCCGCGGTGATGATGGCGCTCACGATAGCCCTCGTCGGCGAGACGGTGCCGAAGCAACGCACCGGCAGCGCCATGGGCCTGCTCGGCACCATGTCGGCGATCGGCACGGCGCTTGGCCCCTCGCTCGGCGGCGTGCTGATCGCAGCTCTCGGCTGGCGCTCGATCTTCCTCGTCAACGCCGCGCTCGGCGCCGTCGCGCTGCTGGCCGTCTGGCGCTTTTTACCGGGCGACAAAGGGGCGGGCATCGACCGCGCAGAGGCGAAGGGAGCCGCGCGTTTCGATGTGCTGGGGACGCTGCTGCTTGCCGCCACGCTTGCCGCCTACGCGCTGGCCATGACCATGGGGCGCGGTCATTTCGGTGGTCTGAACATAGCGCTGCTCGGCGGGGCAATTGTTGGCGCGGCGCTGTTCGTCGTCGCCGAGGCCAAGGTAGTGTCGCCGCTGGTCAAGCTCGCGCTGTTGCGCGACCCGGTGCTGGCGCCGAGCCTCGCCATGAACGCGCTGGTCTCGACGGTGATGATGGCCACGCTGGTCGTCGGCCCGTTTTTCCTGTCGCGTGCGCTGAGCCTCGGCGACGCTGCGACCGGAGCCGTGATGTCGATCGGGCCCGTGGTCTCGGCGTTCTGCGGCATCATTGCCGGGCGTGTCGTCGACCGCCTCGGCGCTGCCGCGATGGTCATGGCCGGGCTGGTGCTGATGGTCGCCGGCTGCGTCGCGCTCGCTGTGCTGCCGGGCGTCTTAGGTGTCGTCGGCTACGTGGCGGCGATCATCCTGCTGACGCCCGGCTACCAACTCTTCCAGGCGGCCAACAACACCGCCGTCATGGCCGACGTCGACAGGTCCGAGCGCGGCGTGGTGTCGGGCATGCTGAGCCTGTCGCGCAATCTCGGCCTTGTCACCGGCACGGCGGTGATGGGCGCGGTGTTCGCCTTCGCCGTGGGCACCAAGGACGTCGCGACGGCAGCGCCGGCAGCGGTCGCCGGCGGCATGGTGTTCACCTTCGCGGCGGCCACGGGGGTGGTGGCGTTGGCGGCCGCGATAGCGGTGGCTGGGCGGAGAGGCCGGATCGCATGATTTGGGGAGAGCGGCAGCTCGGCGCCGCGCCCTTCCTTCCGCGATCGCGCAATTTCGTCACCGCACGGGGAGCATATTCTGACACGCGGCGGTGCCCATTCCGCCTTCGGCCGGTGCCTCAGCTACCCCCAACGAACCCCCGCCCACTGCGGCGCCGGCCCATCCTCCCACCCGATCTCGACCGCGCGCCGGAGCGGATGGCGCATGTCGTCCTCCCCGGAACCAAAGCGACAGGCAGCGGTTTACCCAGCCGAAGGGATGATTCAGGAATCAGGAATAAAGCAATGAAAACAGTGCTTCTTGCTGCCCTGGCGCTCTGCGTCGCCGCACCCGCCGTCGCTTCGGCGGCCGAGGCCGATGTCGTCATCAGGACGCATCACAGGCATCATTATCATCACCGCCCCGCCATCATCATCAATGACGAGGGCCATCGCTTGCATCACCGCCATCACGGCACGGTCGCCTTCTATGACAATGGCAAGCGTAGCTGGCGTTATCGCCATCACCGTCGTCAGGACGTGGTCGTCACGAGTTCGATCCACCGGCACCATCATCGTCGGGTCGTCGTCGAGGGCGGCTCCGACTATTGACGCCCCGCGCCCCGGCTCGTGCGATCAGACACGGGCCGGGAGCGTTTTTTTCCGATTTGTCTCTTCAGGACCGATTCCGCTGCGCAGCGCTTTCAGCTCGCTGGCCTGAACCATGGCGCCCAACCGCAGCCGCCGACGGTTGGCGCAGGCGCCCTTCGACGCCCATGGACTTCGCCACGGCACAACCCATATTTGAGCTCATGGAGCTTCGAGCGTGACCTTCGCGCGGGTGGCCCTTTTCGCCGTTGCCCTCCTGGCCGCGGCTGCCGTTTCTTCCTTCTCCTCGACCGGGAGCGGGAAGGTCGCGTTGAGCGTTGCCATTGACGGCGCTATCGGGCCGGCCAGCACCAGGCAGCTCGAGGAGGCGCTCGATACTGCTGCTCAACGCAACGCCGAAGTGCTCATCCTTCAGCTCGACACGCCGGGCGGCCTGGTCACCTCGATGCGCGAGATGATCGCCGACATCTTGGCCTCGCCCGTGCCCGTCATCGGCTACGTCGCGCCGGCCGGCGGCCATGCGGCGAGCGCCGGCACCTACATTCTTTACGCAACCCATGTCGCGGCGATGGCGCCGGGCACCAATCTGGGCGCGGCGACGCCGGTCGAGATGGGCGGGCTGCCGTCGCTGCCGGGCGGCGACAAGGACAAGAACCAGAAGGACGTCGCCGAGCCGCCCGGCGACGAGATGATGGCCAAGGTGACCAATGACGCGGTCGCGCTCATCCGCTCGCTCGCCGAGATGCGCGGCCGCAACGGCGACTGGGGCGAGAAGGCGGTGCGCGAGGCAGCGAGCTTGTCGGCCAACGCCGCCCTGCAGGAGCATGTCATCGACTTCGTCGCCCGCGACACTACCGAGTTGCTGCAGCTTGCCGACGGGCGCACCGTCGATGTCGCCGGCGCCAAGAAAGTGCTGGCGACGAAAGGGCTGCCGGTCGAGACGCTGGAGCCTGGCTGGTTCATACGGCTGCTCTCCGTCATCACCGACCCGAACACCGCCGTCATCCTGATGCTGGTCGGCGTCTATGGCCTCGTCTTCGAGTTCGCCAGCCCGGGCGCCGTGGCGCCCGGCGTCATTGGCACCATCTGCCTGGTGCTCGGGCTCTATGCGCTCAACCTCTTGCCGATCAACTATACCGGCCTGGCGCTGATGGTGCTCGGCATCGCCTTCCTGATCATCGAGGCCTTCAACCCCACCGTGGTTCTGGGGTTGGGCGGCGTCGCCGCTTTCCTGCTCGGCTCGGCCATGCTGCTCAGGATCGAAGGGCCGGGCTTTGCCATGTCGTGGGCGGTCATCGGCCCCGCCGCCGTGCTGACGCTCGGGCTGGCGCTGCTCACCGGAACCTATGTCTGGGCGGCGCGCAGGAAACCGCCGCGCGTCGGCGGCGAGGCGATGCGCGGCCTGCCCGTCGAGATCGTCGACTGGCAGGGCGGCGAGGGCCATGTGCTGGCCTTGGGCGAGCGTTGGCGGGCGAGGGCCGACGACCGGTCGCACCCGGCGACAGCGTTGAGGTGACCGAAGCGACCTCGTCCTGACCGTGCGGCGTCGCGATGCGAGCAACAACGGAGTGAAATGATGGTCGGTTACGTGGCCTATCTCATCATTGCCCTGCTGGTGATCATCTTCCTGTCGGCGGCCATCCGCATCCTGAGGGAATATGAACGCGGCGTGGTCTTCACGCTCGGCCGCTTCACCGGGGTCAAGGGCCCTGGGCTCATCATCCTCATCCCGTTCGTCCAGCAGATGGTGCGGGTCGATCTGCGCGTGGTGGTGCAGGACGTGCCGCCGCAGGATGTCATCTCGCGCGACAACGTCTCGGTCAAGGTCAATGCCGTGCTCTATTTCCGCATCGTCGACGCCGAGCGGGCAATCATCCAGGTCGAGGATTTCATGGCCGCGACCAACCAGCTGGCGCAGACCACGCTGCGCTCGGTGCTCGGCAAGCACGAGCTCGACGAGATGCTGGCCGAACGCGACAAGCTCAACAGCGACATCCAGGAGATCCTCGACCAGCGCACCGATGCCTGGGGCATCAAGGTCTCCAATGTCGAGATCAAGCATGTCGACCTGAATGAAAGCATGATCCGCGCCATCGCCAAGCAGGCCGAGGCCGAGCGGCTGCGCCGCGCCAAGGTGATCAATGCCGACGGCGAGCAGCAGGCGGCGGCGAAGCTGGTCGAGGCCGGCCGCATGCTTGCGGCCGAGCCGCAGGCCATGCAGCTGCGCTATTTCGAGGCTCTGCACGACATCGCCGGCGAGCGCTCGTCCACGGTGGTGTTCCCGCTGCCGGTGGAACTGCTCGGGCAGTTCATGAAAGGGCAGGGCAAATGAGCCATTGACGCTGCCCGGTCTTCCCTCGTCGGCAGAGTCAATCAGCCTCGCCGCCCGAACCCTTGCCGCATTCTGCCAGCACCTTGCCGATCGCAGCACCTGAGCCTTTCAGCGGAAAGCTCGCCGTGCCGTATTTGTCGGCCGAGATCGTCACCTCGCCCTTTCCCCGCAGCAGCGCCAGCAACGGGTCGGAAGGGCCGGACAGGTCTGCCGTGAAGTAATTGTACATCGCCTCGAGCTCGAGCTTTTTGGTCACGCTCTTGCCGCCGGCCTTGAAGGTGAAGGATCCGCCGATGCCGGGCTCCAGCTGCCCGCCCGCGGCGCCGAGATCATAGCTCAGCACCGGCTTATCGAAGCAGGCCAGCATCAGATGCGCATCGCCCTTCGGCCCGCCGCACACCGAAGCCGTCATCACCCTGCCGCCTTCGTCCTCCTCCATCCGGGCGGACCAGGCGCAAGGCGCGGCATGGGCGGAAGGGGTGGCTAGAAGGGCAAGTGTGACGATTGCCAGTGCGCTTTTCATAGTCGATCCCCCACCGTGGTGGGCATCATATAGAGATTGGCGAAAGCCGGCGAGCGGCCAATCTCTCTTGAATGGATCTCGCTTAAGTGCTCTTGGCCGGCTCGAACAATTCCAGCAGATTGCCAAAGAGTCGACCAGCAAGATCTGCGAGCCGCCCGGCCTCGTCACGATTTCATTGCGGAAGTTTAGGCCTGCCATGCGCAACCGGGCGACCTCCTTCGTCGCAAAACGCGCGCGATAGCGCTCGGGTTCGTCCGCGGCGTTGCCGGCGACGGCGATTGCACCAGGTATTGACGACAATCCGACCGCCGACGATTGCAAGGAGGTAAACCGATGACCGATGACGCAACCGCGATCCGCCAGGTGGTCGAGACCTGGATGGCGGCGAGCCGGAAAGGCGATCTGGAGACCGTGCTTGGTCTGATGACGGACGATGTCGTCTTCATGGTTCCCGGCAAGGAGCCCTTCGGAAAGGAAGCCTTCGCCGCGGCCTCCAGGAACATGGGCGAGACGAAGATCGACAGTGACAGCGAGATCGTAGAGCTCAAACTGCTCGGCGACTGGGCCTATATCCGCAACCGCATCGATATGACCGCGACACCGCCCGGCGGCGAGCCGGTGCGGCGGTCCGGCTATACGCTGACGCTGCTGCGCAAGGAGAATGACGGCCGCTGGGGGCTGGCGCGGGATGCGAATTTGCTGGCGGCAAAAGGGTAGGGCGCGGCCGCCGGAACTGCCTGTCCCCTTCTGGCTATCCCCTTCTGGAGCGAGAAACCTTGTCCTGCGAACGCGGCGTTCGGGATCTCCGCCGCGAATGCCCGCTATGTCGCGCTTACTTTCGCCACGGCGGCTCAGGCGCAAAGCGTTTGCCGATCCAGTCGGCGAAGGCGCGGGTCTTGGCGGCCTGACCCTTGGCCGAGGGCATGACGACATAGACCGCGCCCTCGTCGGCAAGTGTCCAGTCCTCCAGGATCGGCACCAGCCGGCCGTCGGCGAGCTCGCGCCCGACCAGCCAGTCGGTGCTCATCATCAGGCCGACGCCCTGCACGGCGGCCTCGACCAGCACCTCGGCGTCGTCGCTGACCAACGGCCCCGAAACCTCGACGCGCACGCGCCGGCCCTCGCGGTCGGTCATCTCCCAGGCCGGAAAGGTCTGGAAGCCGGAGAAACCCAGGCAGCTATGCTCCAGCAGCGCCTGCGGCGTTTCCGGCCTGCCCCTTCTGGCGAGGTAGGAGGGCGCGGCGCAGAGCAGCCGGCGGCGCGTCGCCACCTTGCGCGCCACCAGGCGCGAGTCCTCCAGGCTGCCCAGCCGTACGGCGACGTCGAAATTCTCGGCGACGAGATCGGCGAAGCGGTTGGAGAACTCTGCCTCGATGTGGACCTCGGGGAACTCCGCCAGGAATTGCGGCAAGAGCGGCCCGATCCACATGCGCCCGAAGGTCCCGGGCAGCGCCAGCTTGAGCAGGCCGCGCGGCCCGCCGGCGGCATGCGCCGATGCAGCCGCCTCGGCCTCGTCGACCGAGGCAAGGATGGCGCGTACGCGCAACAGGAATTCCGCGCCCGCCTCGGTAAGCGACACGCTGCGCGTGGTGCGGTGGAGCAGCCGCACCCCCAGCCGCTCTTCCAGCGATTGGAGACGGCGCGACAGGATGGTCGCGTCGCGCCCGACTCTCGCTGCCGCCCTGGTGAAGGAGCACGCCTCGGCGACGGCCGCGAAGGCCGCCATTTCGGCAAGGGCGGAGGGCTCAACTGATTGCTGCATGATTTGCAATACTCAAATGCAAAGTCCAACGATTATCGAGTAGTAGCGCAGCAGATAGGTTCGCTCAATCGTCCATCGACCACGCACGGAGTGAACCCATGAAAGCCATCGAACTCAGCCAACCCCGGCTCGACGCCTTCCGCGCCGCCAGCATCGCCACGCCCGAACCGCAACGCGGCGAGGTGCTGATCCGCCAGCGTGCGGCGAGCCTGAACTTCGTCGATGTCGCCGTTGCGAGCGGCAATTATCCCGGCCCGGTGTTTCCGCTCGTTCCCGTTGCCGACGGTGCCGGCGAGATTGTCGCGCTGGGCGAGGGCGTGACGACATTCAAACCTGGCGACCGCGTTGTTGCCCACGCCAAGCCGCGCTGGATCGGCGGCCGGCCGCGTCCCCACGAGATGACGCAGATGCGCGGCATCTCGTTGCCCGGGTCGCTGGCCGAATATGTCGCGCTGCCAGCCAACTCGGTCGTGCCGGTCCCGGCGCATCTCTCCTTCGAGTCGGCCTCGACCTTGCCGATCGCCGGCACCACCGCGTGGAACGCCATCCGCGCCGCCGATGTCGGGCCGGGCTCCGTCGTCGTGCTGCTCGGCACGGGCGGCGTCTCGATCTTCACCCTGCAGCTTGCCAAGGCGGCCGGGGCCACCGTCATCATCACGTCGTCCTCGGACGAGAAGCTCGAGCGGGCCAAGGCGCTCGGCGCCGATCACCTGATCAATTACCGCGCGACACCGGATTGGGACGGCAAGGTGCTGGAACTGACCGATGGCCTCGGCGCCGACCTCGTCGTCGAGACCGGCGGCACCGCCACCTTCGCGCGCGCCGTCAACGCCACCGCGCCCGGCGGCACGCTGTTCACCATCGGCTTCGTCACCGGCGCCGAGGCCACGGTCAATCTGCTGCCGATCATCATCAAGGCGCTGAAGGTGGTGGGCAACAACACCGGATCGGTCTCGGACCTGCGCGACGCCGCCCGTGCCATCGGCGCCGCCCGGATCGAGCCGGTCGTCGACAAGGTGTTTTCACAAAACGAGGCGACCGAAGCCTACACCTACATGGCCGCCGGCGGCCTGCATTTCGGCAAGCTGGTGTTCGGCTTGGATTGGTAGGAAGAGCCGACGCTGGAGTGGGCGAAAGCGATGAATCTCTCGGTCTCCCTGAAGCCGACTTCCCTGACAGGAAGATGTGGGAGCTTCAATCCGCCTCGCCGCCCGAGCCCTTGCCATATTCGGCCGGGCTCCGTCGGCCGAGCGTTCTCATGCTACTCCCGATCCTTCTCACCTCTCGCCATCAGAACTGGACGTCGAGGTTGGCCTTGGCGCCGTTGTCGGCGTTATGGGAGCCGAACTGACCGGTGTAGGACAGGCCGAGCGTGGCATTGGCCGAGATCGGCAGGTCGAAACCGGCCTCGATCACCACGCTGTCCCTGGCGACAGGTACGCCGGCGATGGTAAAGGCATCGCCGCCGGCGAAGGCGAAAGTCGAAGTCGGCGTGACATCGCCGAAGGCATGGCGCCAGCCGAGCGTGCCACGCGCGGTCGCCTCGATGTTGCCCAGCGTCAGGCCGGTCGAGGTGCGTAGCCCGAGCGTGGTGAAGGTCGCGTTGGTGGTTGAACTTGCGCTGGTCAGGGCTGCACCGCCACCTTTCTCGGTGAAGCCGTCGGTGTGCACGCTGACATAGGCGAGATTGGCGAAGGGCTCGAACTTGAAGCGCCCGGCATCGGCCTTGTAAGCGAGTTCGCCGAACACCTGTGCCGTGCCGGCGTCGTAGTCGGCCGACAGTTGATCGGCGAAGCCATTGAAGGCAACCGCGCGCTTTGTCGAGATGCTGTTCCAGCTGTAGGCGACGCCGGTGCGGAACGCGATGGCGCCCCAGTTGGTGCCGCCATAGAGCCCGAGATGATAATTGTCGCCGGCGCCGCTGGAACGGCGAGCATCGGCGTTGACGGAGGAATGGCTGTAGCCGCCGAGGAGGCCGACGCGCCAGTCGCCCACCAGCCCGTCCGCACCCGCCAGCAGCCCCCCGGTCGAACGATCGAAGGCGGCGGCATTGCCGTCGCTGCCGACATGCCCCCACGAGCCGAAAGCTTGGCCCCAGACGGCGACGCGATCGGTGTCGGCCGCGACCATTTCCGGCCCGCCCTCGCCATAGGCCATGACCGGCAACGCGGCTGCGTCGGCATCGCCAAACGCGGCGCTGATCCGCTTGGTGGCGGCGTCGCGGATGAAGCGGCTGTCCTCCAGCAACATCCCCTTGGCCGAGGCGTGGATCTCGCCCGAGAGCTGGTCGAAGGCCGCTTGGGCAGTTGCCTCTGTCGGCAGCACGGCGATTACGTCGTAGAGCGGATTGCCAGCCCCCAGGCTTTCGGCGCCACCTCCGGTGGCGATCTGGTTCGGCGTCAGGCCAACCTGAGCGAAGCTTGCCTTGGCCAGGTTGAGATAGACATTGTTCGCGTCATAGGTCAGCGTCGGCGCAATGAAGATCGAGCCTTCGAGACTGGCCTTGTCGAAGGCACCGGTGACACCGCCCGCCGCCGTGACGATCGTGTAGGTCGTTCCGGTCGCATAATCCGGATAGGGGATGACGACGACCGTGCCGCCGCCGATCGTCACGGCGCCGGTGGCGCTGATCAGATCGGATGTGCCGCCGCTTTCGACTTCAACGGCATAAATCGAACCGGCCGAGAAGGTTGTATTGCTCACATTGATCGTGCCGATCGAATTGCCTGGGGCGAAGGTCCCGCCCGAAGCAATGGTCACATTGCCTGCCGTGCCTGATCCGCCAAGCAGGCCGCCGGTGACATTGATCGCGCCGCCGAGCGAGCCGTTGACATAGAGGCCGCCGCCGAGAACGTTCGTCGTCCCGGTGAACCCGGCGGAATTACCGGTCAACTTCGTGTTGCCGGCGATCTGGTTGATCGTCCCCAGTCCGCTGATCGCGGCAGCGAAGCCATTGTTCGCGCTGGTATGGTTGAAATTGAGCGTGCCGGTGCCGGCGCCGAACTGCAATGTGGCCGAATCGAGGACGCCGGCGCCCGTCGCCGCAGTGCCCGCTGCGCCGCCGATGTTCAGCGTGCCGGTCGAGCCGGCCTGGCTGGCGATCACGGTAACGCCGTCCACCAGAGCGACGCCGCCGTTGGAGAGCGTCACCGAAGCCGTGCCGCCGAAACCGATCCCCAGGTCGCCGTGCATCTCCCACAGCGCGGCCGGGCCGTCGACGGTTGCCTGTCCGGTGGCACCGGTGGCGATCGCCATGTAGGCGGTGCCGCCGGAGGCGACGCCGCCATTGGTGACGGCAAGAGTGCCGCTTCCGAGACCGCCAAGGTACATGCCGTTCTTGTTGGTCCATTTCGAGCCCGCGCCGTCGACGGTAATTGCACCGGTGGCTGTTGCCGCCTGGCCGACAAAGACGAAATTGGCATCTGCTGAGCCGCCGTTGGAGATGGAAAGTGTCGCGTGACCGGCGCCTCCCAGGGTAAGACTGTCATCGGTGCTCCAGGAAGATCCCGCTCCGTCCACAGTCACGGTCGCGGTTGCGGTACCGAATTCTCCGAGGATCGCGGCCTGGTTGAGGACGTGGCCGCCATCGGTGACCTGGAGCGTACCCGCGCCTTTGAAACCGACGAACAGGTCGCCGGAATTCATCCAGGTCGAACCCGGTCCATCGACCACGACTCCGCCGGCCGAATCGGCTTCGAGTGCGACATAGCCCTTGGTGTCGCTGACAGCGCCGCCGTTTGAAATCGCCAGCGTGGCGGTACCATGATAGCCGACGACGAGGTTTCCGCTATTGGCCCAGGTCGAGCCTGCGCCGTCGACCGTTGCCGTGCCGGTCGAGGCCGCGTCGAAGCCAAGGTAGCCCAGGTCATTGCTGACCGCGCCGCCGTTCGAGATCGTCAACGTGCCCTTGCTGAGGCCTCCGACGTAGAGGTTCCCGCTGTTCGTCCACTTTGATCCCGCGCCGTCGACGAACACCGCGCCAGTCGAGCCCGCCGAGTTGCCGACATAGCCCGAGGCGCTGCTGACCGCGCCGCCATTGCTTATCGCCAAAGTGCCGGCGCCGAAATCGCCAATACCCAGGTTGGAGCTGTTGGTCCAGGTCGAGCCGGCGCCGTCGACGAACACCATGCCGATGGAGCCCGCCTTCGCGCCGACAGCGGCCCAAGTGTTGCTGACAACGGCACCGTGAGAGATCGCCAGGGTGCCGTTACCGAAATCGCCCACCATCAGGTTGGAGCTGTTTGTCCAGGTCGAGCCGGCGCCATCGACGAACGCGATGCCGGTCGAGCCTGCCTGCGCGGCGATATTGCCCTCACCATTGCTGACCGCGCCACCATTTCCGATCGTCAGCACACCGGTGCCGCTATCGCCGACATAGAAGTTCGAACTGCTGGTCCAGGTCGAGCCGGCGCCGGTGACCACCGCTGTGCCGACAGAGCCCGTCTGCGCGCCGATCATACCGATGGTGTTGCTGACCGCGCCGCCATTCGTAACCGTCAGCGCACCCTGGCCCTGGAAGCCGATGAAGAGGTCCGAAGTGTTGGTCCAGGCCGAGCCGGCACCGTCGACCGTTACCAGGCCTTTGGAGCCTGCGGCATAGCCGGCATAGCCCACCGAACTGGTGACTGCGCCGCCATTGGTGATCTCCAGCGCGCCGAAGCCCGCGTTTCCAACCGCAAGGGCCGCGTTCGCCCAGGTCGAACCAGCACCGTCGACAGTTGCTGTGCCAGTGGAGCCCGCCAGGTTGCCTAGAATGCCGCTCAGATTGCTGACCTTGCCGCCGCTCGAGATGTTCAGCGCGCCGGTGCCCTGATCGCCGACGTACAGGTGGGAAGAGTTTGTCCAGGTCGACCCCGCGCCGTCGACCGTCACCATGCCATTGGAGCCTGCATTCGTACCGATGCTGCCCGTGGCGCTGTTGACCGCGCCGCCATTGGTGATGTCCAGTGTGCCGACGCCACGTTCGGCGATATAGAGATCGCCGCTGTTGGTCCAGGTCGAGCCAGTCCCGTCCACCGTGACCGTGCCAGTGCCCTGACCGAAACCGACATGGCCCACGGTGTCGCTCACGGCGCCACCGTTTGAGATCGTAAGGGTGCCGGTGCTGTCGGTGCCCAAGGCAAGGAAAAGGTCGGTGCTGTTGCTCCAGAGCGAGCCCGCTCCAACGACGCTTACGTTGCCGTTGGCGTTCGAAGCGTAGCCGAGATAGCCGGCGGTGTCGGCAAGCGTGCCGCCGTTCGTAATCGTCAGCGAGCCTGTGTAACTCGCAATGGTGCCGACAAACAGATTTTGCGCGGCTGCGTTCGCCGCATTGACCACGGTCGGGTGCGGAAACGCCGCGTCGAGGGTGACGTCGTCGCTCGATGTCGGGACAGCGGTGGGATTCCAGTTTCCGGCGGTGAACCAATCCGTGGACGCCGCGCCGGTCCAGATCTCGGCTGCCGTGGCGCTTGGCTGGCCAAGGCCGATCAGCGCCGTCGACGTCAACGCCAGATATTTCAACGCCTTCTTCCGGCCTTCAAATCCATTCTTCGGCATTTAATCCCCTGACAGACAAGTCATTTCACCCTGAAGGTGACATGTCATTGGAGCCCGGCATTGTCTTGGGCAGCGCCGCACTGGAATTGGACTGGAAAGAGATGCCGGTTCTTTTCTGCGCGCTGTGATGGTTTGGCACCACCGAGCATTTTGCAGCCAAGCGGCGTCGCTTGGCGTCGCAAAAATGCGGCTAATACAAGCAGATAGAGCGAATGGAAAAATCGGAAATCGCGTCGCCTGATCGATTTCGGGAGACGCCCGGTTCTATCTGGCGCTTGTTGGCGTGTAGCCGAAGCGGCGGCGGAAGCAGCGATTGAAGTAGGACACGTCGCTGAAGCCATTCATCAGCGCGATTTCGCTGACGCGCAAGGCGTCGTTGTGCCTTTGCGAGAGCATCCTGTGCGCGTACTGCAAGCGCAGTTCGAGAACGCGTTCGGAGAAGCTGATGCCTGTCTCCTGCAGCAGATCCTGGACATAGCGCGCCGACAGGCCGAGCTCTTTTGCGACGCCTTGCGCGGAGATTTCTGGATCGGTGAAGCCGCTGCGAATTTTAGTCAGAATCGCTTGCGTCCGTACCGCACGTAGACCTCGCGCGTCCGCATTGTCGTCCGCCGTCACAGGTGCGGTAGGGGAAGCGGTGGCGGCGATCAGATCGGCAATATGATCGGCCACGAACTGCATGGTCAGTTGAGACTCGGCTTCTTTCTCATGGGCCAGAACGCCGACATAGGCACGAACAAGGGCGTTGATCATCATGGAGCTAGACACGGCCGTCATCAGGCGATCCTCAAACCCTGCACATCGCTGATGCACGCGTTCGCGATCGGTCTGCACGGCGATCAGGCCGCATTGTCCGTCGCTCACTCGGATGATTGACGGAGCGCTCTGCTCGACAAGAACGGACGCGCCTGGACTCAGATCGACGCTCCTTCCCGACTGGTCGACGCTGAGCGCGGAGTGTCCGGCATTGAGAAGCAACACGACATTGTTGGTACTCTGGGCCACAATGTCTTCAGTGGTTCTCGATATCGATTTGACAGTGCCGTGGATCGTGCCCACCGAAACGTCGCAAGTTCGAACAATCCTGAGTTCGCCTTCGAACGATCTGCCGACGGCCGGATCGGCACGCAGACGGGCGTAACCGGATGACAGCGTTGAGATCCACTGCTCTTTCTGGATTTGTTCGCCGCCGATCAGGTCGCTGGAATTGTAGATAATCCTGTGCAAGCATCCCTCATACTGCAAGCACGTTCCCCTGCCTGCATCGTAACAGCATCAAGACCTCAACCGGCGAGCCGATGAAAACACCGTCTTTCGTGACAAGGAAGCGCCCGCTAAAACCCGCAGTCTCAAAAAAATCGAACGCGACACTTTCCATTCCAGGAATTACCAGCAACATTGAGCGGTCGGCGTTCAGCTGATTGAGCCCCTTAATCGAGCCCCACCACGCTTGGCGTCACCCGAAAGTATGACGCCAGCAAAATCCTCCAGGCGGGATCGGTGTCCTTGCACCGGGCCGCTGTCAAAGTGCTGGTTTCATTTTTGCCCGCCATCCATCCTGTGAGGGGCGGGGCATGCCTGGATTAGGAGAAACGGTGGAAAGGCTTAGCAGCGAAGTACTTTATTCGATTATCGGGGAAATTTATGATTGCGTTTTGAATCCGGAAGGCTGGACCGGAGTGATGACCCGGGTCACCGAAGCTGTCGACGCTGCCTATACCACTGTCGCGCTGGCCAGCACTGCTGACAATCAGGGCCGTTTCGCGGCTCAATCAGCTTGGGATCCGGTGCAAATGCGCGCGCTCCAGGAGGATTATGACTTTGACGAAATTCCCGGATTGAAGGCCGCGGTCGTTGGCGACATCGACACGCCTGTTGCGACGCTGTCGCATATGAGCGAGGCCGAGCTCCAGCAAACGCCGTTCTTCCAGAATTGGGCCGGACCGCAGGGATTGCGCGAGGCTTGCATCACCAAATTCGTTCACACGCCGGACCGGATTGGTCTCATGGGCTGCACCACGCGTGCCAACAGGGGTATCATAACCGTTGAAGAGCAGCGGTTCCTGGCATTGCTCTCGCCGCATCTGCGTCGCGCTTCCCTGATTGGAGATCTGCTCGATCAGACCCGCATTACCGCCAATTTCTATCGCGAAGCGCTCGACCATCTCGCCGTGCCCATCGTTTTTGCCGGCGCCGACGGAGCAATCCTCCATGCGAATGGGGCTGCCGACCGGATGTTTTCCGGGCAGGGTCCCATTCTTTCCAGGAAGGGCCTGCTCCAACCGCAGAATCCGGTGGTCGCCCGCGCTTTGGCGGAAGCATTAGCCAGCGCTGCCGGCGCAGATGCTTCGCTTGGCTCTCGCGGCATAGGGCTGCCCGTTTCAGCGCCGGGTCAACCGCCCGCCGTAGCCTATGTGTTGCCGCTGACCGAAGGAACTGCGCGCGCGGCTTTCCGGCCCGCCTGCGCTGCCGTCTTCGTATCGACCACAACGTCCTCTTCTCCGCTGCCGGAGGCCGTTCTCACGACGCTGTTCGATCTTACTCCCGCGGAGGCACGGGTCCTCCTGCGGATCGGCAGCGGATTGCCCGCGTCCAGGAGCGCCTCGTTGCTCGGCATCAGTGAAAACACGTTGAAGACCCATCTCAACCGGATATTCGCCAAGACCGGCACGAGGCGCCAAGCAGATCTCGTCAAACTGATTTCGGACATAGGCATGCCTTTCGTAACTGATCAGGCTGCCGCCCGCCGCTGAGCTGACCGCGCCGAATTCCTCGTCGGCGCCGGGCGGAGCCAGGTAGACTCACACCCAATCGCTGCGTCCAGACCGGCAATCGACTGAGGCTGTATGGCCACACCGACCGGGAAAGCGTTGCGGCGCTCTCCAGGACAATTCAGGTGCGGTCCAGCCCAAGACGCCGCTGGCGAACAATGCAAAACCTCGACGACACCCGGATCGCCGCCGAGCATTTCGCGGCTGGGGAAGCAACATTGGGGTAGCAAACAGTGAAAACGGTTCTTCTCGCCACAGCCTTCATTCTGGCGCCTGTCGGCATCGCGTCGGCGGCGGACATCAATGAAACCTTGCCCGTTGCCGCCGACTACGACTGGTCCGGCCTCTATGCTGGCGCTCACTTCGGCTACGTCGCCGGAAAGTCCAATCTCTTCATCGCCGACGCTGGCCCTGGGGGTGCCGACGTTAACGCGCCCCTCGACCCGGATGGGTTCATTGGCGGCATCCATATCGGCTTCGATCAGGAAATGGCGAACCGCTTCGTGCTCGGCGCCGAGGCGGACATTGCTTACAGCAATGTGGATGGGGTGGGGACCTTCACCGGTGCCGGTGCGTTGCTCAAGACCGAACTCAAGTGGTCGGGTTCGGCGCGGCTGCGGGCCGGTTACGCTTTCGATCGGACCTTGCCTTACATCACCGCGGGCGTGGCCGCGGCCAAGTATGAAATGACTGTGATCGCCACCAGCGGTTCAATACCGATCCACGACGAAACCCATCTTGGCTGGACGGTTGGAGCCGGCGTCGAGCACGCTTTCACCGACAGGTGGATCGCGCGCGTCGAATATCGCTACTCCGACTTCGGCAAAAAGGATGTTTCGGTGCCGCTGTTCGGTCCTGGCACGGTTGCGAACATCGATCTCAAGACGCACGATCTGCGGGTCGGCCTCAGCTACAAGTTCTGATCTGGCAGGCCGAGCAAAACCCTGGCCTCGCGCCGAGGTTTTGTTCGTGCCGTAAAGGCATTCACGTCCGCCGGCGCGGGCCGAGACGATGACGACGCGCGCTCGGCCCGTCGGCGCGACACGTGCCGCCGGCTAGGGCGGAGGCCGTCGCTGGCGTCGACCTCAGATCAGCTTCTCCAGCGTGATCGGCAGATCCCGCACCCTTTTCCCTGTCGCGTGGAACACTGCGTTGGCAATCGCCGGCGCGATGCCGACGATTGCCAGTTCGCCCACGCCCTTGCCCCCAAGGGCGGAGGAGTGCGGGTCGGGGATGCCGACCGAGATGGTCTGGATGTCTGGGATATCGGCATTGGTCGGCAGCATGTAGTCGGCGAAATTGCCGTTGACGATGCGGCCGTGGCGACGATCGACAATGCCTTCCTCGAGCAGCGCCTGGCCGATGCCCATGATGATGCCGCCCTTCCACTGGCTCTCCGCCAGCTTCGGGTTGTAGAGCCGGCCCGAATCCAGCGCCGACACCACGCGCGACACGCGCACCGTGCCGAAATCCTCGTCGACGCGCACCTCGACGAAATGCGCGCACCAGGAATGGCGCGAATAGTCGCCCTCGGTGTGCGGGATCGACATGGCTATAGTGGTGTAGTTCTTGTAGCGCTCTTCCGGCGTCGTGCTGGCCGGCAGCGTGTCGCCCTTGGCTTCGATTTGGTTGCGGCCGATCGCCATCATGAAGTCGGCGATCGACAGGTCCGGCCCTTCGCCGCGCGGCGAGGCGATGCGGCCATCCCTCACTTGCAGCGTGTTCGCCTGCAGCTTCTGGAACGGCGAGCGCGGGTCGGAAAGCGCGAGCCCGATCAGCTCGTCCAGCGCCTGGCCTGCCGCCTTGTGGACGGCGCCGGTCATGACGCCGGCAAGTCGCGAGCCGCCGGTGACGCCGGCGCGGGCGAAATGCGAGTCGCCGAGCTTCACCGACACCCGCTCCACCGGCACGCCTAGCGTCTCGGCGGCGGTCTGCGCCAGGATCGTGTAAGTGCCTTGGCCCATGTCGATGGACGAGCTTTCGACTTCGACCGAACCGTCGGAAAGCAGCTTCACCACCGCCTCGCCATGCGCGCGTCGCACCGGATAGGTGCCCGCCGCGACACCCCAGCCGATGAGCTGGCGGCCGTCGCGCATCGAGCGCGGCGCGTTGCTGCGCTTCGCCCAGCCGAACGCTTCCGCGCCGGCGGCAAAGGCCTCGCGCAACTGGCGTGTCGACCACGCCTTCTTCGCATGCGGGTCCTGCTCGGCATAATTGATCAGCCGCATCTCCAGCGGATCGATACCGAGCTCATAGGCAAGCTCGTCGATGGCGCTTTCGATGCCGAAGGCGCTCGGGTTCTCGCCCGGCGCGCGTTTTGCGCCCGGCACCACCGTATTGACCCGCACGACATTCTGCTTCGAGGAGAAGTTGGGCGTGGCATACATGATCGAGGTGACCGACCCGAGCGGCTCAACCCACATGCCGTCGACCGCAGTCTCGTTGACGCCGCGATGCACGATCGACTGGATTTTGCCATCCCTGTCGGCGCCGATCGCAACGGTCTGACGCGTCGCCGCGCGACCGCCATAGGACGTAAAATTCTGCGGGCGGGTGAGCACCAGCTTCACCGGCCGGTCGAGCATCCTGGCGGCAGCCGCAGCCACCGCGCTATGCGCCAGCGCCAGCGCTTTGGAGCCGAAGCCGCCGCCGATATAGGGCGAGACCAGCCGCACATTCTCGAACGGCAGGCCGAACCACTCGGCATAGGTGCGCGCCATGCCGTCGAGCCATTGGCTGGGCTCCCAGATGGTCAGCTCGTCGCCCTCCCAGCGCGCGATCAGCCCATGCGGCTCCATCGCGGCTTGGAATTCGCGCGGCGTGTTGTAGGCCGCGCAGATGCGCACAGGCGCTTCGGCGAAGGCGGCTTCAGCGTCGCCCCATTCCTTGGTCATGGCGTCGATCGGGATGCCGTCGCCCGCCTTGCCGTCGCTCAGGTCGACGATGGCCGGCGTCTCGTCATACCACACCTTGACCAGCGCCGCGGCGGCGACCGCCTGCTCGAATGTCTCGGCCACCACCGCCGCGACATGCTGGCCGGAAAAGGTGACCTCGCGCACGAGCGGCGCGTAGGTCGGCTGCGACGGCGGGTTGCCGAGCCAGTCCGATGCGCCCCTCAATTCCATGATGGTGTCGGGCGTCAGCACGGCGAGCACGCCGGGCGCGGTCTCGGCTGCGCGGGCGTCGATCGCCGTCACCTTGCCGGCGGCAATCGTTGCGCCGACCAGCACCGCATGCGCCAGCCCCTCGAGCTGCTGCTCGAAGGCATATTTCGCTGCGCCCGTGATCTTGGCCGGGCCGTCGACGCGCGACAGCCGCCCGCCGACCGCTTCGAGACGCGCGCTGTCAGACGCGGCGTGTTTCATGTCATGAACGGTCATGCCGTCTCTCCCAATTTGAGGATGGCGCGCGCGATCACGCGCGGCGCCAGCGCAATCTTGTAGTGGTTGGCGCCATGATCGATGGCGTCCTCCATGGCGAGCTCGCTCGCCTTGCGGATCGTGGCTTCGTCGAGCGGCTTGCCTTTCAGCGCCTCTTCGACAGCGCGCGCCCGCCACGGTTTCGTGGCGACGCCGCCGAGCGCGACACGGATGTCGCGGATGATGCGGCCGTCGCCTTCAAGCTCCAGTCCGACCGCCGCGCTTGCCGCCGCGAATTCATAGGACTGGCGGTCGCGCACCTTGATGTAGGTCGAGCGTCTGGCGGGGGCCGAGCCTGGGATCTCTACTGCGGTGATCACTTCGCCGGGGCGGATGTCGTGCTCCTGCTCGGCGGTGGCGCCTGGCGCAAGGAAGAAGTCCTCGACCTTGAGCTTGCGCGCGCCGAGATCGACCTCGGCGTCGAAGGCGACGAGTGCCACGGCGAGATCGCCCGGATAGGTGGCGATGCAGGCCTCGCTGACGCCGAGCACGGCATGGCCGCGCGTCGCGCCGCCGATCGCCGAGCAGCCGCTGCCGGGCGCGCGCTTGTTGCAGGCCGGGAAATTTTGCGGATCGCGGAAATAGGGGCAGCGCGTGCGCTGCATCAGGTTGCCGCCGATGGTCGCCATATTGCGCAACTGCGCCGAGGCCGCCTGCCACAGGGCTTCCGATACGGCCGGGAAGCAACTCTTCACGGAAGTATGGTCGGCGACATGGCTCATCCTGGCCAGCGCGCCGATCACGGCGCGGTCGGCGGTGACATCGATGGCGTTAAGCCCTTCGATGTGGCTGATGTCGATGACGGTCGAGGGTTCGGCGACGCCGCATTTGGCGAGGTCGATGAGCGTGGTGCCGCCTGCAAGCAGCATGGCGCCGGGAAGAGCGGCGGCATTGCGCGCGGCCTCGACGCTGTCGGCGCGTAGATAGGAAAAATCTCTCACGAGCGCAGCTCCTGTTCGGCTTGGCGAATGGCGGCGACGATGTGCGGATAGGCGCCGCAGCGGCACAGATTGCCGGCCATGTATTCACGGATCTCATCGTCGGAACCGGCATGGCCCTCGCGGATGCAGGCCACCGCCGACATGATCTGTCCCGGCGTGCAATAGCCGCACTGGAAGGCGTCCTGCTCGAGGAAGGCGGCCTGCACGGCGTGCAGCGTGCCGTCCTCGCCGGCAAGGCCCTCGATGGTGGTGATCGAGCGCCCTTCGACTTGGGCCGCGAGCGCCAGGCAGGCCAGCACGCGCTCGCCGTCGACGTGCACGGTGCAGGCGCCGCACTGGCCCTGGTCGCAGCCTTTCTTGGTGCCGGTGAGGTGGAGCCGTTCGCGCAGCGCATCGAGGAGGGTGACGCGCGGCTCGACCTCCAACGCGTGGGCCTGGCCATTAATGGTGAGGTGGAGTGAAAGCATGGTGGGACTAGGGGTTGAACCGTTGGCGGCAAGACCGTTCCTGAAATGGCCGTCTTCGGGAGGATCGATGATGGTCTGGCTGGTCATGGGGCGTCGGGCTCCGATTGCTGGACGCTAGCGATGGAAATGGGACTTGGCAGGGGAGGGGCAAGGGCAACATTTGAGGGAGGGCGCGGACGGCGGGGAGATTAATCTCCCCCTTGCGGGGGAGATCAGCAGCCTCATCGCCGCGCTCCACCAACCAGGGTGCGCTTGCCGTCCTTCTCTACGTGACATACCGCTTCCCCTGGTTATATGATAAAAGCACTCCACTAAACCGGAGGCGCCTCCGTTTATTTACGTGGGGTCTGGCCGGTCATGGTTCAACCCCCCATATTGCGTTCGGTGGAGAAAAAAGTGCCTGACCAGGAAATGACCGCTGAAGCGAAGCGCGACGCGCATGCGCCAAAGCCGCTGCGCGCCGATGCGCAACGCAACCGTGACAGGCTGGTCGAGGTGGCGGCGCAGGCTTTCGCCACCGATGGCGTCGACGCCTCGCTGGAGGAGATCGCCAAGCGGGCAGGGGTCGGCATCGGCACGCTCTACCGCCATTTCCCGACTCGCGAGCATCTGGTCGAGGTCGTCTATCGCCGCGAGGTGGAAGGACTTTGCCACGCGGCCGAGGAACTTGCTCGTGAGCATCCTGCCGATGTCGCGCTGGAGCTCTGGATGCAGCGCTTCGTCGACTACATCGCCACCAAGCGCGGCCTCGCCACCAGCCTGCGCCTGTTGCTCACCACCAACTCGACGCTGTTCTCCGACACGTCCGGCCGCGTCTCGGGCGCCATGCGAAGCCTGATCGAGGCCGCCGCCGCCTCGGGAAAAATCCGCGCCGACGTCGATGCTTCCGATGTGATGCATGCGCTGGGCGGCATCTACTCGGCGCCGAACACGCCAGACTGGCGCGAGCGGTCGGGGCGGCTGGTGAAGCTCTTGATGGATGGGCTGCGGTTCGGGGCGAGGGGCTGAGCCTCCGCAGCTGCTAATCTCCTCCTCGTGGGGAGATGTCCGGCAGGACAGAGGGATTGCTGTCTCGCCAACCTCTCCCTGACTGGCATTCCCCGACCCGTGGCCTACATAGTCGGCACCACCCTCCCTTCCAAAAGGAACCTCCCATGCCCGAACAGCTCAAATTGAACGATGGCGCCACCATCCCGCAGATCGGGCTGGGCGTCTGGCAGGTCGATCCGGAGATCACGGCCAAGGTTGTGCGCTGGGGCATCGAGGCCGGCTACCGGCTGATTGACACCGCCGAGGGTTATCGCAACGAGGAAGGCATCGGCGAGGCGATCCGTGCTGCCGGCGTCCCGCGTGCTGAGCTGTTCATTACCTCCAAGCTGCGCAACGGCGCGCATCAGCGTGACGCGGCGCTGCGCGCCTTCGACGACACGATGCAGAAGCTCGGCATTGACCAGATCGACCTGTTCCTCATCCACTGGCCGGTGCCCAGTCAGAACAAATATGTCGAGGCCTGGAAGACGCTGGTCGAGCTGCGGAAGGCCGGCCGTATCAAGTCTGTCGGCGTCTCGAACTTCAACCAGGACCATCTGGAGCGCATCATCGGCGAGACCGGCGTGACGCCGGTCGTCAACCAGATCGAATTGCATCCGCGCTTCCAGCAGCGTGACAAGCGCGATTTTCACGCCAGGCACAACATCCGTATCGAGAGCTGGAGCCCGCTGGGCAGCGGCCGGCTGCTGGCCGATCCGACGCTGGAGAAGATCGCGAAGAAGCATGGCAAGTCGGTGGCGCAGATCATCATCCGCTGGCACTTGCAGGAAGGGCTGGTCGTCATTCCGAAGTCGATCCACCGGGAGCGCATCGCCGGCAATTTCGACATCTTCGGCTTCGAGCTGGACGCGGACGACATGCGGACCGTTCACGGTCTGGATTCGGCCGACGGCCGGACGGGACCCGATCCGGCCACGGCGGCGTTTTTATTCTGAGGGCTGCGCCCCTTTTGGCGCGGCGTCGGAACCGCCAACCTTCCCACGGACGGGAAATGAGCAGTTCTGCCGACGACATGCCCCCGCTCATCCGGTGAGCGCAGAGATGGTCTTTCGGGATGTCGATCCGGTGACGAAGCTTCGTATCTCGTCAACCAGACTGTCGCAATCTTCACCCCAGATCACGTGGTCTCTGCCGGCCAGCTCGACGTATCTGGCGCCTTGGATGTGGGTTGCCAAGTAACGCCCTTCCTCTGGGCGCACCCAGCGATCGCCGGTCCTCTGCACGATCAGCGTCGGCACGCGGATCGCCGGCAGGATGTCGCGAACGTCGACCTCGGTACCCCAGCGCCAGAGCGCGATTGCATCGGCGGGCGAGGCCGAATTCCTGAGATAGGCGGCGAACCATTCGCGTTCGACCATGTCTTCGGTCAGGCTCGGCGCTGCGTTGCTCATGTCGGCTGGCTTGCCCCATTGTCTCTCGACGGCCGCTACGTCGTCGTCCACCTGCGCCACAGTTCTGGCCCACGGATACTCTTTTGACCAAGTGCCCTTGGCGTAGGTTCCGTTAAGCACCAGCGCGGACGTACGCTCGGGATAGGTGGCGGCGAAAAGCATGCACATCGGACCGCCCTCCGAGCTGCCGAACAGCACCGCTCGGGTGGAGCCGACTGCGTCCAGCACCGCACGCACATCCTCCATGCGCTCTTCCAGCGTCGGCAGGCCGACATTGCGGTCGGATAGACCGGTGCCGCGTTTGTCGAATCGGATCAGGCGTGAGAAGGTGCCGAGCCGCTTGAGCACATGCGCGAAGCGCGGCGAGCCCCAGGCAAGGTCGAGATTGGAGACCCAGCCGGGCACGTATATGAGGTCAATCGGCCCTTCGCCGGTCACCTGATAGGCGATGTTGATTCCTGCCGATTTGACGTAGTGGGTGGTCGGTGGCAACGGCTCGCCGCCGGAAAGGCTCCCACCGGCATTTGCCCCTGAACCGGCCGCCGGCTCGGCGGCCGCAACCGGACGTGTCGAGTGAGGCGATGAGCTCATCCGGCGTGTCCGCAGAGCCTCGTACAGTTGGCGCGTTTCCAATTCTGGCTGCAGCCCAAGATCTCTCTCCAGCGCCTCACGGCAGAGCTCATACTGTTTAAGAGCAAGGTTGATGCGGCCCTGCGCGGCATAGGCCCTCATCAATGCCCGGTGGATATCTTCGCGCAGAGGCTCCATTGCGAGCAGTCGCGCAGCCGTCCGCGCACAGGATGAAAGGTCGTTCGACGCGCTGTAATGCGCCACCAGCCTGTCCAGCGCTGCAATCGCGATCGTTCTCAGCCGCTCGCGTTCAATTCGAAGCCAATCTTCGAACGGCTCCTCTTTCACGCCAAGACCGTCGAGCAGGTCGCCGCGGTAGACGGCGAGTGCCTGCTCGAGGCGTTCGGGCGAGAATCCTGTCGCAAGCGTCTCGAACCGGGCGACATCGAAGTCGATCTCGTCGAGATACAGGCCGACACTGGCGCCGTCTGTCAGAAACCGTCCGCTGCCGCACTCGCGCATGGCCTTTCGGATGGCCGAAACGGCTTGCCTGAGGCTCATCCGGGCCTGGGTTTCGCCATTCACGCTCCAGAGCAGGGCGGCCAGCTTCTCGCGCGATTGTGCCTGTCCGGCTTGCAGGGCGAGATAGGCCATCATCGCCCGTGCCTTGCGGCTCAAGGTTGGAGCAGCCGCGCCAGTACCGGCGAGATCAAATCCGCCCAGAAGATAAAGATGAGGCCCCTTCATTGAGTTCGGCCCCGGCCACGATTATGGCAATTCTTTCGCTTCGCCCCTGGTAATTCAACCGCTATCTGTCCCAGGCGGTCTTTTTCACGTTTCGATCACGCTGCCTTCTCCAGCTTTATCACGGTCGCGCCAGAGAGTTGGCCGAACCTGAAACGTGGGAGAACCTCAATGCTGCCATTCAGCCCGACCGACTGGCCCTTCCGGCAAGATGACGGTTTCTACCGGCTCCAAGGCCCACCCGCAATCTTTCGTCACGACATCGCCCAGGCGCGGTACTTGGAGCAGCAGTTAGCTCAACGGTTGCCCGGCGCTCCCAGGATAAGTCTACCAATGCTCGTGAGCAGGCTTCTTGCCGTGGCAGCGTCGGCCCGTGCAGTGCTCTCTCGCCGGCGTGCCGGGCGAGGTGCCGCCTCGCTTCGGCTTTGAAAACCGGCCTTCTGAACGACGGCGGGCTTCACCCCTAAATTCCCTCGCCGTCCACCAACGGCACGTCATCTCCCTCCCACGGGCTGGGCATCGTCCCGCGTCCTGCGGTCGGCAGCGGCATCCAGCATCTGAGTTCCGGTTCTGCATATTCGACGATGCGGCCGGGCGAGGAGTCCGACGCCCGCCAGCCTTCCTCGCCGAACTGGTCGGCGCGCGACCAGTAGGCCATGTCCACCTCGGCCGGTCCCTGCTCGGAGGAACGCACCGTCACCAGGATGCGGCTGCCGTCCCGCGGCGCGCTCGCCATGTTGCGCCACTGTTCGGTCTCGTCCATGCGATCTCCTCCTGCTGAACCAATTCCAGAAAAACCGGCCGTCGCAATAGTCGCCGCCCGCCGGGAAGGGGTCAACCCGAACTTGGAGCGCGACAGGCAATTCATTCACAGCTAATATGTCATTGGCCGCAATCGGACAGACGACGATGGATGATGGATTGCTGTCTCCGGTGACCCGTCTCGGGCCGGTCCATCTCAAGGTGACCGACGTGCCGGCGGCCTTGAATGTCTGGCGCGACGCGCTTGGGTTGGCGCTGCTTGGCGAGGACGCCACCATGGCGGAGCTTGGCGCCGGCGGCCGGACGCTGATCGTGCTCCATGCCGGCGCGGAGGCACCGCTGCCGCAGAAGGCGCGCGATCTCTTCCACGTCGCCATCCATATCACCAGCCGCCGCGATCTCGCGCATACGGCCGCCCGCCTCAAGGCATCTGGCCTACGGTTCAGCGCCCAGGATCACCTGGTTTCGGAATCGCTCTATGTCTCCGACCCCTCCGGTAACGGCATCGAGATATGCTTCGACACGCCGCAGCGTTTGCTGCGCCGCGACGTGTCGCCCAATGGCCGCGTGACGCTGATTGCCACCGACGGCAGCGCGCATTCGGGGCTCGAGCCGCTGGACGTATCGGGCCTGCTGCGCGACCTCGGCAATTCCGGCCATATCGAGCCGAAGATGGCGCAGGATGCCTTTATCGGCCACATCCATTTGCGCGCCCGCGCGCCCGAGATGCTGATGAAATTCTATCTCGGCGTGCTCGGCTTCCGGCCGCATATCCAGTCCCGGACTTTCGGCATGTTCGACTGCGGCACGGCGCGCCGCGCCCATATGGTGGCCTTCAACATCTGGGCGCGCGACGAGCTGCGCGAGCCGCCGCCGGGTGCTGCCGGCCTCGACCATTTCACCATCGAGCTTGGCTCGGCGCAGGAGCTCGCTGCCGTGGAGCGCAGGCTCGAAGCAGCCGACATACCGGTGAAAAGGGACGGTCGCGTGATCTCGACCGCCGATCCGGAAGGCAACCGCCTGCGGCTCGTGGTCCAGGGAGATTGATCGCAACGAAGGAGGAGGGGAAATGTCGCTCAAGGTGATTGGAACCGGCTTCGGCCGGACCGGGACGGATTCGATGCGCGAGGCGCTGACCATGCTGGGTTTCGGCCCTTGCCATCATATGTGGGAGGTGATGGCGCATGAGGAGCAGAAGCTGCTCTGGCGGGCGCTGGCCAGGGGCGCCGCGCCCGACTGGGACAAGCTCTTTGCCGGTTATAAATCCTGCGTCGACTGGCCCTCGGCGCATTACTGGCGCGAGCTGATCGAAATCTATCCCCAGGCGCGCGTCATCCTCACCTGGCGCTCGCCCGAAAGCTGGTGGGAGAGTTTCGAAAAAACCATCCTGCCGGCGATCGTCGGCAGCACAGACCAGGAGTCGCTCGGCATCTCGCTCGTTTCGAAACAGGTTTTTGACGGTCGCCCGCAGGATCGCGCCCACGCGATCGCGATCTATCGGGACAATGTCGAGGCGGTGCTGAATACCGTGCCGGCCGAACGTCTGCTGGTCCACAAGCTCGGCGACGGCTGGGCCCCGCTTTGCGCCCATCTAGGCGTTCCCGTGCCGGAAGAGCCTTATCCCGCCCGCAATTCGACCCGGGAGTTTCGGACGGCGCTGTCGCTGCAGTGAAGGGAATAGGGGAATAGGGGAGTAGGGGAGTAGGGAGTAGGGAGTAGGGAGTAGGGAGTAGGGAGTAGGGAGTAGGGAGTAGGGGAGTAGGTCAAGAGTCTCAGGCCACGTAGACGCCGCGAACTCCCATCGCTAACTTACTCACTACTCACTACTGCCCCACTGCCTTCCCTCACACATGCACGTCGCCGAAGGACAGCTCGCCGTCATCGGCGCGGACCAGGAACGCCGCGGCGAGCAGCGCGAGGTAGCAGCCGGCCACGCCGCACACGACGACGACGCCGGGAATCGGGCCAAGCGTCGCCACCCGGAACGTGTCGACGAGCGAGGCGCCGAAGCCGATGGGAGAGCCTTCGCGCGACAGGCTCGGCGTGGTGATCTTCAGGATCCAGGCAAGCAGCAGGATCGTGTACATGAAGATGTAGTTGCGGCGCAGCCGGCGGATCAGCGCCGCGCGCTGCGTGATCAGGAAACGCGGCGAGCGCAGGCCTTCGCCGAGGATCGCGAGCCAGTTGGAAGCATAGTCCGGCTGCGGCGAAAAGATCTGCGCGAAGTAGTAGCGCTCGAATTGCCGCACACGGGCGCGGTAGACGTCGAAGAAGCGGTAGCGCCTCGCCTCGATCCACAACAGCAGCGTGATCAGGAGCATGGCGAACAAAAGGACGCCATGATGCGCGCTGGGCGTCGACAGCGATACCGACAGCATCGCCGCCACCACCGTGATCGCCCAGTTGCTGGTGCGGTCGAGTCGGTCGCGCCAGCCGGCCATGCGCGCGATCTCGGCGCGATGGAAATGGGACAGCGTCGTGGTGAATTCAGGAGAGCTGAGCTTCAGCGCCAGCGTGTCGGAAGCGCGCGGCGGCGCGGCGTTCTCAGTGGATCTTGCCGGCGCAGCCGCCTCTGTCGACCTTGCCACAGCTACATCCGTGGATTTTGCGGCATTCGTCTGGGACATTCTGCCGGGCGCCTCCCGCCGCCATGGCCGGTCCTCGCCTTGACATCGACCGGCCACACCCCTGTCGCTTCAACGTGCGGCCGGCCAGAATGTTCCCGCCTTTTCAGGCAGATAAGTCAGGTTGCAAGCGGGGGACACCATCGTTCGCGCGCCGTGGAAAGAGCAGCACATCGGCCATCGGCCTGGCATGCTGGGCTGCCGCCACTGCCTCGATCACAAGGTCGAGCGCCGCAAGCGCCGCGCGGCTCGTTTCATCGTCGCCGCGCAGGTAATGGCAAGCCCGGTCGAGGTGCAGGTGGGCGGCGGCAAAGTCGCTTTTCATTAGCTTCTCCTTATTGCCCGCCACGGCGCGAACATCGCCGAGTCGCTTTACCGGGAAGCAAAAATCCGCGGTGGCATTTGATTAGAATTGTAGGAAACGGCGCCGGAACTGCGGATCTTCCCCCCGTGGGTCCCTGTGGGGGAGATGCCCGGCAGGGCAGAGGGGGCGCCGTAGAGTACCAACTTCTGCCTGTCTCTCTTGCTGCATGTCCCATGCCGGACCTGCAGATGTTAACGCTTCTGGCTGTGAAGCCGCGTTCCTTCGCACCCCCTCTGTCCTGCCGGACATCTCCCCACGAGGGGAAGATTGGCAGCTCCGAGGCCGTGCAACCGAACCACCGGCCAAACCGTTATGACGCGAAATCGAGGGGAGACAGCTTGTCCAAAATACTCAATCGGCGCCGGTCGGTCGTGTTAGCCGCCGCTGCGCTTCTGCTGATGCCCGTCGTCGCCTTCGCCGCCGAGAAGACCGGCATGTCCTCGGAAGGCATTTTCGTCGCCGAACTCATCCTGCTCCTTGTCGTCGGTCGCGGCATCGGCGAGGTCCTGGAAATACTGGGCCAGCCGGCGGTGATGGGACAGCTGATCGGCGGCATCCTGCTTGGGCCTTCGCTGCTTGGCTGGGTCTGGCCGGCGGCCGAGCGGCTGGTCTTTGCCGGTGACGCCTCGCAAAAGTCGATGATCAACGCCATCGCCCAGCTGGGCGTGTTGATGCTGCTCCTGCTCACCGGCATGGAAACGGATCTGCGGCTCGTGCGCCGCGTCGGCCGCGCCTGTTTTTCCATTTCGGCCGCCGGCGTGGCGGTGCCCTTCGCGCTCGGCTTCGTCGCCGCCCAGTTCATGCCGGCCACGCTGCTTGCCGCAGGCAGCGAACGCATCGTTGCCGGGCTGTTCCTGGGCACCGCGCTCTCCATCTCCTCGGTCAAGATCGTCGCCATGGTGGTGCGCGATATGAACTTCATGCGCCGCGACCTCGGCCAGATCATCGTCTCGTCGGCCATCATCGAGGACACGATCGGCTGGGTGATCATCGCCATCACCATCGGCATCGCCACCCAGGGGCGGATCCAGATCGGCAACCTGGCCTTCACGGTTGCCGGCGTCGCCCTCTTCATGGCGTTTTCCTTCACGCTCGGGCGCCGCATCGTCTTCGACGCCATCCGCTGGACCAACGACACTTTCCGCTCCGAATACGCGGTCGTCACCGTCATCCTCGCCATCATGGGCGCCATGGCCTTGATCACCGATCTGATCGGCGTGCACACCGTGCTCGGCGCCTTCGTCGCAGGCATCTTGGTCGGCGAGTCGCCAATCCTGTCGCGCCACATCGAAGGGCAGCTGCGTGGCATCATCACCGCCCTTTTCATGCCGGTGTTTTTCGGCGTCGCCGGACTATCCGCAGACCTCACTGTGCTTCTCGATCCTCAGCTTGCGCTGCTGACGGTGGCGCTGGTCATCATCGCCAGCATCGGCAAGTTCGGCGGCGCCTTCATCGGCGCCGAGGTCGCCGGCATGAGCCGCGCCGAGGGCGTAGCGGTGGGCTGCGGCATGAACGCGCGCGGTTCCACGGAGGTCATCGTCGCCTCGATCGGCCTGTCGATGGGCGTGCTGTCGCACAACCTCTTCACCATGATCGTCACCATGGCGGTCATCACCACCTTGGCCATGCCGCCGACATTGCGCTGGGCGCTGCGCCGCCTGCCGATGGGCGAGGGCGAGCAGAAAAGACTGGAGCGCGAGGAGATCGACCAGCGCGGATTCGTCGCCAATCTGGAGCGGCTGCTGGTTGTGGTCGACGAGGGTGTCGTCGGACGCTTCGCCGCCTATCTCGCCGGCGTCATCGGCGCCGGCAAGCCGACGACGGTGCTGCATTCGAGCGGCGAGACCGATGCCGAGCCGACCGAAGGGTTGCATCTGGAGGAAATCGAGAAAGGCGCCGAAGACAGCCGTGAGGCGGCGAAGCAAGGTGACGAGACGCCGGTGCGCGAAGCCCCGGTCACCCGCCGCCAGCATGAGGAGCTCTCGGCCGAGGCTGTCACCAAGGAGGCGCGCAAGGGCTACGGCATGCTGCTCGTCGGCCTCGGCCGCGCGGTTACTTCCAAGGGGGCCTTCTCGCATCGGCTGAACGAGGTCGCCGGCGCCTTCGACGGGCCGCTCTGCCTGGTGTTGAAGCCGGCCACCGCCGGCCGCCAGATGCCTCGGCTCGGCCCGCGATCGGGCAAGATACTGGTGCCGGTCAACGGCACGGCGGTTGCCCGCCGCGGCGCCGAACTGGCTTTGGCCGTCGCCGCCGTCACCGGCGCGCCCGTCAAGACGCTCTATGTCGCACGGGCCGGCCGCGACGAGCTGCGCGACACCGTCTCGCACCGCCGCAGGGAAGCCGTGCTGAAGGACATCGTCGCGCTTGCCGACCGCTACGGCGTCGAGATCGAGACGGCGATCCGCAGCAGAGCCGCCGCCGCCGACGCCATCGCCCGCCAGGCCGGCCGCAACGTGGCGTTGATCGTCATGGGCGTGGCGCGGCGCCAGGGCGAGGAGCTGATCTTCGGCGAGACGACGACCGCCGTCCTGCGGCGCAGCCCATGCCCAGTGGTGCTGATCTCCGACGAGCGGGTGAAGCGCGACGAGAGCGACCGCGAGGCGGTACGCACGGGCACGGGGACCGGGTGAGAGGACTGGCTAATCTCCCCCACAAGGCGGGAGACCATCAGCAGTTCTCAAGCCATCTGCAGTTTCTGCCGGCTCGGCTGCGGCGGGAAGGCGATCGCGATACCGGCGGCGCCCAGCCCAATCAGCGCCGAGCCGATGAACAGCCAGCGATAGCTGGCAGTGGCGTCGTAGATCATGCCGCCGGCGAGCGGCCCGAGCGACATGCCGAGGCTGGAGAGCATCGTGGCCGCGCCGAGGACGGTGCCGATGATGCGCAGGCCGAAATATTCGCGCGCCAGCACCGCGTAAAGCGGCATCACGCCGCCATAGGTGGCGCCGAAGATGACGGCCAGAAGGTAGAACTGCTCGAGCTGGCCGACGGCGAGATAAGCGGCGATCACCAGGCCCTGGATAGCAAGCCCGGTGACCAGCACAGGCTTGACGCCCAGCCGGTCGCCGAGCACGCCGTAGAGCACGCGCCCGCCAAGGCCGGCCAGCCCCTCGACGCTGTAGATCGACACGGCCGCCATCGGCGCCACACCGCAGGACATGGCATAGCTCACCATGTGGAAGATCGGGCCCGAATGCGCCGCGCAGCAGGCGAAGAAGGTGAGGCCGAGCACGATGAATTGCGGCGAGCGCAGCGCCTGGCCGACGCTCATTCCTGGATCGTCGGTGACGGGCGCCGGCGTGCCGTCGCCGGCTGCGACCGCCGCCGGTGGCTGGCGCACCAGCAAGACGGCGGGCAGCAGCAGCACCCAGGCCATCACGCCGATATCGAACATGGCGGTGCGCCAGTCATAGGCCGTGATCAGCCAGCGGGCGAAGGGCGAGATGGTCATCGGCGCCACGCCCATGCCGGCCGAGACCAGCGAGACGGCGAGGCTGCGATTGGTGTCGAACCAGGCGGTGGTGAGCGCGATCATCGGCGCGAAGAAGGCGCTGGCCGCCAGCCCGACGATGACACCGTAGCTGAGCTGGAAGACGATAAGCGAGGTGGCCCGGCTCGCCACCACCAACGACAGGCCAAGCAGCACGGCACCGGCAAGCACCACGGGCCTGGCGCCGACCCGGTCGTAGATCGCGCCCCAGGCGAAGCCGCCGAGACCCATCACCAGGAAATTCAAGGTCATGGCGCTGGAAATGCCGGTGCGGGACCAGTTCGTGTCGAGCGACATCGGCTCCAGAAAGATCGCCAGCGAAAACATGGCGCCGAGCGCCACGCAGGTCATCAGCGCGCCGGCCGCGACGATGACCCAACGATAGGAATGGTTCATGGTTTTCTCCATGCCGTAAGGCATCCTGTTTGATGCGGCACGGTTTTTCCAGTCCACCGGGCCGCTTGCGTCCGAAGGACGCCGGAGCGGGAGCCGATCCTACAATCTGGTTGCATTTTTTATCCGGATTTTTTTGAGGGCCGATTTCGTTGTCCCAGGCGCTGTCCCGCGAGTGGCTGAAGTGTCAGCAGCCGGCAGTACCCGTCATTGACCGCACACCCGTCCCATCTAGATTTACCCTCTCAACCAGGAGCATCCCATGGAACTCTATCGCGGCCGGCTCATCGATCACCTTCACCTGGTGGTGCGCGACATCGAGGCCAGCCGGCGTTTCTACAGCAGCCTATTCGAAGTGCTGGGCATCCCGATCGGCGGTGGCGCTGAGGACCATTTCTGGGCCGACGAGCTGTTCGTCTCGACCCCCGACAGCCGTTCCGCCCAAGGCGTGCTCACCGGCCGTCACCATCTCGCCTTCCAGGCGAAGGACCGCGCCAAGGTCGATGCCTTCTACCAGGCCGGGCTCGCCGCCGGCGGCAAGGACAATGGCGCGCCGGGCGAGCGCCCCTACCATCCCGGATACTATGCCTGCTTCCTGCTCGATCCGGACGGCAACAACATCGAGGCGGTGTTTCATGGGCCGGCGAAGCGGAACGCGGATGCGGTGGTGGTGAGTTTCTAAGGATGGACGGTTGCTTTCAACTGGCAGCGTCCCAGCCGGCGCGCTGCAGCCCCATGCTCATCCGCTCGCGGTCCTCGGCGCGTTCGATGCGCAACTCGGCGAGAATGTTCGCCACGGTGAGGCCTGACTCAAGTGCTCGGCCTTGCCTAGCGCAGGCTCCGGCTTTCTCCATATCGCCATGGAGCGCGTGACACGCGGCCAGCCATGCCCATTGCCAGGCATTCTTGCGCGGCAGGCTTGATAGGGACGCAATCGCGTCCTGGTAGCGCCCAACCACGAACAGGGCTGCAGCCCGGTCGGCATAATACCAGACTGGATGCATCGGATTGAGCTGGACGGCCTGGTCGAGCAAGGCGAGGCCGGCTTCGCCGCCACCGCGCAGCGCTCGGAAATAGCCGATCTGGGCCAGCGTGTCGGCGTCGTAGGGGTTCAAATCGAGCGCGCGGGCGAAATGCTTTTCGGCGGCGTCGAATTCATCGAGCCCCCGATAAAGGAGGGTCTGCGCCAGGATCCGATGGCACCTTGCCTCGTCGGGACTGAGCGCGATGGCGTGCAGCGCGCGGTCTCGCGCCTCGTCGAGCACGTTACGCGGCGCGTCGGCATAACCGCCGATGATCACCTCGGCCAGCGCCAGATAAGCGTGCGCCAGGCCAGAACCAGGATCGAGCTCGATGGCTTTCAGGAAATGCGCACGCGCCTCTTGGTTGACCCGTTCGCCATAGCTGCGCAGAAGTTCCTTCCCGCGCAGGAAATGCAGATAGGCAGCGACGTTGGCGGCGGGCGCGGGCAGCCCGCGCCGCATTACCGCGCTTTCGATATTGGTAACCAGGGCCGTTACGACCCGTTGCGCGACCATCGTCTGGAAGGCAAAGATCTCGCCTCTGGCAAAAGTGAAGTTCTGGGCCCAGACGCGCCGGCCGGACGCCGTCTCGGTGAGCACGACGCGCGCGTTGTAATCGCCATCGGCGGCCTCGACACTGCCCTCGGCGACATAGTCGGCCCCCAGGCGCTCGGCGGTCGCCCTGATGTCTTCACTTGAATGCTGGGCCAGCGCGAAGGCCGAATGACGCGCCAGCACGGCGACGGTCTTGAAATAAGAAAGCGCGTTGGTGATTTCCTCTACCGCGCCGTCGAACAACGCCTTGGTTTCGCTGTCGGCCGAGTCGACTTGGAACGGGAGGATGGCTACCATCGGCTCCGCCCTGGCAGCTGCCGCTTCGGCAGCGGGAGGCGACGCTGCCTGGCTGTCGGGAGGCTGGAACAGATAGCCGCGGCGCGGCACGGTGCGGATCAGCGCCTGCGCCTCGTCGCCGATCGATTTGCGCGCATCACGGATCGATTGGGTGAGCGAGTCCTCGGTGACGATGACGCCCGGCCAGACTGCCTGCAACAGCTCGTCCTTGCTCAGCACCCGTCCGGGATTGCGCGTCAGGAAGGCGAGCAACTCAAGAGTTTTTGGCCGGACGGGCACAATCTCGCCGTCGCGCCGGAGCGTACCCCGGTCAAGATCCAGAACCGCGCCGCCGATCCGTAGCGCCAACCCGCCGCCTCATCGCCGCGCCTCATTGCGCGCCGTTCATGGGAACGGCAAATGCGGCTGAGGTCAAGCCGGAAACAGGTGCAAGCGTGAGACAATGCCGCGAAGGCGCAGCCGCGGCCGGGGGCGTCCGAAGGTCGGATCAACCGATGTCTCGCTGGATGCCGCCTTTTCGAGATAGTTCAGCATCTCGTTGCTTTCGCCGAAGCACGGGCCGGCGAAACCGGTCGAGAGGAAACGAAGCAATTCCTCTCGCGCCAACTGGGCGGGAGGGAACGGCGCGTCAGCGTTGATGTTCATGACCAACCTCCAGTGCTCGTCGCAGTGATCGAAGCGCAAGCATTGCCGCGGCGAGCTTATTTGTCCTGAACGGCTGCTGATATTTTGCTGAATTCGATCGCCGCGGCCGCTTTACGATGGCGGACAAAGTCGGTTGTGACGCATCGAAACACCCGATACTTTCGGCGTGCCGATGGTCTGGCGTCGGGCGATGCCATCGATGGCCTATCTGGCGGGCGGCTTAACGCGGAACTCTCGTCGTGTCCGCACCATCCGCGACGCGGCGACGCAGGCGTTGGTGCGCCTCTATTCCTTCACCGCGCCCGTCATCGATGAAACATAGTGCTCGACGAAGAAGGAATAGAGCACCACCACCGGCAGCGAGCCGATCAGCGCGCCGGCCATGAGCGCGCCCCATTCATAGACGTCGGAGCGAACGAGTTCGGTGAGCACGCCGACCGGCACCGTCTTCTTCTCCGAAGACTGGATGAAGGTCAGCGCATAGATGAACTCATTCCAGGACAAGGTGAAAGCGAAGATGCCGGCCGAGATCAGGCCGGGCACCGACAGCGGCAGCACGATCTTGGTGAGGATCTGCCAGCGGCTTGCGCCGTCGATGAGCGCGCATTCCTCCAGCTCGAAGGGAATCGAGCGGAAGTAGCCCATCAGAAGCCAGGTGCAGAACGGGATGAGGAAGGTCGGATAGGTGAGGATCAGCGCGAACGGCGTGTCGTAAAGACCGAGATTGAACACCATCACCGACAGCGGAATGAACAAGATAGAGGGCGGCACGAGATAGGCGAGGAAGACGGCGAGGCCAACCTGCCGTGCCCCCGAAAACCTCAGCCGCTCGATGGCGTAGGCGGCAAGAACGGCAGCCGCCAGCGACAGGAAAGTCGCGGCGGTCGAGATGATGATCGTGTTGAGCAACCAACCTGGATAGGAGGTCTCAAAGAGCAGGTAGCGGATGTGCTCCAGCGTCGGATGCACGACCCAGAACGGATTGTAGTTCACATAGTCGGTCATCTCGATATTGGGCTTAACCGCCGTGATCGTCATCCAGTAGAACGGAAACAGGAGGACGATCAGAAACACCAGCAGCGGCAGATAGACCGTCACCACCCGTCGCGGAAGGCTTTGCAGGTAGCCCATGCCGCCTTCGTCGGTTTCCAGGCGCTCGACTTCCTTGATCGCGACCATGTCAGTCTCCGCCGCCTTGCTGCCATCTGCGCCGTTGCAGTCCGAAATAGCTGAACAGGATCGCGGCCAGCAGGAAGGGAATCATGGCAACCGCGATTGCCGCGCCTTCGCCCAGTTGGCCGCCCGCAATACCGCGCTGGAAGGACAATGTCGCCATCAGATGCGTGGCGTTCACCGGCCCGCCACGGGTCAGCACGTAGATCAGCTGGAAATCGGTGAAGGTGAACAGAACCGAAAACGTCATCGTGATGGCTATGATCGGCGTCAGCAACGGCAGGGTCACGTAGCGGAACAGCTGCCACCGGCTGGCGCCGTCGAGCGTAGCGGCCTCGTAGAGCGATTGCGGAATGGTCTGCAGTCCGGCAAGCAGCGTGATGGCGACGAAGGGAATGCCGCGCCACACATTGGCCGCGATGACCGAGGCGCGCGCATTGGTCGGGTCACCGAGAAAATTGATGCGGTGGTCGATCAGGCCCATCTGCTGCAACGCCCAGGACAGGATCGAAAACTGCGAGTCGTAGATCCACCAGAAGGCAATGGCCGAGAGCACCGTCGGCACCACCCAGGGCAGCAGCACGACGGCGCGGAAGAATGACTTAAAGGGCAGCTTCTCGTTGAGGATGAGAGCCAGCCAGAGGCCGAGCACGAATTTTAGGATCGAAGCGCTGACCGTGTAGAGCAGCGTGTTGAATACCGAGAGCCAGAAGACGCTGTCGCTCCACAGATATTCGTAGTTCTCGACGCCGATGAAGATGCCCGGCCGGCCGATGCGCGTGTCGGTGAAGCCGAGCCAGACACCGAGCCCGAGCGGATAGGTGAGAAAGACCAGGAGCAGCGCCGCCGCCGGCAGCATGAAGCCGAAGCCGAGAACGTTCCTGCTCTCGGCGAGCCTCGAACGGATCGACGGGCGCGTCTGAACGGCAACGGACGGCACGGCCATGGCGCGGGCTCCTTCTTATGCGGGTGGAACTGTGGCTGACCGCGCTTGGCTCGAGTAAGCCGCAAAGCGCGGTCATCCTGCTTCAAACTGCGCCAGGATCAGACGCGGTAGTAGCGATTGGCGCGTTTTTCGGCCTCCTCCATCGCTTCCTGCGGCGTCGCCTGGCCCGTCACCGCCTTGGCGAACATGTCCACCAGCACGTAGTCAGCCATTGTCGCGGCGGATGCATAGCCGAGCGGCCCGGCGTAGCCGTTGGGGCGCAGAGTCGCCGAGGCTTTCGCGTAGGCTGCATTGTTAGGATCGGCCTTCCAAACCGGGTTGTTGTCGAAGGCTTTCAGCGTTTGGCAGCAATAGCCTGCCGACGAGGTGATCCAGTCGGACATTTGGGGGTCCTCAAACATGAACTGCAGATAGGCTTTGGCGGCATTGGGGTAGGGCGTGTAGTTGAAGATGACGGCCGTGGTCACCTGGAAAAGCTCGACCGATTTCCCGACCGGACCGATCGGCATGTTGGTCGTGCGGATGTCCTTGGCGATCTCGGCCAGCTTCGGGTCCTTGTCCTTGTTGATCTTCGCTGTGTTGTAGGCTGAGATGCCGTTGGCGATCACGCTCACTTCCCCAGCCAGGAATGCGCGGTTGTTGTTGACGTCGAGCCAGCTTTCGGTGCCGGGGATGAAGGTCTTGTAGAGCTCCTGCGCATACTGGATCGCCTTGAGCGTCTCCGGACTGTTGATCGTCACCTTGCCGGCTTCGTCGACCATCTGGCCGCCGTGGCTCCACAACAGCCAATGCGCGTAATTGTTGCCGTCGCCGACGCCGTGGCCATGGGTGAAGCCGGCGGGATGGCCTTTCGCCTTCAATGCCTTGCAAAGTTCCAGGAAACTGGCTGTGTCCTTTGGGAATTCGGAGAAGCCTGCCTCCTTGACCCAGCTTTCGCGGTAGACGATGGCGTTGCCGATGGTGGCCAGCGGCAAGCCGATGAATTTGCCCTCGCGCGTCGCATATTGTTTCGGGCCGTCGTACCAGCCGCCATACTTCTTGCCGAGATGATCACCCAGTTCCGTCACATCGAGCAGCTTGTCGGGATACTGGTGCGGGTCGTCGAACCAGACGAACATCAGGTCGGGGCCGGAGCCGACATTGGCGGCGACCGCCGCCTTGGGACGGATGTCTTCCCAGCTTTCCTTGTCGACGCGCACCTCCACGCCCGTCGCCTCGGTGAACCGCTTGGTATTCTTCAGCCACTGGTCCTCGTCGCCCTGCACGAAGGGCGACCAGCGCAGCAGCCTGAGCTTGGCGCCTTCCTCGGGCTTGTAGGTCAGGCCTTCCTGGGCGAAGGCGCTCGAGCCGACGAAGCGGCTGCCCAGGGCTCCGGCCGCCGCGGCTGCGGTCGTGCGGATTACATCGCGTCTGGTGAACTTCATACTCGTTTCCTCCTGTTGCTCTGCCGTTGCCTGGTTTTATCGCGCCGTCTCGATTCGCTTGCCGGTCTCGCCGTGGAACAGGTGGATCGGACCGGGGTCGACCGACAGCCGAATGGTTTCTCCCGGCGCGAAGGAATGGCGCTCGCGGAAATTGGCGACGATGTCCTCCCCGCCGACCGTGCGGCCGATGATCTGCACTTCCGACCCGGTCGGCTCGATCACCGCCACCTTGACTGGAATGCCGTCGTCGGCCAGCCGCAGATGCTCGGGTCGTACTCCGAGCACCATGGCTTCGCCGTTGCCAATCGAGAGAGGCTTCGGCAAAGGCACGGAAATGCCTCCTGCACCCCTGAACAACGGTGGGCCATCATTGGCGAATGCGCCCTTGAGCAGGTTCATGGCGGGCGAGCCGATAAAGCTTGCCACGAACAGGTTGTTTGGCCGGTCGTAGAGCTCGAGCGGCGGTCCGATCTGCTCGACGAGGCCGTCATGCATGACCACGATCTTGTCCGCCATGGTCATAGCCTCGATCTGGTCGTGGGTGACATAGACCGTCGTGGTCTTCAGCCGCTGGTGCAGTTCCTTGATTTCGGCCCGCATCTGCACCCTCAGCTTGGCGTCGAGATTGCTAAGCGGCTCGTCGAACAGGAACACCTGCGGATTGCGCACGATTGCCCGGCCCATGGCGACGCGCTGGCGCTGGCCGCCCGAAAGCTGGCGGGGATAGCGCGACAGAAGCGGCACCAGCCCGAGGATTTCGGCCGCCCGTTTCACCCCGGCATCGCTTTCAGCCTTCGGGACGCCCTTTAGCATGAGCGAGAACGCCATGTTCTCGGCAACCGTCATATGCGGATAGAGCGCGTAGTTCTGGAAGACCATGGCGACGTCGCGCTCCTTCGGCGCAACGTCGTTGACGATACGGCTGCCGATCGAGATATGGCCGCGCGAAATCTTTTCCAGGCCGGCGATCATCCTGAGGAGAGTCGATTTTCCGCAGCCTGAGGGTCCGACCAGCGTGACGAACTCGCCGTCGTCTATGTCGACGCTGACGCCATGCAGGATCTGGGTGGCCCCGAACGATTTGTATACATCGCCAATCGCGACAGACGCCATCGAACTCCTCCCGATGGTCCCTGCGAATCTCGCGGGGAGCCGTTCCAATCAAGGTGTGGCTGAAACGGATGCCGGCAAGCACCCACCACTGGCGTCGGCGACGTTTGCCCCAGCTCCCCCCGGGTCACGCGACTGTGAAACGGTAGCGCTACCACATCCGCCTGTAAAGCGGCGGCGCGCCTTGCTTACTTTCGTCGCTGAAGACAGTTGAGCGAAGGCCGCCCTGAAGCGAAGTGGATCCAGCCAGTCGCTGGCGGCCACCCAGTCTGGGCGTTAGTGCGGCTTGGTCGCCGAGGTGGCAGATTTATCCCTCACATCCACACCATGAGGAAGTGGTGCGTAGTCATAGATCTCGAGGATGACAGGATAGGGCGGCCGTCGACCGTTTTCGGCAAAGTGTCGAACCAGCTTGATCAGCCTGGAGCCGTCCTGGCTTACCCAGATATCACTAGCCGCCCCGAAGCCAGCCTTTTGCCAGATCGCTGCGTAGTGAAGGAGCTTTCCAGACGCGGAAGATTCTTCAGCGACCAATTTGCAGGAGATAAACCTCGGGCCGAGCCCGTCAACGGTCCGAAAAATTATCGGACCGCCTTTCACCCAACCGGCTGACCCGGGAGGCTTGGTGTAATATTCACCATCATCGATCCTAAACTCGCCATGGGGCGTGGTCGATCCGTCGTCCTTCAGTTCGTATTCAGCAATTGAATATTGCCGGGGGCGGTTTTCCCCATCATATGCCTTGTTTACATTGGCGCACGATGGATCCGGCACGCGCTCGCTTTCGTCGTCATATTCGTAAAGCTCTACCGCGGTGGCAAAGGGAAACTGCCACAGTCGATCCGGATAGCGACGTATTATCTTGGCAAGCCTACGGCTGTCTTCGCTGACCCACAGTTCCGCATCGGCGGCATAGGGAAACTCGTGCCATGTTGCTGAATAGTGCAGTAGGTTGTCCTCTTTGCCCGTCAGCTTGCAGGACGTAAAGACCGGTCCCATGCGGCTCATGGACGAAAAATCTGCCAAACCATGCGCCAGCCATTTTTCTGAGAAAGAGTAGCGCGTGTAGTAATGGCCGTTGACGACACGGAGGTCTTGGAAAAGCTTGAGCGATCCATCATCTTTCAGTTGATATGTCATGATGGAATAGTACATTGGCCGGTTGAACTGATCGTAAAACCTGTCGACGTCGGCGCAGGAGGGGTCTGGCTTCGGCATTTCCTCGGCCCGAACGGCTGAAGCGCCGGCGACAATGGCCAACAGCATGCCCAAAAAATAGCGCAGAAATCTCGACACTTGCCCCGAAGCCCCACAGTTGTCGCCGTCGGCAGACTACACCGGAGTTCCAAGTTCAACCAGAGGGCCGGAAAGAAGACTTGGAGTTGCCAAGCAAATCTCGCGCTCGCGTTTTCTAAGGCTTAGCTCCGGCTCCTTTGTTGAAATCGCTGTACCGGCTCCGCAGCTCTTCCCGCTAGGCTAGCCTCCGCCCAGAAACGTCGCGATCAGCTTCAGCATGTTGCCCTCCTGCCCGAACTCGATCTTGTCGAAATCGCGGCTGCCCTGGCGCTGCGCCTTGGAGAGCTGGTCGAGATAGGCTGTCAGCTCCGCCCGGACCTTCTTGCAGCCGGGATCGTTCTGGGCAGTGAGGCCGGTGCTGAAGGCGACGATCTTGTGCACCATGTCGACGATGCCGGCGCCATGCACCTTCTCATGCGCGATCAGCCCGGCGGCGAAGGCGTCCCAGCGCGTTTGCAAGGCTGAGCCAAGTTTCCGCGCCGGCTTGGGCAGCGTGTAGGTGATGATCAGCTTCGGCCGCGCCGTCCTCAGCACGCAGGCGTCGCCTTGCGGCTGGTAGTCGCGCTGCCAGGTCAGCTTGAAGAAAGTATGCGCGATGACGCGCCGTTCGTTGCCGGCCGAATCCTTGCCGATCACTGGGCCTTTCTTGCCGATCGAGAGATAGAGCTGCTCCGCGCTTTCGCCCGAGACGGCATAAGTCTCGATTTTCTCGATAGGTTTCCAATCGGCGAGCGCCGGCGTGGACGAAAGCAGGGCGGCGAGGAGGAGGGCGGGCTTCATGGGCGAGCCATAGCATTGGGCCTCGTTTGGTAGAAGCCGGCCCGCGGATTTTCGGAACCGGCTTCACCGGTCGATCGTTTTCCTGGGCAATCGACCCATGGGGAAGGACAAGATGACCCGCAACGAGATCATTTCCGTGCTTGGACCGGTCGACGAGGCCGTCATCGCCGATATCGCGCTCACCGGCGCCAGCCTCGAGGAATTGCGCGAGGCCTTCGCCTGGATCGGCGCCGACGAGGCGCTGGTCAATGAAGGCCGCGCCATGCCCGGCGCCCGTGTGGCGAAACTGATCGAGATCCTCGAACCGCCCGAGGATGAGCCCGAGGCACCGGGCGCGATGGAGTAGGGCGGCTGCCTGTAGGTGCTTCTCCCTACTTGCCCCTCGAACTCCTCCTGTCATAGTTTTTGCCGCTTTGGCGGGAGGAAAGCCATTTGGATACCAATGTCGTCATCGTCGGCGCCGGTCCGGCCGGGCTCGCCGTTGCTGCCTGCCTCAAACAGGCGGGGCAGGACTTCATCATCCTTGAAAGGGCCAATGAGGTGGCGCCCGCCTGGCGGCGGCATTACCGGCGGCTGCACCTGCACACGGTGAAATCCTTCTCGTCGCTGCCCTTCGTGCCGTTCCCAAAAAACCACCCGCGCTACGTGCCGCGCGAGAAGGTGGTCGCTTATCTCGATGCCTATGCCGGGCGTTTCGGGCTCAGGCCGCGCTTCGGCGTCACCGTCAAATCGGTCAGCCGTGAAGGCGAGCGTCTGCTGGTCCAGACCGATGCCGGGCTGTTCAATGCCTGCAAAGTGGTGGTGGCCACCGGCAACAATGCCGAGCCGATCACACCAAACTTCCCGGGCATCGAAGCCTTCAAGGGCAAGGTGCTGCACAGCGCCGCCTATACCGAGGCCGCGCCTTATGTCGGCAAGGACGTGCTGGTCGTCGGCATGGGCAATACGGGCGCGGAGATCGCGCTCGACCTGGCTGAAAGCGGCGCCAGGCCCACAATCTCGGTGCGCAAGGGCGTCCACATCGTGCCGCGCCAGCTGTTCGGCGTGCCGATCCAGATGGTGGGGATCGCCAGCCGGGCAATGCCGCAGGCGCTGAACGACTGGGTGTTCCCAAAGATCCTCGATCTGGCGCTGGGCCGGCTGGAGAGATACGGCATCGTGCGGCCGCGGCAGGGCATCATGCAGGGGATCGAAGCCGGCCGCATTCCGGTGATCGACGTCGGCACGGTGGCGGCGATCAAGGCCGGCCGGATCGGCATCGCACCGGACATCGCAAGCTTCACCGGGGACGGCGTGAAATTCGCCGACGGGGTGGAGAAGAAATTCGACGCGGCTATTTTCGCCACCGGCTATCGCCCGGCCTATGACGGCTTCCTGCCGGCGGAGCTCAGGCCTGACAAGAGCGGCGTGAACGCCCGCGCGACGGAGCTCGGCGTCTATCTCGTCGGCTTCTACAACCCGGTCACCGGCCTGTTGCGCGAGATCGGCATCGAGGCGCAGGCGGTGGCAAAGGATATTGCGAGACGGTGAGGGTTCACGCGGCCACCATGACAGGCCGAGTTCCGTCACGGCGCAGACCTTTCTGCGTTGATCTGCGCCCCGCCTGAATCGGGTGGCGCCGTCATTTGCCGCGTGGCAAGCCAATCCACCAACGAGGAATGCACTCCATGCTCACGCTCTACGATTATCTCCCGTCGCAAAATGCCTGGAAGGTTCGCGTCCTGCTCGGGCTGCTCGGCATCGCCTACGACACCCGCATCATTTCGATCTTCGAGGGCGAGAGCCACACTGAGACGTTCCTGAAGCTCAACCCGGCAGGCGCAGTTCCGGTTCTCGGGCTGGACAATGGCGAGGCAATCGCCGAGTCGAACGCGATCCTCGCCTATCTCGCCGAGGGCACACCTTACCTTCCGTCGGACCGCTTTGCCCGCGCCAAGGTGATGCAATGGCTGTTCTTCGAGCAGTACCATATCGAGCCGGTCATCGGCTCGCTGCGCTACTGGACGCTGACCGGTCGGCTGGACCGTAACCAGGCGATGGTTGCCGGCAAGCGCGAGGCGGGCGTGCGCGCGCTTGCCGCGCTGGAGCGCAACCTGGCCGACACACAATTCCTGGTCGGCAACGCGCTCACCATCGCCGACATCGCCGTCTACGCCTACAGCCACCGCGCCGAGGACTGCGGTTTCTCGCTCGCCGACTATCCCGCGGTCGATGCTTGGATGGGACGCGTCAGGGAGACGATCGGCCGGGATTATCCGGTGCATCCTTACAGCATCGATCCGCATTCGCACGCCTGAGCCGCCGGAACACAGCGGCCGACAGGGCGTTTTCCAAAGGCAGCGTGTCGTGCGTCGCCCAATCGGCGCCCGCCTGTTTCGCGTTGCGTTCCAACCAGAGCCATGGAGGTCCGCAATGGTTCGCATCATCCTCGCCGCAATCCTCGCCACCGGCATCATGAGCCTGCCGGTCATGGCAGCCGAGCAATACTGGGTCGCCAGAGACGCCGTGTCGAAGCAGTGCGAGATCGTGCCGAAGAAGCCCGACGGCACGCTTGTCGTCGATCTCGGCAAGAAGAAATACGCCAGCGAGGGTGAGGCGAGGAAGGCGATGGAGGCGATGTCGGACTGCAAGAAAAAATAGGGCCGTTGCCCAATCCTCCCGAGGGAGATTAGCCAGCTTCTACCGGTCCACCAGAGACATCGTCCGCTCGTTGTAGCGCGGCCCTGACACCTTGTCGGGCGTCAGTGCCATGTCGAGCCCCAGCATCTCGGTGGCGTCGAGCGCGATATCGGCCGCCGCGACGTTCTCCTCCAGATAGATCCGGCGCTTGGTGCCGGGGATTGGCACGATGTCGATGCCGAAATCCGGGCCCTTGGCGAGCAGCCAGGCGATCGCGATCTGGCCGGGCTTGACGCCCTTCGCCGCGGCGATGTCGCGCACCGTGGCGGCCGCCGCGACATTCAGGTCGAAATTCTCGCCCTGGTAGCGCGGATCGCCGCGGCGGAAATCGCCTTCGGGATACTCCTCCGCGCGCCTGACGTCGCCGGCGAGGAAGCCGCGGCCGAGCGGAGCGAACGGCACCAGGCCGATGCCGAGCTCCTTCAGAGCCGGGATGATCTCGGGCTCGAGGTTGCGCTCCCAAAGCGAATATTCGCTCTGCAGCGCCGAGACCGGATGCGCGGCATGCGCGCGGCGGATGTTGGCAATGCCCGCCTCCGACAGGCCGAAGAAGCGCACCTTGCCCTGCGCCACCAGTTCGCCGACCGCGCCCGCGACATCCTCCATCGGCACTGCGGGGTCGACGCGGTGCTGGTAAAGGAGGTCGATGCGGTCCGTGGCGAGCCGCGAGAGCGAAGCGTCGACCACCTCGCGTATATGCTCGGGCCGGCTGTCGAGCCCGGCCTGCTTGCCGTCGGCGATGCGGAAGCCGAACTTCGTCGCGATCGTCACCTGATCGCGCCGACCTTTCAGCGCGCGTCCAAGCAGCTCCTCATTGGCGAAGGGGCCGTAGACCTCGGCTGTGTCGAGAAAAGTGCAGCCGAGCTCGATCGCCCGGTGGATCGTCGCGATCGACTCCGCCTCGTCGGCCGGGCCATAGGCCTGGCTCATCCCCATGCAGCCGAGGCCGATGGCAGAGACTTCGAGTCCCTGGCTGCCGAGTTTCTGTTTGCCGAGGCTCATGCGTCTTGCTCCGAAGGAAAATCAGCGCTCGCGAATATAGGGGCCTAAGGCGGGACGTCCAGCCGGCACATTCGCTTGATCCGGATCAAAGCTGGGCCGGGCACAGACTCGTATCGTCCATGCGTCTTGGGAAGGACACAAGGCGGGCGGGTGGTTGCGGCTGGCTGCACTCCCTCGGAGCTCTGACGAAACCACCTGGACCGTCTCGAATCTGGCGGAGCGCCGCCTGGCTGTGACGCGATCGGCATTGCCGCCGAGGGCCGCCAAAAAAGCCGATAGTTGTTGTCCCAAGCGTGGCAGCTGCGTCGCAAGCAGGCAATGCCCGGCAGGTCAGCAAGGGGTGCTTTCATCAACTTCATAACCTCTAAGCCATCGGCAGCATGCGGCGCATGATCAGCGAGGCGTGACCGCCGACGCCGTGGGCCGCTTCCCGGCGTTCGACCACTTCGAAGCCGTGCTTGCGGTAGAAGGCGATCGCGCGGTCGTTGCCTTCTATCACCTCCAGCGCGATGCTGGGGATGCCGGCATGCGCGGCAAGCACCGCATGCAGAAGGTCGACCGCAAGACCCCTGCCGAAGGCCTGCGGCTCGATGTGGAGCCGCTGCAGCATCACATCGCCTTTTCCGTCCATTGCCGCCATCGCATAGCCGGCAATCGAGCCATCGGCGCGCTCGGCGACGAAGGACATCTTGTCCTCGTCATCGAGCTCAGCCGCGAGCCCTTCCGGCGCGTGCCTTTCATCGGAGAGCCTGGCCACGGTCTCGTCGCCCATGATCGGCGCATAGGTCCGCCGCCACGATTGGCCGAGCAGCCGCGACACATCGGCCAGGTCGTTTCTCGTCATCGCCCGGATGCGGGTCATGGTCGCCATCCTTGTTGGAGTCTGAAGATAGGGCGAAGCGATGGGTACAGCCAATCTCCCCCCTTGCGGGGGAGATGCCCGGCAGGGCAGAGGGGGTGCTGTCCCGCCAGCCTATCCGCGCTTGGGATCTCCGCTTTACGCCGCGCCCGGCGCCGGCAATTCTTCGCGACGGCTTATCTTGCGGCCCAGAATCACAAGCTGGCGCGCGCGGTGTTGTTGCGCAGGCGGCCCAGCCGCCATTCGAGCCCTGTTTCCATGGCGAGGCGCCTGGCGTAGATGCTGGAACGCATGCTGGCTTTGCCGGTCGCGACCTTCACCGGGTCCTCGTAGGATAATCCGCTTTGTGAGAGTTGCCATTCGATAGCCCGCCGCCGAACCGATAAAGGTGGCAGCGGGCCATTGGAGCGACGGGCGTGCTGTCCCGCCGAGCAGGAGACACTGCTCGCCACGATCTAAACCGGCTTTGCCAGGGACCGCGACTTACGGATTGGTAAGATCGCTCACGATCATGTTCCCAGGCCGGCCGGTGCCTTGCTGGTTTGGTCGAAAGCAGTTCCCTCTGGGCCAGGTCCGGCGTCACCCGATTTTCCCGCCTCGCGGAATCGACGGGCAAAGATCATCAAGCGCCGCGCGGTGTTGTTGCGCAGGCGGCGCAGCCGCCATTCAAGCCCCGTCTCGGTGGTTATCCGCTTTGCATAGATGCTGGCGCGCATGGCCCTGGCGTCGGCGGCGATCTTGGCACGATCGTCGTAGAAGGCGCAGATCTTGTCGGCCGCCATGCCGGGCGTCTCGAGCCAGGCGGGGATATGCGTCGAGCTGAGGCAATAGACATCGGTCAGTACCCGGTGGATGCCGTCGCCTTGCGCCGGGCAGGTCGTGGCGAACGCATCGCCGATGAAGACGACACCGTCGCGCCGATGGCCCTGCGTCGTTGTCAGGCCGACCTGCCTCACCTCGACCTCGCTGGCGACGGCGAAGTTGCCGCATCGAGCCGCGATCTCCGGCATCAACGCCAGGAGCATCCTTTGCGGATCCTCACGGAACGACCGCACCCACGGATCGGCGACGGTCCGGTAGACGAACATGTTCGCGCGCATCCGCTCGCCGATCCGGAAGATGGTAAGAAAGGCAATGCGATCGGCGATCCGCCTTCCGTAGAAGGTGAGGGACGGCAAGCCGAATTCCTGCGGCGTGACCGCGAGATCGAACCCCAACGTCAGCGAATGCGCCTTCGATTCCTCGACGCGCTCGACGCCGATCGCGCGCCGCACCGCCTCGCTATAGCCGGTGGCCACGACCAGCAGTCGGGCATCGATCACGGAGCCGTCGGTGAGCACCAGCCGCTGCCGGTCCGGTCCCGTCGAGACGTCCGCGACCTTGCCGATCGTCAGCGGCACTTGCGGAGGCAGCGCCGCGCGCAGGCCGTTGACCAGCGGCGTGTAGGAAAAGGCGTACTCCCAGCTTTGCTTGCGCTCGAACAGCTGACCGAAGCGGAAGACATGGATGTCTGTCATCGGGGTGACGAGAGACCTGAAAACCGGACCAAGGCCAAGCTTCTCGAACAGTCCCATCTGCTCCGCCCGGGTTTTCTCGGCCCGGAATTCGTCATGGTGGATACGATGCGGATCGACCAGCGCGATCTTGCGACCCGCCTTGGCGAGCGACAGCGCCAGCACGGTTCCGGCGAGCCCCGCGCCGACGATCGCCACTTCGACTTCGGTCCGGTCGGCCGGCACGGCGGGCGCTTTGCGGTCCTCTATGATGCTCATTTGTGGTCTCCACGGCCCGCAGGCATGACGTCGCGCCGTTGGATCTGCTTCCAGCGCGGCGCCATTGCCGAACCATCTATGAATTCCAGCCCGCCCGCCTCGTTGAGCGTGTGCAGCTTGCGGCCGGTCCAGCCGGCACCGGGGTTGAGGATCGTTTCGACGACTTGCCCAAAGCCGTTCTCGTCGAGCTGGGTGACGCGCGCTATGCCGAGCGCGGCGCCATAGCTCCTGCGGCAGTCCTGCACCGGGCGAAGGAGTTGGCCGCCGCGGCTGACCATGCGGCCCGCCGGCCGCGCCGAGGCGATGTCGATCATAACGGGGTTCTTCGGGTGCGGCGTCCACGGCCCGCGGAAATCCGGCGCCGACCACAGATGCAGCTGGTCCGAGAAGGCGCCGCCGGCGTCGCGTACGGTAGCGAGCATCCACCAGCGCCCGCCATGCTCGACAAGCGTGGCGTCGCTGGCGATGATGTCCGACAGGAGCGTCGCTTCCTTGACCCAGCCGCCCGGAAAGGCGGTGGCGCGGTAGAGGTCGACGGTCCGGTTGGCCGAGCTTTCCGGCACCATCCACATCTCGCCGTCGCGCTCGAACACGAAGGGGTAGGAGAGATGGTAGGGCAGCTCCAGAACCGGCTTCGGAGTGCCGACTGGGCCGGACGGGCCAAACGCCACTGCCGACAGGATCGCCTTGCCGGTGCGGTGGATGTAGTCCTCGACGAACAGCGTCACCTGGCCGCGGTAAAGCACCGGGAACGGGTCGGCGTAGAAGCGGCTGCCGTCGTCCGGCAAATCGCGCCAGCCGGATTGCGGATGGGCGCGCAGCTCGTAGAGATCCTTGCCGCCGGTCTCGCGCCAGCCGACCCGCCAATGCGGGGCGTTGTAGCACAGATGGTAGATCTGCTGGACGATGCGGCGTGCCGTCGCCTTGGCCGCACGCACACCGAGCTTCGTGGCCGACGGCATGGCTGGCGGCGCCGTCTCGGATGGCGGTTCGGGCAGCACCGGAAGCGATGAGCGGGCGGCGCCGTTGACCGCCGCGACGATCAGGCTGGCGCTGCGTGCCAGCATGTCCTGGAAAGAAGCCAGCGCGATGCCGTGATATTCGGTGCCGAGCCTTCCCTCGGCGACTGTCGCGCCGTTCTGTTCCAGGCGGGCCAGCGGCGTGCGGCCGGCAAGGATCAGCGCCAGGAGGGTCTGCTCACCGCAGACACCGTCATAGGCGAGCCGCCAGACCCGTCTGCCCTGCGGCTCGACGTCGCCGATGAGATCGATAGTGAGGTCGGCCGGCGCGGACGCTCTCGCATGGCCGGCCAGTGCCGAAAGGGGCACACGCCTGGCCGTCCCATTGGCGGGCAGGCGATGGATCAGCGTCTCAAGCTGGAACAGCGCTTCGGCTTCGCGCGGCACGCCGCCCGCCGCGGGACGACCGTCGACCGCAAGCTCCACGCCGGGCAGCAGCGACAACCGCTCGGCCAGCGCCACATGAAAAGCGCGCACGCAATCGCCGTCGAGGCGCAGGGTCAGGCGCATTGCCAGCCCCGGGCACATCCGGTGCCGCCGACCCGGCTGGCCAGATCAAATTCCCGCCGCATGCGCACGATGTCTCCAATTTAGGCTGCACTTAGATTCTACTGCGTTGGTGCAAACTTCGTGCCAGAGCGGCCTCAATTTATGAACATAATTAACAGTGTTTTAATCGTTGCCGGGAATAGCTAGACCAACGCCGCATTTCTCGTTTGCCGGCCGATGGAGCGTTCTCGGAGCGACCTTTGCAATCACCCCTGCTCATGGTGCCTCAGCAGAACGCTCCGGAGGCGATCGCGCCGGCGCCGGCCTATCACGCGCCTGCGCCCGCGCCTGCCACGGTCGAGCTTGGCGATCTCGGCCGCATCCTGCTGCGCCGCCGCAAGCTGATCTTCGCCACCGTCGCGTTGCTCACCATCGCGACGCTGATCTACGCCTTCCTGACGCCGGCGCTCTATTCCTCGACGGCGCAGATCATCATCGATCCGCAAGACCTCCAGGTCGTCACCAACGATGTCAATCCCAGCCGCATCTCGCCCGATGGCGGCATCACTCAGGTCGAAAGCCAGGTGAGTGTGGCGCAATCGAACGGCGTCCTGCTGCGCGCCATCAAGGCGACCAACCTGACCGAGAACCCGGACTTCAACGGGCAGGGCGGGCTCGGGGGCTGGCTGGGCATGTTCTTCGGCTCGGGCGACGGCGACAGGACAGCTGAAACGCTCGACGCGCTGCGCCGCGGCCTGGCGGTGAAGCGCGACGACAAGGTGCTGGTGCTCAACATCATCATCACGGCCAAGAGCGCCGACCTGGCGGCCGAACTCGCCAACGCCATCGCGCAGGCCTATCTCGACGATCAGGCCGAAGCGCGCTCGAAGGCCGCGGCCGACGCCTCCGAAGCGATCAGCGCCCGGCTGGAAGACCAGCGCAAGCGCGTCGAGCAGGCTGCCAACGCCGTCGAGACCTACAAGGCCGAGCACAACATGGTAATGGCGGGCGGCAATCTGGTGAGCGACCAGGAACTGACCGATCTCAACACGCAATTGACGGCCGCCCAGACCCGTACGGCCCAGCTCAAGGCACAGGTCGACCAGCTGCGCCGGCAGGGCGGCGCGCCTGACGCGACATCGGAGGCGATGCGCTCGCCGGTCATTGCGAGCCTCAGGGCGCAGGAGGCGACGCTGGTCGACCAGATATCGCAGTTCGGCACCGCGCTCGGGCCGCGCCATCCTTCGATGATCTCCGCGCAGCAGCAGCTCAGCGATCTGCGCAAGCTGATTTCGCGTGAGCTGGGCCGCCTCGTCACTGCCGCCGAGGCCGATTACGAGCGCGCGTCGGCCAACCAGAAGGCCCTGGAGGCCAAGGTGGCGTCCCTGAAAGGCAAGTCGCTCGACACCGACCAGGCCTCCGTCAGGCTGCGCGAGCTGCAGCGCGATCTCGACGCCGTGCGCACCGTCTACGCCAATTACCTGCAACGCGCCCAGGAAACGCGCGAGCAGACCAACGTCAACAGCACCAATGCCCGCATCATCTCGCAGGCCATGCCGGCGCTGAAAAAGAGCTGGCCGCCGAAGGGGCTGCTTATCTTCGGCGCCATCTTCGGCGGGCTGGCGCTGGGCAGCGGCATGGCGCTGATCGCCGAATATCTGTCGCCGACCGTGCTGTCCGCCAATCAGATGCAGTCGGCTATCGAGGCGCCGGTGCTGGGCGTTCTGCCGGGCAGGGGGCGCCGCCGCTCCGGCGCTGCCGCCCAGAAGACCGACGCCGTGGCCGGGCTCGCGCTGCAGCGCATCGCCGCCGCCACCAGGCGCCCGCCGGACTGGCCGCTGGTACCCTCCATCCTGGTGGCGTCGCCGCCCGAGGATAAGGCTGAGCGGTCGAGGGTGGCATGGCAGCTCGCCAACGCGGCGGCGGCCAGAGGGCGCCGCGTGCTGTTCATCGACATCAATGCCGGCAAGGGCCAGAAGGACCCGCAGCCCGGCGTGCTCGACGTGCTGCGCGGCGAATATCCACTCGACGCGGTCAGCCGCTATGCACCGGGCAGTTCCGTGGCGCTGGTCAGCCGGGGGCGGCCGACCGCGGTGTTCCAGGAAGCGCAGGCGCTCTATTTCGCCCATCGCATGTTGGCCGAGGCCAATCACAGCTTCGAGCTCGTCGTCGTCGACGGCGGCGCGCTTGCCGACGACCTCAACGTCCTGCCGCTGGTCGCCATGGCCGACGAGATCCTGCTCGTCGCCAGGCTGAATGCGACGCCGATGCGCGACGTCGCCGCGATCTCGGAAGCGGTGTCCGTCATGGGGCGGCTGCCGACCGGCGCCATGCTGGTCGACGAGGCGGCCTGACATGGCCTCGATCCCGGCCGGTCCTGCCCGGCCTGTCCCCGTTTCGGGCTATGGCATGGCGGGCCCGCGCACTGTCCCAGTCGACACGCTGACCCGTCTTGGCCTGACTATCGCGGTGCTGCTTCTGTTTTCCGTCTCCGGCGGCATGCTGTGGCTCGCAGGCTATAATTACGACGGCCTGCAAGGCAGCCCGCTGAGCAAGATCCACCCTTCCACCTATCTCTTCGTGCTCGTCTTCGTCTGGCGCTCCTGCATCTTTGGCAATCCGGTCGGCTATGTGGTCAATGTCACCAACAGGCGGCCGGCCACGATGCTGATGGCGGTGATCTCGACCGTGCTTCTCTTCGTCGTCATCCTCAGGCAGCGCCCCGGCATGGCCGGCATGATCGACACTTTCGTCGCCCCGGCGCTGATCGTGCTGCTGCTGAGCGAGGATGACGAGAAGACCTTTGCCTGGCTGCAGGCGGTCATCCATGTCGTCATGACGGCGAACGCGCTGCTGGCGCTGTTCGAGTTCGGCACCAAGCATCTGGTGTTCCCCTACAGGTTCGACGGCGCGGTGTTCGTCAACGATCTGCGCTCGACGGCGCTGCAGGGGCACCCGCTCTCCAATGCCACGGTCACCTCAATCTATGTGCTGTCGCTGCTGTCCGGCTCGCGTTCCCTGTCGACGCCGCTCAGGCTGGCGCTTGTCGGCCTGCAGTTCTGCGCACTGGTCGCCTTCGGCGGCCGCTCGGGCATGGTGCTGACGATCCTGCTTAGCGGCGTTTATCTGCTGATCCAGGGCCTGGCGCAGCTCAGCACCGGACGCGTCAACCTCTTGGGCGCCGCGCTGGCGATCATGCTCGCGGCGCTGCTGCCGCTGGCCATCGCGCTTGCCGGCTATTACGGCTTCTTCGACGCGCTGCTCGAACGTTTCGTCTCCGACAGCGGCAGCGCCAACGCCCGCGTCGAGATGTTCGATCTCTTCAGGCATCTGGAATTGCGCGACCTGATCGTCGGGCCCGATGTCGACCTGCTCGACAGCATGCGCCGCATCACCGGCCTGGAGCAGGGCATCGAGAATCCGATCCTGCGCCTGACGCTCTACCAGGGGGCGTTCTTCACGCTTCTGATCTTCTTCGGCTTCGCGCTGTTCATGCACGAGGTCGCGCGCCGCTGCCATTCGGGCATCTGGCTGCCGATGCTGGGTTGGCTCATCCTGCTCAACACCTCCGAAAGCATCGCCTCCAAGACGACACTGATGACCAAATTCGTGGTCATCGCGCTGGCGCTTTATCGGCCGGCGAGGCCTGTTGCGCGTCAAAGGACGCAGGCGTAGGAACGCGGCGAGTCTCGCTACGCATTCGCCGCCAGATGGAAACCAAACCCTTAGGGCGGTTTGGTGATTCAGCAAGTCAAGCGCGCGGCATCCTCAGCCCGAGCGCCTCGACCATCGCGGGATCGAGCGCGCGCGTGGTGTCGTCCATCATGCCCATGCCGTCGAACAGGTCCCAGAATGCCCAGGGAAAGCCGAATGCCTCGGCGCTCTGCCGGACATCGCCGATGTAGCGGGCGCGGTCCGGGTTGGGCGCGGCTGTGTATCGTGCATCGGTTCGCAACGCGCCGAACTCGCCCATGATGATGCGCTCGCGCGCGATGCGATGGGTCTGCGCCCAGTCACTCACCTGCTTGAGGTAGCGGTCGATGAAGCGGCGGTCGGGCTGCGCATCGAAATAGACCTTTAGCACCTTCTCTGTCTCGGCATAGGCGGCCTTCTTGGCTTCGTCGGACCTCTCGGAATCCTGCGCCATCCTTGTCCTGACAGAGGCCAGCGTTCTTTCCAGCGTCCCGGCGGAGGCTGGCCACGGCACATTGTTCAGCGCCCGGTAGACCGGCTCGCGCATCCACGGCGCGCCTTGATGGCTGAACAGGTAGGGCTCGTAGAAGTGGAAGGTGAACAGGATCGGCTCGAAGGCCGCCAGCGGCGCCGGATCGAGCGCGGCGAGGCCCCGCACCATCGAGCCGCAGCCGCCGGTGGCGAGTAGCGGCAGGTTGCGCGCCGAGACCCGAGCCGCGCTCAGCAGAGCCGCCTGCACCTTGGGCCACAGCCCGGAGGAGCAATCCTGCGGCGGCTCGTTGATCGGCTCCAGCGCTATCCTGCCGGGCGCCATATCGTCCAGCATGCCGGCCACTTCGCCGACAAAGACCTGGTAGCGCGCGAATTCCGGCGCCGCGGTGCTGGAATACATGCGGTCGGGATTCCAGTAATGCGTGGCGCCGTTGGCTTGTATATTGACGATGACGCCGAGATCGGCGCTGAGCGCTGCCTCGACCGCCGCGCTCAGCATCGCCATGAGGTCGGCGCGCTGGCCCGCGTCGGCGGCCAGGAACGGCCCCGGATCGACAGGCAGGCGGATGAAGTCGAGCCCGCTGGCGCGCAGGCGGGCAAGGTCGGCTGGCGTCGGCACCGGCCGCTGCGACTGGAAAGGCGGCCAGTCATAGTCGGTGCGGGGTGCAGGAAATTCGCGCGTCAGCGCAAACCAGGGCCAGGTATTGACGCCGCGCCTGAAAGGCCATGCGCCAGCGGCACGCGCTGGAGATGACAGTGGCGGAAGCGCGCTCGCCAGCGGCGCTATTGCCGCGACCAGCGTCGCGCAGAGGAACCGGCGGCGCGACCAACCGGTCATGCGTGCTTGGCGCGGTCGGCTTTCGCCGGCGCGGCGGTGGTGACGCCGAGTTGCCGCAGCGCTTCCTTCTCGTAGGCAATGAGCACGTCTTCCCAGCGGAAAGCCTCGCGGGCCCGCGTTCGCGCCGCCTTGCTGCAGCGCGCCACCAGCGCGTCGTCGGCCAGCGCCTCGTCGATCCGCTGGCTCAGGCTGTCGGCATCGCTGAAGTAGATCGCCGCCTCGCCGGCGACCCAGCGATTGTAGCGGTTGTCATGCGCGATCACCATGTTGCCGGCGGCAAGCGCCTCGACCAGCGAGGGATTGGTGCCGCCCACTGTGTGGCCGTGCATATAGGCGCGCGCGTGGTAGCGCAGCGCCTGCACCGTCGCCTGATCGTAGATCGCGCCGGGCATGATCACCGTGCTGCCTGCCGCCGCGCGCACGGCGCGGTGGTAGGGAATGTCGTCGTTGAGCGTGCCGAGCACCACCAGCTTCATGTCGCCGCGATCGCGGCTGCGGAAGGCTTCGATGATCGGCAGGATGTTGTTGTCGGGTTCGATCCGCGCGATCGAGACCAGATATTTGCCTGGCTCGAGCCCGAGCGCGCGAACGGGTTCTTCCGGCGCTGAGGTCACCGGGTCCGCGCCATAGGCGATCGTGGCGATGGAGCCGCGCGGCCGCCTTGTTGCCAGATGGTCGGCGATCGCCGGGTGATCGGCGATGAGCCGATGCGAGACCCAGGCGGCGATCCATTCATTGAGCCAGAACCAGCTGCGCGCCGCCGGCCCCCATTTCGGCCGCCGCCACTCGATGCCGTCCATATTGGTGATGATCTTGCGCCGCATGAGCCTGAGCCAGGTCAGGAACACCGCGCCATTGTAGCCGAGCACCAGGCACACGCCCGGCCGCCTGGCGGCGTTGAGCACGCATTGCCAGTCGAATTCCAGTGTCGCGCGGGGACCCTTGGAGGCCACCTCGATGGTGATGAGCTCTATCCCGCGCCAGGTCTCGCTCGTCACCCTTTGCCCGACGCGCCCGACCTCCTTTTGGCAGTAGACGCCGACCTTCCAGCCGCGTCCGGCCAGGAAAAGTGCCAGCCGCTCGGCGAAGGTTTCAAAGCCGCCGTGAGAAGCCGGAATGCCGCGCGTCCCCAGGATCAGGATCGAAGGCTTTTCGATCAGGGTGGAAGGTCGTTCCGGTTTCAAAATAAAGGAATCCCCAGGGTCCGGTCATAGTTGTTGTTACGGCAATGACACGCCCAGCAACTTCCGTGCCAGGGTACCCCCAAGGGCGAATATTCACATGAAGGTGTAAAATTTCTCTTCAAGCTACATGGCTTGCTTCATCATCGGTCAACTTTCGCGACGTATCTGTATCGATATGGGGCACGGCTGGGGTTCCTGCGTCGCGGCCGGACATTCGAGACCCGGCACGATCCTTGCTCCCGGCCTGCAGTGGCCATCGCCGGGTAGAGCGGCGTGCGGATTTGGCATGAAGTTCCTTCCGCGCTTGAAAGGTCCGGTGCTGAGCGGACTCGGGGTGCAAGGTGGAAAGATAGCAATGCGCATAGCCTGCGTTCATCAGGGCTACGAGCTCTATGGTTCGGACCGCAGCTTCGCGGAGAGCGTGGCTGCGCTGCGCGCCGCGTTTCCGGCCGCCGAGATCGAGATCGTGCTGCCGCGCGAGGGACCGATTGTCGATATCCTCAAGCCGCATGCCAGCCGCATCGTGTTCGAGCCGCTCTGGGTGCTCAGGCGCCAGGCGATGCTCAAGCTCGCCACCGTCGAGATGGCGCGGTTGCCGACGGCGCTCTGGCGCGCCTGGCGGCGCATGCGGGGCAGCGACCTGACCTACATCAACACCTCGATCATCGCCGACTATGCGCTGGCCGCGCGTCTCCTGCCGCGCAAGGCGCTGCTGCACATCCATGAGATTCCCGAGGGCATCCTGCGCAAGGTGCTTGTCGCGCTGATGCGCTGGAGCAAGGCGGATCTGATCTTCAACTCGCGCGCAACGCGCGCCACCTTCGGCGATCCGCCGGCCCTCGATGCCAAGGGGCGGCGCACGCATGTCGTCTATAACGGCGTTGCCGGTCCCGTCGCGGCACTGCCGATGACTTATGACGGCAACCGGCCGCTCAAGGTCCTGCTGCTTGGCCGCGTCAACCGCATAAAGGGGCAGGAGGTGCTGCTCGAAGCCGTCGCCTCGCTCCCCGCCGAGTTGCGCGACCGTGTCGAGGTCCGCCTCGTCGGTGGCGCCTTCGAAAGCGTCGAGCGCGAGCAGGCGTTGGCCGAGTTGGTTGGGCGCATGGGCCTGACAGGGCATGTCGAGGTGCTGCCTTTCGTCTCCGACCCAACTAACCATTATCGCTGGGCCGACATCGTCGCGGTGCCGTCGCGCCGCCCGGAATCGCTCGGCCGCGTGGCCATCGAGGCGATGGGCTGGGGACGGCCGCCGCTGGTCTCGGCGATCGGCGGACTGGTGGAAGTGGTGGCCGACGGCGAGACCGGCTGGCATGTGCCGCCGGGCGACGCGGCCGCCCTCGCCGGCAAGCTCAGCGAGATCATCCTGCGGCCGGATCTGTGGCGCGGCTTCGCCGCTGCCGGTCGCGCGCGCTACGAGGCGCTCTTCAGCGAGCCGATCGCCGCCGCCGCGATCCTGGCGATCGTGGCCGACAAGCTGAAGGCGACGCCGCCGCGGCAGGGGCGGGCGCGTGTCGCCCGCGAGGCGGAGACGAGCCCGTGAAGTTCACCTTCCCGGCCCATCTGGTGCGGCGCCTCATGTTGATGATCGGCGGCGAGGCGATGCAGAGCGGTTTCCATTTCGCCCTGAACATCGCGCTGCTGCATCTTTTGTCGGCCGAAGGTTATGGGCTCTTCGCGCTGGCCATGGTGATGGGCGGCGTCGGCTTGTCCTATATCCGCTCGCTCACCGCCGTTCCCGCCACCATATGGATGAGCAAAAGCGCCAACAGCGCCGGCGTCGACGCCTACGACGTGACCTTCGGATCGGCGGCGCTTGTGGTGGCGCTGCTGATGGGATTGGGCACCGGGCTGCTGATGCGCCTCCTGGGCGACCCGAGCGGCATCGGCGCCGCCTGCTTCGTCGGGGCCTGGTCGCTGCGCAGCCATATGCGCACCGCCTTCTTCGCGCGCCGCATGCAGCTCGTCGTCTCCATCAGCGACGCCGCGTTCACGATCGCGGGCATAGTGCTCGCAGGAGCGGCGATCTGGTTCTTTGCGGACGCGCTTCAGGTCACCTTCTATGCGCTTGCCGTGGCCAATGTGGTCGGCATCGCCGTGCTGGTGAGACTGGCGCGCCGCAGGCTGCGTATCTCCTTTCGTGCGCCGACCTTGCGGCGCTATGCAAAGCTCTGGCCGCAGCTTCGCTGGTCGGGGTTCAGCGCCACAACCACCAACATCCAGGGACAATGCCTGGCCCTGCTGGTCGCCGGCATCGCCGGACCCGCGGCCTATGCGCCGCTGGCGGCGGTGCTGGTGCTGTTTGCGCCGCTGCGCATCTCCAGCCTTGCCTTCTCCAACATGACCCAGCCGGAACTCGCAAAGCTGGTGCGCAACAAGGAGTTCGACCGCGTGTGGACGCAGGCCAAGATCTGGGCGCTCGTCATGGGGCTCGGCAGCCTGGCCTATGGTTGCGGCATCCTGTTCATCCTGCCGATGATTAAATCCCAGGCGCTGCAGCATGCCTCGGTCGGGTTGATCGGGCTTTTCGCCATCGCCAACTTCGTGCCGATCATGGCCTATATCATGCCGCGCGTGGTCCTCGAGATCCTTGGCGATTTCCGCATCGTCGCCTTCATCACCATGGCCGGCGCGATTATCGGGCTGGCGGCGATCGGGATTCTGTTGGCCGTCGCCCCGTCGACATGGTCGCTGGCCGGAGCCGCGGTCTCCGAGATCTTCGTGCTAGTGGCCTCATGGTATTTCGCTGCTCACCGTATGTGGAACTCCAAGCACCCGAACGAGCAGCGCCCCAGCGTGTTCGGCGCCTGGCGCCGCGCGGCCACGCTGGCAGTGCAGAGACGATAGGAGAATGATGTGGCAAGCCAGGCAATGCCGATGGCCGCGATGACGACCGGCTTGGCCGGTGACGAGGCTGCAGTGCACGCCACCGGCGGCGCTTATGTGGCGCAGCTGCACACCAGCCTCGAAGCGGTCAAACCGCTCTGGCGGCGTCTCGAGACAGAGGGCGTGTGCACCGGCCACCAGCATTTTGCCTGGGCCGAAGTGATCGTCGAAGGGCTTGTGCCGCCAAAAGCCGATCTCGCCATCGTCGAGGTGAGGGACGCCGCCACGTGCGAGCCGAGGATGCTGGTGCCGTTGATGCGGCGCCGCGCATTCCAGCATTGGGTGATCGAGTGGCTGAGCTGCGGGGTGTGCGATTATTCCGCGCCGTTGCTCGCCGACGCGACGCCCTGGACCAGGCAATCAGCCGAGGCCGCATGGGCGGCGGTGCTTGCCGTGCTGCCGCCGGCCGACCGCATCCACATCGTCGGTATCCCGAAACAGATCGGCGGCATCGCCAATCCCCTGGCGCTGCTTTCTCCGGCGCGCGATTCCATACATTCCCACTACGGCATCGCCATGGATGGCGATGCCGAAACCGTCGTCAAGCGCATCTGTCGCCCGTCCTTCGTCAAGGCGCTCAACAAGGACCTGCGCCGGCTCGATCGCAATGGCGGCCTGGCCCTGGTCGAGGCCGACACGCCAACCCTGGTGGATTCCACCTTCGACAAGCTGGTCGAGATGCGGCTTAGCCGTTTTCGCGAGCTCGGCCGCTTCGATCTGCTGGCGCAGCCGCCGGTCGTCGATTTCTACCGCAAGGCCGCGCATCGCGGCCTGACCGACGGGTCGGTGCGGATCTTTGGCCTGCGCGCCGGCGACGTGATGGTCGCGGTCCAATATCTGGCGGTCCATCTGGGCACCCTGCACGCGCTGCTGGTCGCGATCGACCAGGGTGCAGTTCCCAATGTCTCGCCGGGACTTTGCATCATGGGCGAGCTGATCAGATGGGGGCGCGGGCAGGGGTTCGACTATTTCGACCTGTCGGTCGGCAACCAGAGCTACAAGGAACATATGGGCGCGGTGAAGTCGGTTCTGTCCGAACTTTGCTACGGCATCACGCCGAAGGGCATGGCGGCGAGCGAGGCCATCAAATACCGTGGCCGGGGCGTGGCTTTCGTGCGCGCCAACCCGCGCCTGTTCAAGGTCGCGCAGGAGGCGATGCAGCGCTGGCGGCGGCTGCGTGCGGGGCGGTGAATGGGCCGCCTTCACCCGGCAAATTGACTCACATCCCGCTCTCCGCCATCCTTATGGGCAGCCGCTATCGGAGCGGCAGCGTGCTCGAGTGAGGCCATGGCCAGTCCCGTCGCCAGAGAAAAGTCCCGCCGCGCCGCGGTGAAGACCGCGCTTGAGCGCCATAAGGTCTATGTCACCGCGCAGCGCTTTTCCGGCGGCTCCTACAGCGCCCGCGTGCTGGTCGACGGCGAGGCCTACTGGGTCGACGAGTTCCGGCTTTCGCAACTGAGGCAAGGGCTTTCGCCCGCCGAGTTGGAACTGACGCCGGCTGTTGACGATTGATCCAAATCCCTTGCTCCGCATCAATGTAGGAAAATCCGAGATGCTGGCGGGACAGCACCCCTCTCTGTCCTGCCGGACATCTCCCCCACGAGGGGGGAGATTGGATGTCGCGCCGGCTTTCGCCAATCGCCCACATTGCAGGAAAAGCGGTGCCGACGAAGCTGCTGATCTCCCCCCTTGTGGGGGAGATGTCCGGCAGGACAGAGGGGGGCGCGAAGGAACTCGGCCTTCGCCGCATTCCATTCCGCCCTTCGCCGTCTAACCCATGCCCGCCAACCTCAAACCCTACCGCGCCAAGCGCGAATTCTCCCGCACCCCCGAACCGGCAGGCACCCTGTCCGCGGGTGCCGGCAACCGCTTCGTCGTGCACAAGCACCACGCCACCGCCGACCATTACGATCTGCGCCTGGAAGTCAGCGGCGTGCTCAAAAGCTGGGCGGTGCCGCGCGGGCCTTCGCTCAATCCGGCCGACAAGCGCCTCGCCGTCGAGACCGAGGACCATCCGATCGAATATATCGATTTCGAGGGCGTCATCCCCGAGGGCGAATATGGCGGCGGGCCGATGATCGTTTGGGACACGGGTACCTGGGCGCCAATGGAGGATGTCGAGAAAAGCCTCAGGACCGGCGCCTTCAAGTTCCGGCTGGCAGGACAAAAACTCAATGGCGGCTGGATGCTGACCCGGCTGAAGCCGAAGCCCGGCGAGGACGAGAACAAGAAGAACTGGCTGCTCTTCAAAGAGCGTGACCTCGCCTCCGATACAAAGCTCGACATCCTCGAGGCGCGCCCGGAAAGCGTGAAGACCGGCCGCCGTATCGAGGAACTGGCGGCGCCGCCGAGGAAGCGCGAGCGCCTGCCGCCGAAAGCCGGCTCGCTCAAACCGGGCGCGCTGCCCGGCGCGGTTAGGGCCGAGCCACCCGCCCGCATCGAGCCGCAACTCGCCAGCCAGGTGCCTAAGCCGCCGGGCGGCACGAGCGTTGCCGAGGACACGGGCGAGCTCTGGTTGCATGAGATAAAGTTCGACGGCTACCGTACCATGGCACATGTCGTGGGCGGCGAGGTGCGGTTGATCACCCGCGGCGGCATCGACTGGACGAAACGCTATGGCGATCTGCCGCAGGCCTTTTCGCGGCTGCCGATCGCCCAAGCGATCATCGACGGCGAGATCATGGTGCTCGACGAAAAGGGCATCTCCCGCTTCACGCTGCTGCAGGACGCGCTTGCCGAGGGCGCCGGTTCCAAATTGCATTTCTACGCCTTCGACCTGCTCCATCTCGACGGCTGGGATCTGCGCAAGGTGCCGCTGCAGAAGCGCAAAGCCCTGCTCGCCGAACTGCTCGCCGGTCAGCCCGCCAATTCCGCCATCCAGTACAGCGATCATGTCGAGGGCGACGGCCAGGGCCTGTACGATCAGGCTTCGGACCTTGGGCTGGAAGGTGTCGTCTCCAAGCGCGCCGACGCGATCTACCAGAGCGGCCGCACCAAGAACTGGACCAAGGCCAAGGCGCAGAAGACGGATGATTTCGTCATCGCCGGCTATACCGTCTCCGACCAGGCGGAAGGGCTGGCGGCGCTCGGCATGGCTGAGTTCGAAAATGGTGAACTGCACTATCGCGGCAAGGTCGGCACCGGTTTCGACGCAGATATGGCGGCGGACCTGCTCGCCCGTCTGGAGCGGCTAACCGCCGGCGCGACCCCGCCCGAAGGCGTGCCGCGCGAGATCATGCGCGAGATGCATTGGGTGAAGCCGCTGCTGTCGGCACGCGTCCGCTATTCGAACCGCACCGCCGACAATGCGATCCGGCACGGCGTCTTCCGCGGGTTGCGCGATATCTGCGGGCTGACCACGCCGGTGCCGGTCAAGCGCAAACGGCTAATCGCCGAATCCGACCTCGCCACCATCTGGGTCACCAATCCGGAGCGGCGGCTGTTCGGTAGGACCGGGCCAACAAAACTCGACATCGCGGTGTATTACGCGCTGGTCGGCGATTTCATGCTGCCGCATATTATCGGCCGACCGGTGTCGTTGGTGCGCTGCCCGACCGGCAAGCCGCAGGACTGCTTCTTCCAGCGCCACGCCTTCACCGGCATGCCGCCTTCGGTTGCCGTGTTCGAGTCGATCAATTCGGAAGGCGAGACAAAAACATATCTCTCGGTCGAGGACGCCAAGGGCTATCTGGCGCTGGCGCAATTCGGCGTGGTGGAATTCCACACCTGGGGCACGCACCGGTCAAAACTCGACAAGCCCGACCAGATCGTCTTCGACCTCGACCCGGGCGAGGGGATTTCCTGGCGCGAGGTGGTTGAAGCCGCGGTCCACATCAAGGGCGGGCTGGAGAGCCTGGGACTGGTCCCATTCGCCAAAACCTCTGGCGGCAAGGGCATCCACATCACCGTACCGGTGACGCGCAAGCAGAACTGGAAGAAGCTGCACCAGGCTTCGAGCGCGATTTCGACTTTGCTGGCGGCAAGCGCGCCCGACACCTTCACCACCACGATGGGCAAGGAAAACCGCAAGAAGCGCATCTTCATCGACTTCCACCGCAACGCCCGCGGTCACACCTCCGCCGCGCCCTATTCGCTGCGCGCCCGCACCAATCTGCCGGCCTCGACGCCGGTGAGTTGGACCGACCTGGAGACGATCGACGCGCCGGAGGACCTGAATTACGCCTCGCTGCCGGGGCTGTTGGAGACATCTGGTGATCCCTGGGCGGAGATCGACGAGGCGGCGCGGGATTTGCCGGTGGTTGAGCGCTAGTTCCTCGCCCCCACAAAGTGGGGGAGAGGTGGCCGCGTAGCGGCCGGAGAGGGGGCAGCGCCAACGTATGTGATCGAGGCGCCAAAAGATATTCAGCTCCGCGCCATTCCCCCTCTCCGTCTCGGCTTCGCCGAGCCACCTCTCCCCCGCCTCCGCGGGGGCGAGGAACGGCGTCAGGGCATCGACGCTTGCTACAATTTGAACTATTCTCCGCGCCAACCGCCCCAGAAAACACTTCGTCAGGAATTCGGCAGTACAATCAGGGGTCGGTGTAGAATTTCCACGGCGCTGATCGTCCTACGGACGAAGCGCTGCAAAGAGCATGGTCCTAAAAAGGCCGGAACCGGTTTTGGACAAGACCATGCTCCAACATAGTGTCAGTGCATGGCCGCGTAGGAGTTCATCATGGCGCCCAGGGCAAGTTGGAAAGGTTACCTCAAGCTCAGCCTCGTCAGCTGTCCGGTCCGGCTTTACCCGGCCACCAGCGCGAGCGAGCGCATTTCGTTCAATCAGCTGCACAAGAAGACGCACAACCGCATCAACATGAAACCGGTCGATCCCGAGCTTGGCCTTGTCGAGCGTTCGGACCTGGTGCGCGGCTACGAATATGAGGACAAGCAGTACATCATCATCGATGATGCCGACCTCGACGCGGTCCGGATCGAATCCAACCACACGATGAACATCGAGGCCTTCGTCGACGAGGACGAGGTCGACGTCATCTACCAGGACTCGCCCTATTATCTCGCGCCCGACGGCGCCATGGCGGAGGAAACCTTCGCGGTGCTGAGGGAAGCGATGCGCAAGTCCGGCAAGCTCGCCATCGCGCGCCTGGTGCTCTCCAGCCGCGAGCGCGTGGTGACGATCGGCCCGCGCGAGAACGGCATGTTCGTCTGCACCTTGAGAAACCCCAACGAAGTGCGCGGCACAGCTGAATATTTTGGAAACATCCCGGATGCCAAGCCGGATCCCGAAATGCTGCAGCTGGCCGAGGCGCTGATCAAGCAGAAGCAGACCCATTTCGATCCGAAGAATTATGAGGATCGCTATGAGGTGGCGCTGATGGCGATGATTCGCGAGAAGCTGAAGGGCCACAAGCCGATCATCGCGGCTGCGCCCGAGCGGGGCAACGTCATCAACCTGATGGATGCGCTGAAGGCGAGCCTGTCGCAGCAGGCGAAACCCCCGGCCAAGTCGAAGAGCAAGGGCGAGGAAGCGCCGGCGAAGCCGTCCAAGAAGGCGGCCGCGGGCGGTGCGCCTGAGAACCCGCTGAAGGCGAACCTGTTGAAGGCCGTCGGCAAGAGCAAGAAGTGACGGGAAATGCTGGGCCAGTGATCGTTCCCGGCGCCGTCTTCGGCGTCGTCGGCGCGCTGGCCGCCTTTCCATTGCGGCTCGCTGCCCGCGAGGTCGGGCGCCGCCATGCGGAGCTGAGGCGCGGCGTCACGCGCCGCACCACGCACGTCGTGTTCGGCCGCGCGCTTCTCGCCAAGGCGGCGAAATCCGGCGATGCCGAGATCGAGCGCCGCGTGAAAGCGGAGCGCGAAGCAGGCCGCCAACTCATCAGCGAGAACGGCTTCCTGCGCCTGCTTGGACTGATGAAGGCGCCCGATGCCTCGTCGCTCTCCAGGCAATCGCTCGTCGACCAGTCGCGGCTGGCGGGTGATGATCTCGACATGCTGTCACTGTTCGACTCCTTCGAGCATGATGGCGAACCCTATTCCTTCCGAGACCTGATCCTGGCGCGCAAATATGCCGGGCTGATCGCCAGCGGCGCCACTTGGGGCGCGATCGCGCGCTCAGTGCATCGCTCGGGCCCGGTCGCCTCGCTCACCGCCAAGTCGCTCAATCTCGGCTCGCAGCATGGCCGCCCGGATGCGATCTATCTCGACGAAGGCAGGAGCGAGCTCGACGGCCAGCTTTTGTTCGACCTCGGTTCACCCGAGGATGACAGGCTGGAGGAATTATTCGCCGAGGCCGAGATGGCAGAAGAGGAGGGGCGCCACGACGATGCGGCCGCGCTCTACCAGCGTTGCCTGGCGATCGATCCCAAGGATGCGATTGCCGCCTTCAACCGCGCCAATTGCCTGCGCGGTGCCGGCCGGGTTACCGAAGCCGCGCATGATTATGCCCGCGCGATAAAGCTCGACCCCGGTTTCGTCGAGGCCTGGTTCAACCTCGCCGGCCTGATGAGCGACGAGGGCAGGGTGGCATCGGCGCGAAGGCACCTCCAGAAGGCTGTTGCGCTCGACAAGAGCTATGCCGATCCGGTGTTCAACCTCGCGCGCCTGGAATTCGATGCGGGCAATCTGGCCGAGGCTCGCCGGCTGTGGGTGCGATATCTGGAGCTGGATGCGGTGTCCGATTGGGCGCGGACTGCGCAGAAGGGCATACAGTTCGTGGATCTGCATATGGCGCGGACGGCGGGGTGAGCGCCTTTTCCTTCTCCCCTTGTGGGAGAAGGTGGATCGGCGCGCCAGCGCCGAGACGGATGAGGGGTGCTGGAAGGAATGAGACGTTGGTGACCTTGTCGCAAGTAGGAGTATTGAAGGGCGTATCCGCCAAGCTGGAGCACCCCTCATCCGTCCGAGCTTCGCTCGGCCACCTTCTCCCACAAGGGGAGAAGGAGAGATTGGCGCTCCCATGACCCACTTCCTCTTCGACGGCTTCGACACCGCCCCCGTCACCATCCTGCTCGCCCATGGCGCCGGCGCGCCGATGGATTCAACCTCGATGGCCGCCACCGCCAAGGCGCTCGCGGCCGCCGGTTTTCAGGTCGCACGCTTCGAGTTCCACTATATGGCCGCGCGCCGCTACGGCCATCGCAAGCCGCCGCCGCGCGCCGAGACGGTGAACCCGGAATATGTGAAGGCGATCGCCGATCTGCGCGCCAAGGGCGTGACCGGAAAGCTGATCATAGGTGGCAAGTCGATGGGCGGCCGCGTCGCCTCGATGGTCGCCGACGAGATGTTCGCCAAGGGCGAGATCGCCGGTCTGGTCTGTCTCGGCTATCCCTTCCATCCGCCGGGCAAGCCTGAGCAGTTGCGGACAAAACATCTCGCCGACCTGAAGACGCCGACGCTGATCTTCCAGGGCACGCGCGACGAGTTCGGCACCAAAGAAGAAGTTGCGACCTACGGCCTTTCCTCGGCTATAGAGGTGGTTTGGCTGGAGGACGGCGACCATGATTTAAAACCACGCAAGGCGATCTCGGGTTTTACGGCGGGTGATCATCTGAAGACGGTGGCGGAGACGATCAAAATCCGGATGGCGGACTGACTACGCCGCCAAGTCTGGCGAGATTCAGGTCAGGCCGAGTCGAAAATGGTGGTTTCCGAGAACCGGAGCGGAGCGTACTTTTCGTACGTGAGCACCGGAAGCGCAGGAAGCCACCATTTGCAGGCCGGCATCACCTGAATATCGTCAGACTTGATGAAACTCGCCACCTTCAACATCAACAACATCAACAGCCGGCTGGACAACCTGCTGGCTTGGCTCGCCAACGCAAAGCCCGACGTCGTCTGCCTGCAGGAACTGAAGGCGCGCGACACGCAGTTTCCGCTGACCCGGCTCGCCAATGCCGGCTATGGCGCTGTGTGGAAGGGCGAGCCGACCTGGAATGGCGTCGCGATCCTCGCGCGCGGCGCCGAGCCGGTGCTGACACGCGATGCGCTGCCCGGCGACGATGCCGACCGCCAGGCGCGCTACATCGAGGCGGCGGTCGACGGCGTTGTCATCGCCTGCCTCTACGCGCCGAACGGCAATCCTCGACCGGGCCCGAAATTCGACTATAAGCTCGCTTGGCACGACCGCTTCGCCGCGCATGCGGGTGAGCTCCTCGACACCGGCCTGCCGGTGGCGCTCGCCGGCGACTTCAACATCGTGCCCGAGCCGCGCGACATCTATGAGACCCGCTCCTATGACGAGAACGCGCTGGTGCAACCGGAAAGCCGCGCCGCCTTCGCCGCGCTGATCGCGCAGGGCTGGACAGACGCGTTGCGAAAGGTTTTTCCCAAGGAGGAGAGGCTCTACACTTTCTGGGACTATCGCCGGAACCGCTGGCCGCGCGACGCCGGCCTGAGGCTCGACCACATTCTGTTGTCGAAGAAGCTCGCTCGAAAACTGAAAGGGGCGGGCATCGACCGCGAAGTGCGGGGAGGGGACAATCCAAGCGACCACGCGCCGGTCTGGGTGGAGTTGGCAACCTGACCTTCTCCCGCAAGGTGAGAAGGGAAAGCTGGCGCTGTCCCGCCAGCATCTCAATCCTGACTCGTCCATCGCAATGACTTGCGGCATCGATGCCCAACGCTAATCTGCTGCAAACTTGGATGGGGGGACAATTTCATGCACGCGGTCTTGAACGGCGATCTCCAGCCATCGCCTCTCCGCCATGGCTGACACCGCCCTCGTCGCGCTTATCTCAGCCCTTGTCCTTGCCGGCGCCATCGCTCTCATTGCGATCGCGCTGCGCCGGCGCCGCAAGCGCCGCAGGGCGCGCGGCAATCCCGATCCGGCGGGCGACTACGCGCCGCGCGCCGCGTGGGCGCCGACATCCGGCAAGCTCAACTTCTCGTCCTTCGTCTACATGGATGTCGACGGCGACGGCGCCTATGGTCAAGCCGACCGGCCGATGGCGGGCATCGTGGTGCGGCTCTATGACGAGCGCGGCATTTTCCTGGCTTCGGCGCGCAGCAACGCCGCCGGTTTCGCCAATTTCCCGATGTCGTCGAAGCGCCGCAGCGCGGCGATCCAACGGCCCGGCAGCTACCGCTTTTCCGTCTCGGTGCCGTCCGGCTGGCGCGCCAGCAGCGCCAATCAGGACCAGGCGGTGCGTATCGCGGATGCCCCCGGATCCATGGTCGGCCTCATCGGCGAGGCGTTGCCGAAGCCGGTCGGCCTAGCGCCGGGGCGGACGTTGAACGGCAGGACGCCGGTCGCGACGGGGGTCACGCTGTCGGTCATGGGCAAAGGTCAGTTGCTTGAGAACCGGGCGCTGCCTGCCGACGCCGCCTTCCGCTTCCCGCTCGGCGTCGACGCCGATGAAATCGTCATTGCGGGCTCTGGGCTCGATCGGCGACTGAAGCTGTCGGCTTACCCGGTCGATCTCGGCCTTTTGGTCTCCGGCGCGCTCGCGCCCGACGCTGCGCGCAACGCCATCTGCTTCGACGACATAACCCCGCGCGGCCTGTGCAAGGTGCCGTCGGGCCATGCCGGGCTCGACTGGCGCAATCTCAACGCCATGGCGCGCGACCACACCGCCAACAGCGAGGGCTATGTCAACGGCAATGTCTCGGGCGCCTACATCGCCTATACCAGCAGCGGCCATCCGGCCGAGTTCGGCCGCGATGCGCCCTTCGGCTTCCACTCGGTGATGCTGACGGCGGCCTGGCTGGCCTCGGAAGGCGAGACCGCGCTTGTCGAAAGCTGGTTGGGGGAGGAACTGATCGCCAGCGAGGAGATCGCGCTGTCGGCGCTAGCACCGGTTCAATACGCGCCCATGCTGCAGGCGGTGACGCGTGTCCGCATCTCCACCAGACACCACTGGCAGGCCGTGCTCGACGATCTGATCGTGGCGCTTTGACATATGCCGGCCAAAGCACGGCAATTCTTGCGAGTTCTCAAGCAAGACTAACCCGCGCCGCCTGAAGGCCTGTGCAAGGCGCCTTTGGCTCAGAATACGACGGAAGCTGCGCCGTTAGCGGTGATTGCCGAAAGCCTATCCTTCTTGACCAGCGTCGGCCTCACATAGGTCTTCCTCATCCACGCTCTCCCGAAAATTCCGCCGCATGATCTCATACGCACGTCTGCCGTCAAGCAAACGCCCGGGCAAGCGCTTCCCCGTTGCGTATTCCTGCTACTGCACTGATATTATATCGTCAGGTAGCGCCATTGGTGATGGCGAGCGACGGACTTGCCACCACCGCCGAAAGCTTGCCCCTGCGGACGAGAATCGGCTTCTCGTAAATCTTCTTCATTGCAAATTTCCCCCGTTAATTAATGCCGACAAAAGTACCGATTATTTCATCAACCCGGCGTAGGCAGCGAGCCCGCCACGACTGTCGAAAGCTTGCCCTTGCGGGCCAACACAGGCTTCTCATAAGTCTTCTTCATAAGATAGCTCTCCTCAGAAAATCCCTGGCGGATAATCTCACATAAGCAATTTCTGTCAATCACCGCTCCAGTGGGCTGTTCTGTTCCTGGGGATAGCGTTCTACTGATAGAGCCGCCGCCCAATAGTGGGGCGACCGCGCCGGCCGGAACCGGATGCGAAGGATATCGCCCGGCGAAGCTGTGTGACGTCTTGCACTTAGCCTTGGCTGCAAGCTCGGCTAGGATGCCGGGGCCGGCCCGCTGCCACCGGTTGCAACGCGGCGGGCGGCGATGCGGGGAGACCGATGAAGAGATCGACCGAAAGGCTGCTGGCGCTGGCGATGCTGATCGTCGGCATTGCCTGTTTCGCCAAGCTCTATGCGGCGCTGGGCGGCAGGCCGCCGGCGACGGTGCGCCTGGAAGTCTTCGGCGCAGCCGGCGTGCTGTCGGTCCTTGCCGGGCTGCTTTTCCTCGCCGGTCTGGTGCCGGGCGCCGCCGGGCACGATCCGGCCGCCCCTTTGTTCGGCCGCGACGCCGAGATCGCGCCGGCCGGCCATCCGCGGTTGCGCCGCGCAGCGCTCGCATTGCCGCTGTTGGCCCTGGTCGTCATCGTCGCCGACCAGTTCGATCCGTGGCGGACTCAGGAACCGGGCGGCGAAGAGGCTAAGGAAGTCGCCACCGCGCCGGCAGATCCGGCGCCTCGACCGCCCGAACCGAAGCCCGAGCCGGAGGCGAGCGCAAAACCTACCACGCCCGAGTCGAGTATCGAGCCAGCCTTGCCCGTACCCGCACAGCAAGAGGCTGCAAAGCCCCCGTTGCCCGAGCCGGTTGCGGCTCCCGTTCAGCCGGCGCCGACAGCCACTCCACCGGCCGAATCCGCGCCGCCGCGGCCTGCCCAGCCGGCAGAGCCGGTCCAGCCAACCCAGCAGACGGCGCTCGCTCCCGCAACGCCGCCGCAGACGGTGGCGCCGCCTCCACCGGTGCCTCCGGCCCAGCCGACCGCGCTGGAAGGCCACCGCGACGCCGTCGTCTGGCTGGCGGTGTCGGCCGACGGCCACCAGATCATGAGCGCCAGCACCGACCGCATGATCAAGCTCTGGGATATCGAGGGCAAGCGGCTGATCCGCGACCTTGGTGAGCATAAGGACATGGCGCGCAGCGCGCTTTTCATGCCCGATGGCACGACCGTGCTCACTGCTGGCGACGACGGCGAAATCGTGCTGCGCCAGCTATCTGACGGCACGGTGCTGCACGTCTTCTCCTCAGGGGCGAACGGCGGCGTCAGGCAACTGAAGATAAGCCGGGACGGCAGGCGTGCCGTTAGCGGTCACGACACCGGTTCCGTCGTCGTTTGGGATCTGGGGAAGGGAGCGGTCTTGCATGTGCTGCCGGGCCACGACTGGTCGGTGAGTTCCGTCGCCATCTCGCCCGACGGTACCAGGGCGCTCACCGGCAGCATCGACGGTGAGCTGAAGCTCTGGGACATCGTTTCGGGCAAGCAGTTGCGCAGCTGGCTCGGCCACGACCGAGGCGCCTATGGCGCGGTCTTCCTGGCCGATGGCCACCACGCGGTGACCGGCAGCGGCGATTACACGATCAAGCTTTGGGACCTCGACCCCTTCAAGGAGGTCCGCCGCTTCGAGGGGCATTCCGGCACGGTCTATGCGCTGGCCTTGTCGGCCGACGGCAAGCGCCTCGGCTCCGTCTCGCTGGATGGCACCGCCAGGATATGGAACATGGATACCGGTGCCGAGATCGCCGAATTCGATCCCGGCACTGGTCCCATGTACTCGGTCGCCTTCGCCGCCGACGGCACGCTATTGACCGGCGGCATCGACCGCGCCATCCGCGACTGGCCGGCGGCGGGCGGGGAGGGCACGGTGCTGTTTGCCGGGGCGCCGGAGTGAGTGTGACGTTGGAGGTGGGCGAAAAGCGGCCTCGACAGCCAATCTCGCCCAAGTGGGGAAAAATGCCCGGCAGAGCAGATGGGGCGCCACGAACGGCGCCTGTCAGAAGGAGACCTGTACAAGGACTCTCCGAGCAGCCATCGTCGCCGCATGAGCAACACTGCCGAATCCACTTATTTTGTTCTGCAGCAGATCGATCCTGCGACCGGTTCGGCTATCGCTGAGGCCCGAATCCGCGTCTTGGACCTGAAAAAGCTTGGCGCGGTTCTGCGTTGCGGCAACACACAACTATCAGGCTCATGGGAATTGGACCCGGGAGATATTCAAAGGCTGGGCGCGATATGCATCCCACCTCGCGAGCTTGATCCGAGGCTCAATCGCATCGAGCCCTGGCATCCAATCCGCGAGACACCGTATCTCGTTCACACGAATTTCGAGCTGCCGCTGATGCTTGAAGGTCGCAAGCCTCTGGCGGTGTTCCAAGACGCCTATCCGGTGGAGTGGTTGACGGAAATGCTGGCCCGCTTCGACCCGTTCGTCCGTTCGGGTCGGTTGGTGCGCCGCATAATCGACACGCCCTTCACCGAGGCCGAGCGCGCCCGCTTCCCAAAGTTCGAAAGATGGCGGCGCGCCTTCTTCGCACTCCCCGGCGAAGAATGGCGAATAGACGCATATCTGCTGGCATCGAAAGTCTCCGCCAAGACCGGCTGGAACGAAGCCCTCGAACGGATGGAGGGCTCGCTTCTCGGCTATGAGGATTGGCAGAATGATTGGTGGATCGAGCGTAGAGCACGAGAGCGAGAGGCGGGCATTCGTCCGGAAAAATGAATAGCGCCCTTGGATTACCTGACAGGCCGGCTGGACAGCCCCCCTGGCCTGCCGGGCATCTCCCCGCAAGGAGGAAGATTGGCAGTTCCTGCGACGGCGCCCTCTCTGCAGCGTCGCCGATTGGCGAAGCCGTCGCGACATCCAATCTCCCCCTTGCGGGGTAGATGCCCGGCAGGGCAGAGGGGGTGTGACGGAACGCAGCTTCTGTAAGGGAATTCGCTCGCCATCATGCTCCACCTCGTCGAAGCCTCGATCGCCGATCTGCGCCGCGCGCTGGAAAATGGCACCGTCACCAGCGTCGAACTTGTCGCTGCGTATCTGCGGCGCATCGCCCATTACGACCGCCACGGCATCGCGCTCAACGCCGTGCCCATCCTCAACCCGAAGATGTTCGAGGAGGCCGAAGCGTCCGACCGGCGCCGGCGCGAGGGCAAGACGCTCGGATCGCTCGACGGCATCCCCTACACCGCCAAGGATAGCTACAAGGCGACGGGCCTGACGGTTGCCGCCGGCTCGCCGGCCTTCGAGCATCTCGTCGCTACGGAAGACGCCTTCACCATCGCCCGGCTACGCGCGGCCGGCGCGGTGCTGATCGGCCTCACCAACATGCCGCCGATGGCCAATGGCGGCATGCAGCGCGGCGTCTATGGCCGCGCCGAAAGTCCGTATAACAAGGATTTCCTCACCGCCGCCTTCGCCTCCGGCTCGTCCAACGGCTCGGGCACCGCGACCGCAGCCAGTTTCGCCGCCTTCGGGCTCGGCGAAGAAACGTGGTCGTCCGGGCGCGCGCCTGCCTCCAACAACGCGCTGGTCGCCTACACGCCTTCGCGCGGCGTGATCTCGGTGCGCGGCAACTGGCCTTTGGTGCCGACCATGGATGTGGTGGTGCCGCATACGCGCACCATCCCCGACATGCTGGAGCTGCTCGATGTGATCGTCGCCGACGACAACGAGACGCGCGGCGATTTCTGGCGCGTGCAGCCTTGGGTGAATATCCCGAAGGCATCCGAGCTCAGGCCGGCGAGCTATGCTGCGCTTCTTCTGCAAGGCGCACTCAACGGCAAGCGGCTCGGTGTGCCCAGAATGTATATCGGCAAGGACGAAGGCGCCGACCGCCCGATCGAGACCGGCGCCTCAGTACTTGAGCTCTGGCGGCAGGCGGCGCGCGACCTTGAATCACTCGGCGCCGAAGTGGTTGAGGTCGATTTCCCTGTCGTCTCCAACTACGAGCGCGATCGTCCGGGCGCGCTGTCGATGGTCGACCGCGGCCTTGTGCCGCCGGAATTCGCCGAACGCGAGATCTGGGACCTGTCCATCTGGTCCTGGGACGATTTCCTGCGCGCCAATGCCGATCCGGCCATCCCCGATCTCGCTTCGGTCGACGGCGCAAAGATCTTCCCGCAGCCGCCGGGCACGTTGCGCGACCGTTACGGCGAGGCCGATTTCGAGCTGGCGCAGTATGTCGAGCGAGCGAAGCGCGGGGTGGCGTCGCTTGCGGACATTCCCACCATCGAGGCGGGCCTGAAAGGCCTGGAAGCAACGCGCCGCGCCGAGTTCGAAGACTGGCTCGATGCCAACCGGCTCGACGCCGTGGTGCTGCCGGCGGTCGCCGATGTCGGTCCGGCCGATGCCGACATCAACGAGGCTTCCGCCCGGCTTGCCTGGCGAAACGGCACCTGGGTCGCCAACGGCAATCTGGTCTGGCGGCATCTCGGCATCCCGACGGTGACGGTGCCGATGGGCACCATGGCCGATATCGGCATGCCCGTCGGCCTCACCTTCGCTGGCAAGGCTTATGACGACGTGGCATTGCTGATGATCGCCGGTGATTACGAGCGCTCCACAAGGCGCCGCACCGTTCCGCCGCGCACCCCGGCGCTGGCCGATGATGTGTTCGAGGGCAGGGGCGCGTCGAGTCGTGTTGGCGATCCCCTGCTCACGCTGGTGCTCACGGCTGAGACGACCCGCGCCGGCGACACCGATGAGATCGCGATCGCGCTGGAGACCGGCGACGCGGCGGTGGTGAAAGTCCACGTCAACGGCGAGCCGGTTTCCATGCAAGGCAGCGCTAACCGATTCACCGGTCGCGTGATCGTACCGGCCACGACCCATCAAGGCTTCCACAGCGTCTGGCGCGGCGCCTATGGCTCCATCGTCACGGCCATTGTGAGGTCGCCGGATGGGCGCGTCAGCGGGGCGTATAGGGTGACGGGTGGGATTGGATAGCTTCCTCCTTCACAAGCGGAGAGGAGAAGATCGAGCTACTCGGTCCAATCCACCACCAGCGCCACCACCCCGAACAGCGCTCCAACCGCGCACACCGCGTTCCAGCCGCCCCAGGTCCAGGCGATGCCGGCAAGCAGCGAGCCGATCGCGCCGCCGATGAAGAAGATGCCGACGAACAGCCCGTTGATGCGGCCCCGCGCCTTGGGCTGCAGGAGATTAACCGCACGGCGGCCCAGCGTCTGGTCGCCGGTGACGCCGAAATCGAGCAGCACGGCGCTGACACCCATCAGGATGAGCGGCAGCCATGCCCCGGCTTTGGCCGCCCCGGCCCATGCGGCGAGGCCGAGCGCCGCAATCAGCACGAGATGGCAGAGGATCGTGGCGGTGCGCGTAAAGCCGCGGTCGCCGGCGCGGCCGAAGATCGGCGTCACAGCCGCGCCGCCGGCGCCGACAAATGCGAACAGCGCAATGCCTTTCTGGCCAAGGTCGAAAGGCGAGGCGGACAGGCGTAGCGCCACCGCCGTCCAGAACACGCTGAAAGCCGCCATCACCAGGCTCGCGGTGAAGGCACGCCGCCGCAGCACCGGTTCCTGACCCAGAAGTCCGACCAGAGAGGCGATGAGCCCCGCATAGCTCGCATGCGCCAGAGGCTTGCGCCTTGGCAAGGCGAGGCCGAGCAGGATGGCGAGCAGCCCAAGTGCCGCGGCGCTGATGCCGTAGAAGGCGCGCCAACCGAAGGCGTCGGCGACGAGGCTGGCGATCGGACGCGAGAGCAGGATGCCGATCATCAGCCCGCTCATCACGTCACCGATAACGCGCCCGTCCTGTCCCGGCGGCGCCATCGAGGCCGCGACCGGCACCAGCACCTGGATGCAGGAACAGGCCGCCCCAAGCACGAACAGCACGGCAAGCAGCGAGGCGGCCGACGGCGCGAATGAAGCGACCGCCGCCGCCAGCGCGGCCGCGCACAGCATGCGCAGCACCAGCACACGGTTCTCGACCAGGTCAGACAGCGGCACCAGGAAGAACAGTCCGGCCGCATAGCCGAGCAGGTGGCCATCGACACTAGGCCGCTTTCCGATGCCGCCGCGCCCAGCGACGGTCCGATCAGCCCGACCAGCGTCTGCGGCGCGAACAGATTGGTGACGATGATGCCGACCGAAGCGGCGAACAGCAGCGTCTGGGATCGCGTGATCGTGCCGCCGCCGGCATGCGGCGACGGATCGGCGAACTCGGCCGTCGCGATCCGGGCGTTGTCTGTTCCGTTCATGGGTAGCCTCGCTGTTTGCATATCTCGCGAGGACTTTATTCGCGCTGATCATAATGCTACAATTGAAATTATTTGATAATGATTATGCGAGATACGCATGAACATCCATGACCTTGAAGCCTTCGTCGCCGTCGTCGAAACCGGCTCCATCGTCGGCGCCTCTGCCAGGCTCAATCTCACCCAGCCCGGCGTGACGCGCCGGGTGCAGAATCTCGAGGAGCGGCTGGCGACGCCTTTGCTCGACCGCCAGTCGAAGCCGCTCAAACCCACCGCATCGGGTCGCGAGGCCTATGAGCATGGCCGTCGGCTGCTGCGCTCGCTGGAGGATCTGAAGGCGGGCGTCTCGCCGGCCGGCGAGGTGAGGGGCGAGTTCCGCCTCGGCATCATGCCTTATCTGTCGACCAGCGCGCTGTCCGAGCCGCTCGACAGTCTTCGCGCGGCCTTCCCGCAATTGACGCTGAATATCACCTCCAGCCTGTCGCCGCGCCTGGTGGAGCAGGTGCTGCACAGCGAGATCGACGCGGTCGCCGTCTGTCTGGCCGAGGGCGTCGCGCCGCCGCCGGAGCTCGTCGGCGACGATCTCGGCGTGCAGGCGGTGCTGCTGGTGGCTTCGCCAGGCCTCGGCGTGCCGAAGCCGGCCGAGCTCAACGATCTTGCGCGCTACCCTTGGGTGCTCAACGAAACCGGCTGCGGCTTCCGCGCCTTCATCCGCCATCGCTTCGAGGCGGCGCGGCTGCCGTTCCATGTCGGCGTGGAGGCGCAGGGCGCGGATCTGAGAATGTCGCTGGTGGCGCGCGGCCACGGCATCGGCGTCGTCACGCCGGGCGCGCTGTCCGGCAGCCAATGGCGCGATGCGGTCGAGGTGGTCGACTGCCCAGGCTTCAAGCCGCAGGTGCGCTGTTGGCTGCTCCACCGCCCGCCGGCCGGCAGGCTGGCGCGTCCGATCGCGGTGTTCCGCGACGCGCTGGCGGAGGCGCTGAAGGGGCCGATGCCGCTGATGTCGTAGAAGCCAGGTGCCTTATCTTCCCCCTGACAGTGGAAAAAGCGATTTCAACATCTTGGCAAAGCGAAGTGTTAGAGACTGCCAGAGGGAGTGGGTTGCACCGTCCGTCGAGTTCGCTATCTCCGGGTCTTGTGATCGGGGCAGGGAGGCGAGCCACGAATCCCAAAACTTCTGCTGCATCGAGACGAACACGGGCATCACGTCATAGCCATCGTCAAATATATTGACTAAGTCGCTCTTCTTGGGACGCTCGCCCGTTTTCACTTTGCAGACCACCAATCCTCGACTCATCTCTGTCACGGTGCCTTCAGGGAAAACATTGGCGCTCGCGCCATAACAAAAGGGTAGTAGTCCTTCCACTTCGAGCTGATTGCGGATTTGGCATAGGGCTTCGAAATAGTCGTCTTCTTCAGCAGCGATGACTTTATTGCGATAGCTGCAGGTGAGCCTGCATCGGGTCCCCGCATCGTGCGGCGTGAACACCGCCTGCTCGTCACCTCCCGTGCCTCCTCCGATCAGGAATACGGTGTATTGTTCATCCATTGTCATCCCCCGATCTCTCGATCATCTTAGTTGTGATTAATCCTGAATGCAACTCAAAATTGTAAATGGTTTGCGCGAGTTGCTGCTTGTTGGCTCCTGCCTCGTCCTTGACCCGCCCCCCACCCACGCTATCTTCGCGCCATGCCAGACACAGCCCCCTCCGCCGCCGCGCCGCTGATCGTCATCGACCTGCAGACCGGCATGTTCGACGGTCGGTTCGATCCGCCGATCCATGACGCCGACACGATCGCCGAGCGTGCCCGTCGGCTGATCGACTGGGCACGGCGTTCCGGCCGCAAAGTGGCGTTCATCCGCCATGACGGACCGGAAGGCGATCCGCTGGCGCCGGGCGCTTCCGGTTGGCCGGTATGGCCGCTGCTCGGTCAGGCCGCCCACGAACCGACCTTCGGCAAGACCGTCGGCAACGCCTTCTCGAATCCCGAACTCGTTGAATGGGTGGCGGGACACGGCGCGAAGGACGTCGTGCTCCTCGGCGCCCAGACTGATTTCTGCGTCGCCGCCACCGTGAAGGGTGCCTTTGCCGAGGGATTTGGCGTCACCGTGGTTTCGGACGCGCATTCGACGCTGGATTCTTTGGAGGAAAACGCGCCCGACATCATTGCCCGCCACAACAAGGCTTTCGCGGGGCAGGGCGTGCGGATGGCGACGACGGCGGAGTTGATCGAAGGCTGAGCGCGCCTTCCCCTTCTTCCCTTGTGGGAGAAGGGAGACCCCCAACCTCAGGAGCCCATCTTGCCAAGTCTTTCTCTTCCCGCCGAAGGAGGCTGCCGCTGCGGCCGCGTGCGCCTGAAAATCTCGGCAAAGCCGCTGCTCACCATGGCCTGCCATTGCACGGGTTGCCAGTCGATGTCGTCCAGCGCCTATTCGCTGAGCGCGGCGATCCCCTCGGAAGGTTTCGAGGTGACGAAGGGCGAACCGGTGGTCGGCGGCCTGCATGGCGCCTCGAAACATTATTTCTGCGGCTACTGCATGACCTGGATGTTCACGCGGCCGGAGGGGATCGACTGGTTCGTCAACCTGCGCCCGACCATGCTCGACGACCATGCCTGGTTCGCGCCCTTCATCGAAACCTGGACAAGTGAGAAATTGCCCTGGGCGGCGACATCGGCCGTGCACAGCTACGCGACGTTGCCTGCCTTCGAGGAATATGAGCCGCTGGTCGCCGAATACGCCAGGATTCAAGGCTGACTTAGGCGGGTCGGTCGAAAAACGGCGACCTGGGTCGCCATTGCCATTTCCGTTCATGGTCGACGCGGCCGTTGGGGGCGCATTGTTGGGGATGTGCTTGGGCGTCCGCGTCGACCACGGCGGCCTCATACCGCAGGCTTCACCATCGCATATCTGCCGCCCGCTGAAACTTCCGCGAAAACGGTATATGCCGAGGGTTGAGCTTGCCGCCCCCCACAACGAGAAGGCAAGGCGAAACACTTTCTATCCCTTGCCGCATTGACCTCGTCCGTTCGACCGGCGACGACTGACGCCTTCCTTGTCAACGGATTGCATCGTGGATCAGACTCGTTTTCTCAACGCCAGGCTTGCCGATGGCTCGCTCCGTGACCTCATCGTCGCCGACGGCCGCTTCAGCGCCATCGCTCCGGCCGGCAATGCAGCCAGGTCCGGTGCCGTCGACCTCGCCGGCCAGCTCGTCCTGCCGGCTTTCGTCGAGGGCCACATCCATCTCGACACCTCCTTCTACGGCGATGTCTGGCGCCCGTACATTCCCTGCACCAACGGCTTCGACGTGCGCGAGCGGGTTGCCGTCCAGATGCGCAACCTCCAGCAGGCAGCACCCATGGCGGAGCGGGCGAGAAACCAGCTCGAGCTCTGCGTCGGCAATGGCAGCCTCGCCATGCGCAGCCATGTCATGGTCGACGCCGCGGTTGGGTTGAAGCATGTGGAGACGATCCTAGCGGTGCGGGAGAAATACCGCGACCTCATCGACATCCAGCTCGTCGCCTTCCCGCAGAGCGGCATTCTGTCCTCGCCAGGCACCGCGGAGTTGCTCGACGAGGCGCTCAAGCTCGGCTGTGACCTGATCGGCGGGCTCGACCCGGCAAGCTTCGATCGCGACGTGAAGGGCCATCTCGATGTGGTGTTCGGCCTTGCCGAAAAACGCGGCGCCGGAATCGACATCCACCTGCATGACCGCGGCACACTCGGCCTGTTCGAGATCGAGGAGATCGCCGCCCGGACCGCGACAATGGGCATGCAGGGAAAGGTTGTCGTCAGCCACGCCTTCGGGCTGGGCGACATCTCCGCCGATGCGTTGGCCAAGGCTGGCGAGCGGATCGCCGGCGCCGGCGTCGCCATCATGACCAACGCGCCCGGCGATCATCCATTCCCGCCGGTGGCGGCGCTGCGCAAGGCGGGCGTCACCGTCTTCGCCGGTTCCGACAACATCCGCGATTCATGGTGGCCCTATGGCGATGGCGACATGCTAAACCGCGCCAACATGATCGGCTACCGCTCCGGCTTCTACGAAGATTGGGAACTGGAGGCCGCCTACGACGTGGTCAGCCACGCCGGCGCCAAGGCGCTGGGGCTCGAAGGCTACGGCATCGCTGTCGGCGCCAAGGCGGATTTCGTTGCGCTGAAGGCCGAGCATGTCCCGGAAGCGGTGGTGGCGGTGCCAAAGGATCGCATAGTCTATCGCGCGGGCTGGGAAGTGGCGCGAGGCGGGAAAGTGGGGCCGAAAACCAGGTGAATTAGAAGCCGTTAATTTGTTGCCGAGCTACAACTCGCGCTATTCGCCTCCCTCTCGGAGACGTGAATCAATCCATCAAGGCGACCAGCCCAAGTGTCTGACATGCAGGTCATGCAAGCTCCTGGTTTTCATGCAGACCGCGTGGCTGATCCTGCAAACTAATTTGCATGCATATGTTTCAAGCCGTTCCGGCTTCGTGAAGCATTTCACCGTTCGCGCGCAATCCACCGGTTACAGACGCATCGCAAAAGCGACGCCGGGAAGAGGCGGCACCGGTTTTCCGCCGCTGATTTAGGAGGTTTTTCATGTTCAAAAGTCTCAACCGAATCCGCGCCGCCTTCGCGCAGGCCAGCAAGCGCCGCCGCACGGCGCGCGAGCTTAACGAGCTGCCGACGGAGATCCAGAAGGACATCGGCTGGCCTGACAGGATCGAACCTGACGAGATCCGTTTGCCGTTCTAATCGCGCGGCCGCCGGAGCCGGAGCGCCGCGGCCCTGGCAGGCCGATCCGGGTGGCCGCTACGCCAGCCACCACCACAGGGCGCCGATGGCCAGCGCGATTAGGACCGCCACGCCGGCAAGCATCAGATAAGATCCCACGATCATCTCGTTGATGATCTTCTTGATGCTGGCGCGATCATTGAGATTAGGGAAGGGTTCGTTGGGCATCGCGACGCCAAGGAAATCGCAGAGCGGCGCCCAGCCGTCGCTGACCTTGAAGACAAGCAGCTTCTCAGGCGGCACCGCCGCCTTCACCTCGTCGACATAGGCGTTATAACGCGCCACCGCTTTGTCGCGGTCGTTCATCACGCCCTTCAGCGTCCGGCCCCAGACCAGCTTGCGCGACATGTCGCCGAACTTGCGGCCGAACGGCGTCAGCCATTCCAGCACCCTGAACTGCCAGACATTCTCGGTGAAGTAGATCGTGTCGATGGTGCTGTCGTACCAGGCCTCGGCTCCGCGCGGATGCAGGGTCAGAAGCACCTTGGCTTCCGGATAGGCGGCCATCAGCTCGCGCCACACGCAGCAGCCCGGATTGTCGACGGTCGCCCGATAATTGGCGAAGACCCGGTTCCAGTCATGCTGCGCGCCGGGCGGGCTGTTCGCCACCTTGCGCCAGAAGTCGAGATGGCCCTTGTTGGCCTTGTTGATGATGACTTCCTGCATGTGGTAGCTCGGAAAGCCGAGCCTGTTCAGCGCGGCGAAAGTCGACCACGTGCCGGTGCGGCCGAAGCCGGCCCCGATGACCTCGAGCGTCATACGCGTTCCCCCATTTGCTCCGGATTGATTTTCTATCAACTTCCAGTTTCTGGTCATAATCGTGCGCTGGCCTTGCCGAGCGTGCAATGGCTTTTCATTAGCATTTGCGAAAATCTGTGGGCCAAATGTTGCCTGGACGATGAGCCATGACCGTTTTGTGTATTCACGCGAAAGGCCAGGCCTGATAATAGGTCAACTAAGCTGACCTAAATAGAAGCACGCTGCGGGAGGTGCGTCTTGACCCTGTTGAACCTTCTGGCCTCGCGTTCCTCGCGCATGAAGGCTTCGGAAATCCGCGAGCTGTTGAAGCTGCTCGACCAGCCCGACATCATCTCCTTCGCCGGCGGCATTCCCGACCCGTCGCTGTTTCCGGCCGAAGCCATCGGCGATGCCTACCAGGCCGTGCTGGGCGGCAAGGAGGCGGGCGCCGCGCTGCAGTACCAGGTCAGCGAGGGTTTCCTGCCGCTGCGCAAATGGCTGGCCGCCTACATGGGCAAGCTTGGCGTTCAATGCGACGAGGGCAACATCTTCATCACCTCCGGCTCGCAGCAGGCGCTCGACTATCTCGGCAAGCTCTTTTTGTCCCCCGGCGACACTGCGCTGGTGACATGGCCGACCTATCTCGGCGCGCTGCAGGCCTTCAACGCCTATGAGCCGCGCTACGACCGGCTGAACACCGCCGGCGGCAACATGACGCCCGAGGCTTATCGCGCGGCAGCGGCGGCAAATGGCGGCAAGGTGAAGTTCGCCTATCTGGTGCCGGATTTCGCGAATCCGACCGGCAATACGCTGGATACCAAGCAGCGCGAGACGGTGCTCGACCTCGCCGGTGAGCTCGACATCGCCGTGATTGAGGATGCCGCCTACCGCGCGCTGCGCTATGACGGCCAGGGCGAACCGCCGATCCTTGCGCTCGATTGCGCCCGCTCCGGCGGCATCGATCGTGCACGCACGCTCTATTGCGGGTCGTTCTCGAAGATCCTGTCGCCCGGCATGCGCGTCGGCTGGGTCTGCGCGCCGCGCCATGTGGTGGAGAAACTGGTGCTGATGAAGCAGGCGTCCGACCTGCACAGCCCCTCGATCAACCAGATGGTCATGCACCGCGTCGCCGAAACCATTTTCGACGCCCAGGTGGAAAAGCTGATCGGCGCCTACCGAAAGCGCCGCGATGCGCTACTTTCCGCGCTGGAAGCCGACATGCCCGCCGGCATTTCCTGGAGCCGTCCGGACGGCGGCATGTTTGTCTGGCTGACGCTGCCGCAAGGTACGGATGCCACCGAGTTGCTGGCGCGCTCGATCAAGGAGGCGCGCGTCGCCTTCGTGCCGGGCAACGCCTTCTACGCCGACAGCACCGGCCGCAACACGCTGCGCATGTCATTCACGCTTGCCGACGACCACGCGGTGAACGAAGGCGTGCCGAGACTGGCAAAGCTGCTGCGGGGCTGATCTTCCTCCAGGGAGATCAGCAGCCGGCCGTCCACTCGCGCAGGCGTGATTGGTCGTGCGCAGGCGTGATTGTCCGCGCGCCCGATTCCTCGGCTAGTGTCGCGATCGATCCAACCCCCTGGATCGACCCGGCCGTGGGGTCCCACCTCCACGGTCCGAACGAAAGAGCCCCGACGGCCTCCACCGGCGGGGCTTTTTCATTGTCCCGGCAGGCGGCCGCGCTAACTTGCCCTTTTTCGGGCCGCTTTTCGGCTACGCTGCGTTATTCAGGGAGGATCAGATGACCTTGCGCCTCGGCTTCACTTTGCTTGCCCTTGTCGCCTTCGCCAGTCAGGCGGCGGCCTTCGAGATATCCAGCCCGTCGGTGTCGAACGGCAAATGGGACGCGAAATATCTCGGCGACAAAGCCGGCTGTGGCGGGCAGAGCGTCTCGATCGCGCTTGCCTGGAAGGATCCGCCGGCCGGAACGAAAAGCTACGCGCTGACCATGTTCGACACCGATGCCAATGGCGGCAAGGGCTTCTGGCACTGGTTGGCCTGGAACATCCCGGCGAGCGCCAAGGGTCTGCGCGAGGGCGCCGGCGCGCAGGGCGGCAAGCGCATGCCCAAGGGCTCCGTGCAGGGCAAAGGCGGCGTCGGCCGCGCCGGCTATTTCGGCCCGTGCCCGCCGCCCGGCAGCGGCGACCATCACTATGTCTTCACGCTCTATGCGCTGGGTGAAAAGACATTGCGCATACCGGCCAACCCCTTGCCGGAGATGATCTCGGTCGCCGCTAAAAGCTCTGCGCTCGGCCAGGCGACCGTGACATACACATATGGGAGGTAACGGGACGGCCAATCTCCCGCACGAGGGCGAGATTACATTACTCCGCCGCTTGCAGCTTATCCTGCGTCTTCGTCTCGAAGTCGCTGGCGTCGTGGCGCTCGCGCAGCTGGAAGGCCGGATCGCCGGACATGCGGTTGACCATGCGGCCGCGCTTCACCGCAGGCCGCGCGTCGATCGCGTCGGCCCAGCGCTGCACATTCTTGTATTCGTGCACCGAGAGGAACTCGGCGGAGTTGGTGTAGCTGCGGCCCTTGGCGAGCCCGCCATACCAGGGCCAGACCGCAATGTCGGCGATCGTGTAGTCGGGGCCCGCGAGATATTCGCTCTCCGCCAGCCGGCGGTCGAGCACATCCATCTGCCGCTTGGTCTCCATGGCGAAGCGGTCGATGGCGTATTCAATCTTTTCGGGCGCATAGGCATAGAAATGGCCGAAGCCGCCGCCGAGATAAGGCGCCGAGCCCATCTGCCAGAACAGCCATGAGAAGGTTTCCGCCCGCGCCGCGCGTTCGGTCGGCAGGAATGCGCCGAACTTCTCGGCGAGGTAGGTGAGGATCGAGCCGGATTCGAACACGCGCACCGGCTTCGGCTCGCTATGGTCCATCAGCGCCGGGATCTTCGAATTCGGATTGACGTCGACAAAGCCCGAGCCGAACTGGTCGCCGTCGCTGATCTTGATCAGCCAGGCATCGTATTCCGCACCCTTGTGGCCGAGCGCCAGAAGCTCCTCCAGCATGATCGTCACTTTCTGGCCATTGGGCGTGGCCAGCGAGTAGAGCTGCAGCGGCTGCTTGCCGACCGGCAGTTTCTTGTCATGCGTGGGGCCCGCGATCGGCCGGTTTATCGAGGCGAACTCACCGCCATTTGGCTTGTTCCAGGTCCAGACTTTCGGCGGGACATATTGGTTCATGTTGAAGGCCTTGTGTTTCGTGAAGTGCGGGCATCTGCCACGGATGCCGATAGACTTAGGTGCGGTTCCGCGCGCGTCAAAGAAAAAAGTTCAATCTTCGTTGAACTAGCGCTTATGCCAGCTTGGGCGAGGGGAAATCCGCCCTTGCACGGCGCTCCTTCGGCCATACTTATAGGCAGAGACCCGCAACGCAGGATGGATCGATGACCATCGAGAAAATTTCGCGCTCCGTTGTTGCCGTGCGCGCCACGGTTCCGGACGACGCCTTCACCGCCAATGCGCTGGGCACGCGCCGCGAGGGCAGCGGCGTGGTGATCCGCGACAATGGGCTTGTGCTCACCATCGGCTATCTGATTACCGAGGCCGAGGAAGTGTGGCTGACCGACCAGGATGGCCGTGTGGTGGCGGCGCATGCGCTGGCTTACGACCAGGAGACCGGCTTCGGCCTCGTGCAGGCGCTGTCGCCGCTCGGCCTGCCGGCGGTCCAGCTCGGCAATGCCCGGAAAGCCAAGATCGGCGATGCCGTGACGCTCGCTGACGGCATCGGCCAGCAGGTCGACGCCCATATCGTGACCAAGCAGGAATTCGCGGGCTATTGGGAATATCTGATCGACGAGGCGATCTTCACGGCGCCCGCGCATCCGTCCTGGGGCGGCGCCGCGCTGTTCGACCGCGCCGGCAAGCTGCTCGGCGTCGGCTCGCTGCGCCTGCAGATGAGCCGCGCCGGCGAGGTGGCCGACATCAACATGGTCGTGCCTATCGATCTTCTGACGCCGATCCTCGACGATCTGATCAAGCGCGGCCAGGCGGCGAAGGCGCCGCGTCCGTGGCTCGGCGCCTTCTCGGCCGAGTCGAACGGCATGGTGGTGGTGATGAGCGTCGCCGAAGGCGGCCCGGCCGCACAGGCGGGCTTGCGCCAGGGCGACATCATCTCCGATGTGCGCGACGGCGAAGTCGATGGTCTGGCCGATTTCTACAGAAAACTCTGGCAGAACCCGGCCGGTGCGGAAATTCCGCTGCGCGTCGTGCGCGACGGCCGCGAGACATGGCTGCGCGTCAAATCCGCGGACCGCAATTCCTTCCTGAAGAAGCCGCAGCTGCAGTAGGCTCGGAGCGCCGGTGCATCCCAGGCTGCTGAAGACCTTTCTCGCGGTCGCGCGTACCCGCAACGTCACGCGCGCGGCGCAGGAGATCTATCTCGCCCAGTCGAGCGTCAGCGACCAGATCCAGGCGCTGGAGACCGAACTTGGCGCCAGTCTCTTCACCCGCTCGCGGCAGGGGCTCACCCTGACGCCGGCCGGCGAGGCGCTGAAACCCTATGCCGAGGAGCTGCTGGCGCTCGCCGGCGACGCGCGGGCCGCCATCGATGCCACGAGGGCCGGGACGGCCGGCACAGTGTCGATCGGCGCGCTGGAGACCATCGCCTCGGCAACGCTTGCCGGCTGGCTTGCCGGCTTCCGCGCCGGTCATCCGGACATCGACATCAAGCTGAAGATAGCCGGAAGCGGCGAGTTGCTGCGCAGGCTGGGCGACGGCGAGATCGACGTCGCTTTCTGCTTCGAGCGGCCCCCAGAGATCGATGTTGGTGAGACGGACCGCCGCCTTGCCAGGCGCGTCATGGCGATCGAGCCACTGGCGCTGATAGCGCCGCCCGGCGACAACCGGGCGGATGTCGATCTGGCGACGCTGGCCGAGAAGCATTTCGTCGCCACCGAGACAGGCTGCGTCTACCGCGCCATGGTCGACAAGGCATTCGCCGAGGCAGGCCTCGGCAATCCCAACCTCGCCGCCGAAGCCGGCAGCATCGACGCCATTGCCGGGCTGGTGGCGGCCGGCGCCGGCTTCGGTCTCGTTCCGCGGATCGCGGTCGCCGCCGCGATCGATCGCGGCGAGGTGTCCGAGCTTGCCTGGCCTGGGCCGGTCCGCTCGGCGGACGTGTGATGATCTGGCGCCGCCGGCGCGTCCAGCCACCGGCGCTTAAGGCACTGCTCACCGCCATAGGGGAGGGATTCGCCTTGGTCACACCAGGCGATGCCCGCCCTCGATATGCAGCGTCTCTCCCGTCGTAAAGCCATTGCCGATCAGGAAGCGGATTGCGTCGGCGATGTCCTCCGGCTTTCCGACCCGACCTACCGGCAGTCGTTTCGCCATCGCCGCAAGCGTGTCGTCCTTTTTGTCGCCGGCGACGAACTTCCAGATCGGCGTGTCGACCCAGCCGGGCGAGACAGCGTTGACCCGGATCGGCGCCAGTTCGACGGCCAAAGCCCGCACCAGCCCGTCCAATGCGGCGTTGACGGCGGCAACGACCGCGCCGCGTGCCGCCGGCCGGTAGGCGGCAATGCCCGAGACGAAGGTGAGCGAGCCGCTCGGCGGCAGCTTCGGCGCGCCATGCTTGGCGAGCAAAAGCGGCCCGTAGAACTTGCTTTCCACCACCTTTTGCGCGGCTGAAAGCTCGATCTCGGGCAACAGCCGGTAGGCGCCTTCGATGTCGGCCGCCGTGCTGACGATATGGTCGAGCCTGCCGATGCGCTGAAACAGTGCGGCGACCTCATCCTCGCGGCTGATATCGACCACGGCTGTTTCGAGCGTGCCCGGCTGGCCCAGTTCTTCCCGCGCCGCGCCCAGCTTCGCTTCGCCGCGCCCAGCGATGATGACGTGCGCGCCTTCCTCGAGGCATCGCCTGGCGAGCGCCAGCCCCATGCCCGAGCTGCCGCCGGCGACCAGGATTTTTTGCTTCTCCATGTCCATGCCTTTCCTTTGCATGGAGGGGTTTGGCAGACCCTGGCGCGAAGCGGAAACGGAAGAAACCGATGGTGGTATCGGAAACTCCGATGGCGGTTCAGCCGATCTCCCCCCTTGTGGGGGAGATGCCCGGCAGGGCAGAGGGGGGCGCGAAGGAATGCGACCTTTCAGTTTCATCTCGATCGGATAGAACGAACGTCATTGTCGGTCGGCGGGACAGCGCCCCCCTCTGGCCTGCCGGCCATCTCCCCCACGAGAGGGGAGATTAGCAACTTCGGCGCCGCGCAAGGAGGAACAACGATGGCCCCCATTAAGGTCGATCCGGACAAGGTGCGCGAATTCGCGGATGCCGAAAGCTTCCATGCCTGGCTTGCCGACAACCACGCCAGCGAAAGCGAGGTCTGGATCAAGATCCACAAGGTCGGTTCTGGCCTCGCCTCGATCACGCCAAAGGAGGCGATCGACGTCGTGCTTTGCTTCGGCTGGATCGACGCGGTGCGGAAGTCGCTCGACGAGAGGAGTTTCCTGCAGCGCTACACGCCGCGCGGCAGGAAGAGCATCTGGAGCAAGATCAACATCGACAATGTCGCGCGCCTGATCGAGGCGGGCCGCATGACCGAGCATGGCCTCAAGCAGGTCGAGGCCGCCAAGGCCGACGGTCGCTGGGACCGCGCCTATGGCGGATCGAAGGAGATGACCATCCCGCCCGACCTGCAGGCCGCGATCGATGCCGAACCGAAGGCGAAAGCGGTGCTGGAGAAGCTTTCGGCACAGAACCGCTTCGCGCTCGCCTTCCGCGTCCACAACATGAAGACCGAGGCCGGCCGCAAGAAGAAGATTGCTGATCTGGTGGCGATGTTGAAGCGGGGCGAGACGATCCACCCGCAGAAGAAGTAAGGCATGATCCCGAAATGGTTGCAGGGGGTTGCCCACTGAGTCCGCAAACAAAAACGCCGCCCGGGAGGGAGGGCGGCGTTTTCGGGAAGCGATGATCCTGAACCCTTAGTAAGCGGTCTCGGATCATCCGGTCATGAAGGCCGCAACGCGTCAGGCCTTATGCGGCCTTCTTCGCAAGATGCTTCTTCATCACATGGTGCTTGCGCACGTGGTGCTTCTTCACGTGATGATGCTTGCGAGCATGATGACGGTGGTGCTTCCTGAGCTTCTTGTGCGGGCCATTGGCGCCAGCCTTCGCCGTCTCGGAAGCGGCCGGGGTCGCGGCAGGAGCAGTGGTGCTCGTCGCCGGGGCGGCGGTCGTCGTGGTGGTGGTCTGGGCGTTGGCGGCGGGCACGGCGAAAGCGAGAGCGACGGCGAGGCCGAGTGCGGAAAGAACGGTCTTCTTCATAATCGGCTTTCCTTGGGTTCGGATCAATGTCTGTTGTTGCGCGCCGTGGTGGATCGGCTGCTGCGGGTACCGTTATGACACCGGCTCTTTTCGCGAGTTTTTCCCGACTGTTGAATCTTGTTTCCGGATTGTGTCTGGCGCCGCCGGCATCGTCTGGGCCGCGACCTTGCCCGACGACGGGTCCGACCGGCGGCTTTTTTCGCGACGGCAAGCGGCTGCCGTGGTGAGCGGGCGTCGATGAGATGGATATTTCCCAATTTGGGTAAATTCCTCTTGTTCCCAGTTTGGGAAATGGCTATATCGGTTCATGCAGATCGTAAGCAGGAAAACGCTCGTCACCTTCTGGACGAAGCACCCGCAATCCAAAGTGCCGCTGACGGCCTGGTTCAATGCGTCGAGCAAGGTCGAATGGAAGGGGCCGGCTGATATCAAGGAACAGTTCGGCGCAAACGTCGATTTCTTAGCTGATAACCGTCTGGTGTTCGATATTGCGGGCAATAGATACCGGCTGATTGTGCATGTCAGCTACACGTTCAAGCGGGTGCTCATCAAATTCGTCGGCACTCACGCCGAGTACGACAAGATAGACGCGGAGAAGGTGTGATGGACAATATCCGACCGATTAAGACCGAAGCCGATTACGATTGGGCGATTGCGGAGATCACTCGCTATTTTGACAAGGAGCCCATTCCCGGCACGCCTGATGCTGACCGTTTCGATGTTCTTGCTGAGCTCATCGAAGCATATGAGGCAAAACACTACCCTATCGCGGAAACCGACCCGGTGGACGCCATCACTGCTCATATGGAGATGGCCAATCTCAGCAGGCACGCGCTGGTAAAGCTGCTCGGGTCAGCATCGCGCGCATCTGAGATTCTAGCCCGCAAGCGAGCGCTGACGATGGACATGGCTTTTAAGCTCAACCGTGAATGGCATATCCCTGCAGAGGTTCTGATCGTCCCTTACCACTTGGCCGATCAAGGCAACAAAGACGATAAAAAAGCCGCCGCTCGCGCTTGACCGTCCCGGGCGTCTCATCACCGCGTGAGCGTCTCTCGATCATCTCCGGCAACCGGGCATCCCATCCATCTGCCATGCTACGAAAATAGCATTCTCGGCCTGCGACATGTGGTGCTAGGCTCGCGCCCGTGCACCCAAGGCACGCTGCGGCCCAGCTCGCAAACAGGAGGGCCCGCCAGAGGAGGAGCGGCAGAGCGGGATCGAGGCTCCAATCCAAAATCCGAAGGAACTGTTGAACCATCGCGAGGCAGCCGCGTTTCCCGTGGTTGCCACATGGGAGGAACCACCAGTGAAAGCATCCTATCTCGTCTCGGCCGCGCTCCTTGCGGCATCCGCAATGCCGGCCGCGGCTGGCGAAATCTCCGATGGCAAGGTCAAGATCGGCATCCTCAACGACCAGTCGGGCGTCTATGCCGATTTCGGCGGCAAGTGGTCGGTCGAGGCCGCCAAGATGGCGGTCGATGATTTCGGCGGCAAGGTGCAGGGCGCGCCGATCGAGATCGTCAGCGCCGATCATCAGAACAAGCCCGACATCGCCTCCAACATCGCGCGCCAGTGGTACGACACCGAGCAGGTCGACGCGATCATGGAGCTCACGACATCGTCCGTGGCTTTGGCCGTCCAGGGGCTTTCGAAGGAAAAGAAGAAGATCGATATCGTCACCGGGGCGGCTTCCACCGACCTCACCGGCAAGCAGTGCTCGCCCTATGGCTTCCACTGGGCCTACGACACGCACTCCCAAGCGGTCGGCACCGGCGGCCAGCTGGTGAAGCAGGGCGGCGATAGCTGGTATTTCATCACCGTCGATTATGCCTTTGGCTATTCGCTGAAAGATCAGACCGCCAAGCTGGTCGAGGCGAGCGGCGGCAAGGTGCTGGGCGAGGTGCGCTATCCGCTCGGCTCCACCGACTATTCCTCCTTCCTGCTGCAGGCGCAGTCCTCCGGCGCCAAGATCGTCGGGCTCGCCAATGCCGGCCTCGACACCTCGAACTCGATCAAGCAGGCAGCCGAATTCGGCATCGTCGCCGGCGGCCAGCGGCTGGCCGCGCTCCTTTTCACACTCGCCGAAGTGCACGGGCTGGGCCTGCAGGCGGCGCAAGGCGTGGTGCTAACCGAAGGGTTCTACTGGGATCGCGACGACAAGAGCCGTGAATTCGCCCAGCGCTTCTTCAAGCGCACCAACCGCATGCCGAACATGATCCAGGCCGGCACCTATTCGGCCGTGACGCAGTATCTGAAGGCCATCGACAAGGCAGGCACCGACGAGACCGAGGCGGTTGCCAAGGAGCTGCATGAGATGCCGGTCAACGACGTCTTCACCGCCAACAGCAAGGTGCAGGCCGACGGCTCGATGGTGCACGACATGTATCTCTACCAGGTCAAGAAGCCGGAAGAGTCGAAGAAGGACTGGGACTATTACACCTATCTGGCCACCATTCCGGGCGACAAGGCCTTCATGAAGGCCGAGGACAGCGGCTGTCCGCTCGTCGCCAAGTGACGCTCGACACCGCCACCGCTGTCCGGCCGGGCAGCACGGACCAGATGCCGCGGGTGGTGCTTTCCGCCCGCGGCCTGCGGCGCGACTTCGCCGGCTTCGTCGCGGTGAAGGATGTCGACCTCGACGTCCATCACGCCAAGATCCATGCGCTGATCGGCCCGAACGGCGCCGGCAAGACGACCATCTTCAACCTCTTGACCAAATTCCTGCAGCCGACCAGCGGCAGGATCGAATTGCTCGGCACCGACATCACCCGCACGCCGCCGGCGAAAGTGGCGCGCATGGGGCTCGTCCGCTCCTTCCAGATATCGGCGATCTTTCCGCACCTCTCCGTGCTCGACAATGTTCGCGTGGCGCTGCAGCGTCCAAGCGGGCTGGGCTACCAGTTCTGGCGCCCGGTCTCGGCGTTGGATCGGCTTACGCCGAGGGCGCGCGAGCTGCTCGCCATCGTCGGCCTCGATGACGCCGCGCATCGTCTCGCCGGCGATCTCTCCTATGGCCGCAAGCGCGTGCTGGAGATCGCGACCACATTGGCGCTCGAACCGAAGGTGCTTCTGCTTGACGAGCCGATGGCCGGCATGGGGCATGAGGATGTCGGCACGATCTCCGGCATTATCCGCGCGCTGGCAAAAGACCGCGCCGTGCTGATGGTCGAGCACAATCTCACCGTCGTTGCCGATCTCTGCGACTGGATTACCGTCATGCAGCGCGGCCAGGTCCTGGCGGCCGGCGACTACGCCACAGTCAGCAAGGACGAGCGTGTGCGCGTCGCCTACATGGGGACCGAGCATGAGTGAGCCGCTGCTTGCCGTGCGCGATCTCCACGCCTGGTACGGCGAGGGCCATGCGCTGCATGGCGTCAACCTCGACGTCATGCGCGGCGAGACCGTGACGCTGCTTGGCCGCAACGGCGTCGGCAAGACGACGACGCTGCGGGCCATCATGGGCCTGATCCGCAAGCGCACCGGCTCCGTCACCTTCAACGGCAAGGACCTGATCCGCCTGCCGTTGCACCGCGTCGCGCATCAGGGCATCGGCTTCGTGCCGGAGGAGCGCGGCATCTTCGCCACTCTTACCGTCGACGAGAACCTGATCCTGCCGCCGGTCGTGGCCGAGGGCGGCATGAGCGTTGAGGAGATATTCGAACTTTTCCCGAACCTCAAGGAACGCCGCAACAGCCAGGGCACGAAGCTGTCCGGCGGCGAGCAGCAGATGCTGGCCATCGCCCGCATCCTGCGGACCGGCGTCGAGATGCTTTTGCTCGACGAGCCGACGGAGGGCCTGGCGCCCGTCATCGTCCAGCGAATCGGCGAGTTGCTGGCGACGTTGAAGAAGCGCGGCATGACCATCCTGCTGGTCGAGCAGAACTTCCGCTTCGCCGCCCGCATCGCCGACCGCTTCTACCTGATGGACCACGGCAAGGTGGTGGAGGGTTTTGCCGTCGGCCAGCTGACCGCGCATACCGACAAGCTGCACGAGGTGCTGGGGGTATGATGGTGCCATGACCATGATCTTCGGCATCCCCATCCAGGCGTTCCTCGGCCAACTCCTCGTTGGCCTGATCAACGGCTCCTTCTACGCCATGCTCAGCCTCGGGCTCGCCGTCATCTTCGGCCTGCTGCGCATAATCAATTTCGCCCATGGTGCGCTCTATATGCTGGGCGCCTTCATCGGCTATCTGCTGCTGGTGCATTTGGGCGTCGGCTACTGGCTGGCGCTGGTCCTGGTGCCGCTTGTCGTCGGCCTGTTCGGCATGGCGGTCGAGCGCCTTGCTTTGTCGCATCTCTACCGCCTCGACCCACTCTATGGCCTGCTCTTCACCTTTGGCCTCGCCTTGGTCATCGAAGGCGTGTTCCGCTATTATTACGGCGTCTCCGGCAATCCATACGCCGTGCCCGCGCTGCTTGCCGGCGGCACCAATCTCGGCTTCATGTTCCTGCCCAATTATCGCGGCTGGGTGGTGGCGGCTTCGCTCATCGTCTGCATCGGCACCTGGCTGCTGATCGAGAAGACCAGGCTAGGCTCCTACCTGCGCGCCGCCACCGAGAACCCGGAACTGGTCCAGGCCTTCGGCGTCAACGTGCCGCTTCTGCTCACGCTCACCTACGGGCTGGGCGCGGCGCTTGCTGGGCTCGCCGGCATTCTCGCCGCTCCGGTCTACCAGGTCAGCCCGCTGATGGGCTCGGACCTGATCATCGTCGTCTTCGCCGTCGTCGTGGTCGGCGGCATGGGCTCGATTCTCGGCGCCATCGTCACCGGCTACTTGCTCGGCCTCGCCGAGGGCCTGACCAAAGTCTTCTATCCCGAGGCCTCGAACCTCGTCGTCTTCGTCATCATGGCGATCGTGCTTTTGCTCAGGCCCGCCGGCCTGTTCGGAAGGGACGCCTGAGATGAGCCAAGCGACCCTTCACGCAGAACGCGCCGCCGCCTCCTTGAGGCTCGAACGGGCGCTGGTGGTGCTGGGCATCGTGGCGCTGATCGCCGCGCCCTTCGTCATCTACCCGATCTTCGTCATGAAGATGCTGTGCTTCGCGCTGTTCGCCTGCGCCTTCAACCTGCTCTTGGGCTACACCGGCCTGCTTTCCTTCGGCCATGCCGCCTTCTTCGGCGGCGCGGCCTATTTTTGTGCCTATGCGGTGAAGGCCTGGGGCTGGCCGCCAGAGGCCGGCATCCTGCTCGGCACCGCAGGTGCCGCGGGCATGGGCCTCGTCATGGGCTTCCTCGCCATCCGCCGGCAGGGCATCTATTTCTCTATGATCACACTGGCGCTGGCGCAGATGTTCTATTTCTTCTGCGTCCAGGCGCCCTTCACCGAGGGCGAGGACGGCATCCAGGGTGTGCCTCGCGGCCACCTGTTCGGCGTCGTAGACCTCAACGTCACGATGAACATGTATTTCTTCGTGCTCGCCGTCTTCCTGATCGGCGTCTTCGCCGTCTGGCGCATCGTCAACTCGCCTTTCGGCATGATCCTGCGCTCCATCCGCGAGAACGAGAACCGCGCCATTTCGCTCGGCTATTCCGTCGGCCGCTACAAGCTCGCCGCCTTCGTCATGTCGGCCGCGCTTGCCGGCTTTGCCGGCGCGACCAAGGCGATCGTCTTCCAGTTCGCCACGCTCACCGACGTCACCTGGCAGATGTCTGGCGAAGTGATCCTGATGACGCTGCTCGGCGGCATCGGCACCATGGCCGGCCCGGCGGTCGGAGCCGGCCTCGTCGTCGGACTGGAGAATACGCTCGCGACATCCGGCTTTCCGGTGACCATCGCCACGGGGCTGATTTTCATGGTCTGCGTGCTGGTATTCCGGCGTGGGATTGTCGGAGAGATCTATGCAAGATGGCTGGGGCGCAGGGCGGGCGGCAAGAACTCCTAAGCTGCGGCCGCCCCGAACCGCTCAATCTCTTTGAGTTCATCCCGTATGGAGGTGCCCTCGACGGCGAGGTCATAGCTGGCCTGCATGTTCATCCAGAACTGCGGAGTCGTTCCAAAGAACTTTGCGAGGCGCAAAGCGGTGTCTGGCGTAACGGGCGTGGTCTCGTTGGCAAGGCGTTCGATACGCGTACGTGGGACGTGAAGCTTCTTCGCCAAAGTGTAGGGCTTCAGGCCGAGTGGTTCGAGGAACTCGGCCCTCAATATCTCGCCGGGATGGATAGGCTTGTCGAGGTTGATCATTTGGTTCCGCTCCTGTCGGGATAGAGCTGGTTGGTTCAGCTAATGATAGTCGGTGATCTCTACATCGTCCGCTCCGCCATCCGTCCACCGAAAGCAAACGCGAAATTGGGTCGTTGATACGGATCGAGTACTGACCGGCGCGATCGCCCTTCAGCGCTTCAAGCCGGTTTCCCGGTGGGACCTTGAGGTCGGCCAGTTCGGGAGCGTTGTCCAACATGAACAGTTTCCGTTGAGCGACACGAACGAGATCTGCCGGGAATCCTTTCGGAGCTTTGCCTGTCGAAACCGCCTCAGTGATCCTGTCTTTGAACGAGCGTATCATCCACTTCCCCCGAAACGTATCTTCTCATGATGCGTCTCCAAGATCAAGCGTAAAGTATCATGTCGTGATACGAAACGCCCCGAAGGGATTATATTGAGGCAAGGTGCGCCCGCCGGCACTTCCAGCCCACCTTCACCCGGTCCATCGCCATAAACGTGACAGCCAAGGTGGTGCCCGGCTACGCCGCGCGCTTCGGTTCGACCGCGAACGGGCTGAGCCCGAGCCAGCTTTGCATCTTCCTGCCAATGGCCTTGTCGCCGGTCAGGACGACCTTCACGCCGGCCTTCTCGACAGTCAGCACGCCCATCCAGATTGCGGTCATCGTGTGGAGATCGGTCGAGACGTAGAGGTCGACCTCGAAGCCCGGATCGTACCAGCACAAATCGACCTCACCATGCTTCTCGACGATCAGCCACCACGAGCGTTTCGAGGCTGGGAGGTCCTGATACAGAAATTGTATCACGGTTCTTCCATCGGGCAGCGGCGAGGGGTTCAGATTACGCCGCATATCCCACATCAGCAGCGATGGATCGAGGTTCTTCAACGACAGCCGGGACTCGACCCATTTCTGTCCCCAAAAACCCATCGCCTCGACAACAGGGCGCAAGTCGCGTCCCGCCTCGGTCAGCCGGTAGTCGAAGATACCCTTCTCGCCCGGGACTTCCCGGCGCTCCACGATCCCTGCCAACTCCAGCTCCTTCAGCCGTTGCGACAGAAGGGTCGGCGACATTTTCGGCACACCGCGGCGCAGGTCGTTGAAGCGGGTCGAGCCCGCCACCAGCTCGCGCATCAACACCATCGTCCAGCGGGTGCACAGCACCTCGGCGGCCATCGATAGCGGGCAGAACTGCTTGTAACCGTGCTGGGTCATGATCGGCGCCTCCTCCAGAGTTGGCCGGACATTAGACCTTCATGAATGAAGCGGCGAGTACAGAAACTGTACCGGGCCGGTACAGATCCAGGACTGGTTGGCGCGAGCCCTGTCGTGCGAGCCGTTTGGCCGACGCACGGGATATCCCTGTGCGCAGCAACCAGGAGAATGACCATGACCGCTTACCTTATCGCGGATATCAAGGTGAAAGATCCGAAATGGATACCGGACTACGCCGCTACCGTGCACGACCTCGTTCACAAGCACGGCGGCAGGTATCTGGCGCGCAGCGGCAATGTGAAGACGCTCGAGGGCAAGCCGCTCGACACGACGCTGATCGCGCTGATGGCCTTCCCATCGGAAGCGGCGGCGCACGCCTTCACCAATGATCCGGCCTACGCCCCCTTCGTGTCGGCCCGCCAGGGCGGCAGCGACAGCCGCTTTCAGCTGTTCGACAACACCGACCTAGCCGGAACGATTTCATACCTGCCGAAGGGATGATCGGCGGCCGCCGCATCGAACCCGGGATCATCAAGCACAAACAGCCACGGCGCTTGCACCTTCGCCGACATGAACCCGAAGGTGTCGTGCGAACACGCGGCGTCGCCGACCCAGTAGAGGTTGGAGATTAGCGAAAACCAGGACGGCAGCCGATCTCCCCACTTGTTGGAGAGGTCGGCAGCTTCGACGACTCACCCCACCGGCACTTCCAGTCCCACCTTCACCCGGTCCATCGCCACGAACGTGCGAAACCTTTTGACGTTGTTGTTCTCGAAGAACAGCCGCCTGGTCAGCGCCTCATAATCGGCCATCGTCGCCACCGTGACGACGAGGATGAAATCGGCCTCGCCGGTGACATAGTAGCATTGCTGCACTTCGGGCACTTGGGCAAAGCCGCGCTTAGCGGCGTCGATCAGCTCGGCGCGTTCGCTCTCCACCTCCACCTCGACGAAGATCGTGATCGGATGGCCGACCTTGGCCGGATCGACCAGCGCTACATTGGCGCGGATGACGCCGGTCTCCTCCATGCGCTTGATGCGCCGCTGAACGGCGGGCGCCGACAGGTTGACCCTCTCGCCGATCGTGCGCTGCGGCGTGGCGTTGTCCTTCTGCAGGATGGTGAGGATGGCGCGGTCGAAGGCGTCGAGTTCGGGCGAAATGGACATGGCAGCGTTTCCCAACGAAACAAACTTGCAATTCAAGCGCCAAAACAGAGCGCCTTTCTCGCTTGGCCTGCAATAAATTTCAGTCGTCAAGAGGAGAAAGCCGACCATGTTCCTGCTCAACCGCCACCCGGACCATCGCCATCCGCTGACCGAGGAGGACGCCGCGACGCTTGGGCTCGCCGGGGCCGACGAGGCTGAGCGCTTCCTTGCCGCGCGCGACAACCATGCCGAGACGCCGCTGCACGCCCTGCCGGCGCTGGCGGGCGAACTCGGCATCGGCGCGCTGCACGTCAAGGACGAGGGCAAGCGCCTCGGCCTCGGCAGCTTCAAAGCGTTGGGCGGCGCCTATGCCGTCATGCATCTGGTGCTGGAGCAGGCAGGCAGGCAGCTCGGCCGCGCCGTCGCGGTCGAGGACCTGCACAAGCCTGAGGTGAAGGCGATGGCCGGGCAGATGACTTTCGCCTGCGCCACCGACGGCAATCATGGACGCTCGGTGGCGCAGGGTGCCGGCCTTGTCGGCGCGCGCTCCGTCATCTTCGTCCACTCCGGCGTCAGCAACGAACGCGTGGCGGCCATTGCCCGCTTCGGCGCCGAAATGGTGCGCGTCGCCGGCGATTACGACCAGTCGGTCAGGGAGGCCGCCCGCGTCGCCGCCGAGCGCGGCTGGACCGTCGTCTCCGATACGTCTTGGCCGGGCTATGAGCGCATACCCGGGCTTGTGATGCAGGGCTACACGGTGACCGTGCGTGAAGCACTGAAGCGTTTGCCTGAGCCACCCACCCACGTCTTCCTTCAGGCCGGTGTCGGCGGCTTCGCCGCGGCTGTAGGTGGCCATCTCGCCATCATGCTTGGCGAGGATCGCCCGAAGGCAATCGTGGTCGAGCCGGCGCGCGCGGCCTGCGTCTATGAGACGGCCAAGGCCGGACGCCCGGTCACGATCGCGCACAGCAAGCCCACTGTCATGGCGATGCTCGAATGCTACGAGCCGTCTCTGGTCGCCTGGCGCGTGCTGTCGCGGATCGGCGATGCCTTCATGACCGTGGACGAGGAAGATGCCGTCGCGGTGATGAACCGTCTTGCGAGACCTGCCGGCAACGATCCGGCGATCGTCTCGGGCGAGAGCGGCGGGGCAGGGCTCGCCGGTCTGATCCGCGCGGCCGCTGACAAGACGATGCGCGCGGCGCTTGGTCTCGATGGGAATTCCCGCGTGCTGATCATCAATTCCGAAGGCGCGACCGATCCCGGCCGCTATGCCGAGCTGGTCGGAATGGCGCCGGAAGAAGTCGCGCAAGCGAGGCTGCCGGCATGAGCAATCTGATGATCAACGCCGACCGGCTTCTCGGCCGTATCCAGGAGCTCGGCAGTATCGGCCGCGATGCGCAGGGGCGGCTGGTCCGCGTCGCCGCCTCCGAGATGGACCGGCTCGGCCGCGACCGCTTCGTCGGCTGGCTGGAAGAGGCAGGGCTCGAGGTCGCCGTCGACCGCATCGGCAACATTTTCGGCGTCTGGCGGGACGACGCCAATGCGGGCCAGCCGCCGGTCATGCTCGGCTCGCATATCGACACGGTGATCGACGCCGGCATCTATGACGGCTGCTATGGCGTGCTTGCCGGCCTCGAAGCGATCGAGAGCCTGAGGGAGGCCGGCTTCGCGCCGGCGCGCCCGATCGTGGTTGCCGCCTTCACCAATGAGGAGGGCGTGCGCTTCTCGCCCGACATGATGGGCTCGCTGGTCTTTGCCGGCGGTCGGAACCTCGAGGAAGCGCTGGCCTCGGTCGGCACCGACGGCACGGTGCTGGGCAAGGAGCTGGAGCGCATCGGCTATGCCGGTCGGCATCAGCCCGGCTTCCTCAAGCCGCATGCCTATGTCGAGCTGCATGTCGAGCAGGGGCCGGTGCTCGAGCGCGAGGGCATCGCCATCGGCGCGGTCGAAAACCTGCAGGGCATTTCCTGGCAGCGCGTTACCATCGACGGCGAGGCCAACCATGCCGGCACCACGCCGATGTCGATGCGAAAGGACGCAGGCGTCGCCGCCGCCCGCGTGATCGGCTTCTTGGCGGACCGGGCCAGCGCCTCGTCGACGCGCACCGTCGCCACCGTCGGCACCATCGCGTTCGAGCCGAACGCCATCAACGTCATCCCGTCGCGGGTGATCTTCACCATCGACCTGCGCGATCCCGACGAAACGCATCTTCGCGAAGAGGAGGCGGCGCTTGCCGCCTTCCTCGACAAGCTGGCCGCAAGCGCCGGCGTCACCGTCCATGCCGAAAGCCTGGCGCGTTTCGAGCCGGTGACCTTCGATGCCCGCATCGTCTCGCTGATCGAGGACGGCGCCAGGGCCGCCGGCCTTTCGTGCCGGCGCATGACCTCGGGCGCCGGCCACGACGCGCAGATGATCGCCCGTATCGCGCCGTCCGCGATGATCTTCGTGCCGAGCCGGGGCGGCATCAGCCATAACCCCACCGAGTTCACCGCTCCCGACGAACTGGTCGCCGGCGCCAACATCCTGCTTGGCGTCGCCGCCCGGCTGGCGGCCGACTGATCGCGGGAGGAATCAGATAGGCGTGCCGCTGGGGGTGAAATACCACCAAAAATAGTCATGCTGGCTGTATCTGGTCGTCCCGAAGCGAATATCCGGCGACATCCAATCGAAACAAACTTCAATCACTTAGCCAATTAAAGCATCCAAAATCGCGCCCGAATCGCGCCCGCCGACAGAGTTCAGTGCCTCGCAGGAAGACTAGCATGTTGCTTCTCAACCAACGTCCCGAACACAACCAGCCGTTGGTTGCCGCCGATGCCGAGTCGCTCGGCATCGCGGGGGGCGAGCGGGCCGAGCGTTACCTCAAGGCGCGCGACGATCATGCCGAAACGCCGCTGCACGCCTTGCCGGCGCTGGCCGATCACCTCGGCGTCGCGGCGCTTTATGTCAAGGACGAAGGCCAGCGTCTCGGCCTTGGCAGCTTCAAGGCGCTGGGCGGCGCGTATGCCGTCATGCGACTGGTGCTGGAGGAGGCGGGCAAACGCTTCGGGCGCGATGTCGATATCGGCGAGATCAACGATCCCAAGCTGCGCGCCATCGCTGCTCAGATGACATTCTGCTGCGCAACGGATGGCAACCATGGCCGTTCGGTGGCGCAGGGGGCCGGCCTCGTCGGCGCGCGTTCGGTGATTTACGTCCATGCTGGCGTAAGCCGCGAGCGTGTCGCGGCCATCGCTCGCTTCGGCGCCGAGATTGTCGAGGTCGAGGGCGGCTATGACCATGCGGTGCGCGAAGTCGCCCGCGTCGGTGCCGAGCGCGGCTGGAAGATCGTCTCCAACACGTCCTGGCTGGGCTATGAGCGCGTCCCCGGACTGGTCATGCAGGGCTACACGGTGATCGTGCGCGAGACGCTGCGGCGCTTGGCCGAGCCACCGACGCATGTCTTCCTGCAGGCTGGCGTCGGTGGCTTCGCGGCGGCGATCGCCGGCCATGTGGCGGTCATGCTTGGCTCCAGGCGGCCGAAAGCCGTGGTGGTCGAGCCGCGGCGCTCGGCTTGCGTCTACGCCTCGGCTGAGGCCGGACGTCCGGTGACGATCGCCCAGCAGCAGCCGACCGTGATGGCGATGCTCGAATGTGCCGAGCCGTCCTTGGTCGCCTGGCGCGTGCTGGCGCGCGTCGGCGATGCCTTCATGACGGTCGAAGAAGAGGACGCGGTCGCCGTGATGAAGCGGCTGGCGCGGCCCTTGGGCAACGATCCGGCCATCGTCTCCGGCGAGAGCGGCGGCGTCGGGCTCGCCGGACTGGTCCGCGCTGCGGGCGACGGGCAGATGCGCGCGGCGTTAGGCCTCGATGCCGGCTCCCGCGTGCTCGTCGTCAACTCGGAGGGCGCCACCGACCATGGCCGCTTTGCCGAGTTGGTCGGGATGGCGCCGGCAGAGGTGTTCCTGCAGACTGCCTGAGAGCAATTCCAGGAAAACTTGCGACGGTGGTGCGAAGAAGGTTCGCAGTGGCTAGGCGATCGGCGACGGCGGTCGAGCGCTAAATTCCCTCCAAGAGGGGAGATGCGGCAGGCCAGAGGGGGCGCTGTCCCACCGGCGTTTCAGTTTTTTGCAGTCACAGCCAAGCCGGTAGCGACCAGCTCCACCCCAACAAGATCAGCGCCGCGATCCTTCACGCCCTCCTCTGGCCTGCCGGCCATCTCCCCCTCTTGGGGGGAGATTAACTGAACCACTCCCGGTAACCCTTTTTTCTCTGCTTTCATGCAATATTGCCCGGACGGGATGGCAAGAACAAGGAATGGCGGACGACGATAAACGCAACGGTAAGTTCTGGTCGCTGGCGCTTGATCGCGCTCATCTCGGCCTATGGGACTGGAATTTGTCGACCGGCGATTGCTACTACTCGCCGACCTGGTCGAAGATGTTGGGCTATGAGGCGAACGAGCTCGCCAACACGCCCGATCTCTGGCTGAAGCTGACCCATCCCGACGATCGCCAGCGCGCGCAGGAAAGCGGCGACCGGCATATTGCGGGCCTCGTCGATTCCATCGAGACGGAGCTGCGCCTGCGCCACAAGGACGGCCACTGGGTCTGGGTGCTCGACCGCGGCGGCATTGTCGAGCGCGACGCCGACGGCAAGCCGCTTCGGATGATGGGCGTGCAGACCGACATCACCCGCCAGAAAGAGGCCGAGGCGGCGCTCGAGCAGGTCAACATCCGCTTCCGCCTCGCGATTGCCGCCAGCGGCACCGGCATCTGGCACCACGATATCGGTACGAAGAAGAGCTATTGGGACGCGCGCACCCGCGAGATCTTCGGCTTGGTTGCCGATACCGATGAGGTGACGGCCGACCTCTGGCACACCTACCTTCATCCCGACGACAAGGAAGCTACCGAGCGAGCGCATCTGATCGCCCCCGGCTCGAACAGCGTCGTCGCCTCGCAGTACCGGATCGTCCTGCATGACGGCCAGGTCCGCCATCTCGAGTCGCTGGTGCGTTTCATTGCCGGCGTCGGCTCGGCCGGCCAGATTTTGGGCACGGTACGAGACATCACCGAGGAGAAGACGCGCGCCGAGGAGCTTGCCTTCGCCGCGCGTCACGACGCGCTGACCGGGTTGCTCAACCGTTCGGCCTTCGACCGGCTGCTTGCGGAGAACATCGCCATGGCCGGGCGCCTGCCGCTTGCCGTGTTCTATGTCGACCTCGACTACTTCAAGGCGCTCAACGACTATGCCGGCCATGCCGCCGGAGATCTCGCGCTGAAAAGCGTCGCGGCGGGCATCCTCGCCAGCCTGCCCGCGTCGGCGCAGGCGGCGCGCCTCGGCGGCGACGAATTCGCGCTTTTGGTGCCGAACTGCAATGACGCCTGTGCCGAGCACCTTGCCCGCGCGGTGCTTGCCGCGGTGCGCGACGCCGATATCGGCACTGCCGTCACCTCGCGCAGGCTTGCCGCCAGCATCGGCATCGCCTTCGTGCGCGACCCCAACATGAGCGTGGCCGACGCGCTCGCCTGCGCCGACGATGCCTGCTACGCCGCCAAGGCCGGCGGCCGGGACCGCTTCGCGGTGTTCTCGCCGGAAACGACGTCGGGCGCCGGCCTCAATGCCGCACGGCTGGCCGCGGACCTTGTCGATGCGATGGAGGACGGCCGGTTGAAGCTGTTCGGCCAGCAAATCCATCGGCTCGGCCAGCCATGGGAAGACAGCCGCCACGTCGAGGTGCTGGCCAGGCTCGAGGCCCGCAACGGCAAGATGATCCCGCCCGGCGATTTCATGCCGGTCGCCGAACGCTTCGGCCTTGCCGCCCGGCTCGACCGCTGGATCATCCGCACCGCGCTGACGCGCCATGGCGAGGCGATGCGCGCGGGCGCCATCTCGCTCGACTTCAATTTGTCGGCGCAGACGCTTTCCGATCCGCAGCTCTGGGATTTCGTCGACGAGGCCATCGCCGACAGTGGCGCGCCGGCGCCGGCCATCGGCTTCGAGATCACCGAAACCGCCGCCGTCACCAATTTCGATGCCGCGGCCGAGTTCGTGCGCAAGGCCAGGCAACGCCGCTGCCGCGTCAGCCTCGACGATTTCGGCGCCGGGATGAGTTCGTTCGAATATCTCAGGCGCTTCCCCGTCGATGCCATCAAGATCGACGGCTCCTTCGTCGAGCACATCGCCGAAAGCCGGTTCGACCGCGAGATCGTTTCGGCGATCACCGGTATCGCCCGCTCGATGGGCGCTGCCGTGGTTGCAGAGAAGGTCGAGGACAGGAACGCGCTGGAGATCCTCATGGACATGGGCGTTGCCTATGGCCAGGGCTACTTCCTGCACCGGCCCGAGCCGCTGGAGGCGATCGTGGCAAGAGCCGTAAGCGGCACTGCGTCACCGTCGCGGCCGCATGCTAGGTCGGCACAAAAGTAAGGCGTTCCTAAAATTTCAATCACTCATTTAAGGGCGCCGTAATCCGGCGCGACGATGATCCGATCTCACAAAACGGACCGGAGCGCGTGGATGAAAACCCTTCCCTTGGTTGCGGCAACTGCAATCGGCCTGCTCGGCATCTTCGCCACGCAGCCGTCTTATGCCGGCTCGGACCACGGTGGCGGGGTGACGCCATCCACGATCGAAGGTGACGACGATCAGGTCAATACATCCAGCGTCAGCGACGATCATGAGGCCGCGGAGAATGACGAGGCCAGGCACAAGGGCGACGGCGCCGCTACCGGCTCGCATGAAGGCGACCAGCACGGCGATCATCAGGGCGACAATCATGACGGCGATCACGAAGGCGGGGACGGTGCCAGCCATGACGGCGGCGCAGACAGCGGCGGCCACGTCGGTGGCGGCGACAGTGGTGGCCACGAGGGCGGCGGGGGCAGCGGCGGCCATGACGGTGGCGGGGACGACTGAGTCTTGGGGTGATAACGCGCCCATCGTTAAAAGGTGAGCCATCCTTCTATCGAACTCTTAGGACAACTGGGCTAATTGCCTGTGAAACGCTTTGCTCGGGACATGACGTCTTGGCTCGACTGTCCGGCGTCCGAACCATGACGGAGGGCCGCCTGCGAGACCCGTAATGTCCTCGACCGTCAACATCGCCATTGTGACCCTGCAGCCGCAGCGCCTGTTGCCGACGGCCAGGCCGGCTGCCAGTAGCCACAGCGCCGTCGGCGCCGCGGCTTCGCCGCTCATGCAGGCGGAGTCCACGGCCCCAGCATCCAAGTTCAGCCTCGACAACCTCAATATCACAGCGACGAAGGTCCGACTGATGGAACGTGCGGGCAATGAGTTCCGCATCGATCAGGCCGAATATGAGTCAGTGTCGTCCTACGGTACGGCGATCAAGAACGCCGTCGAAGCGTTGAAACGGCAATCGCCGTCGGCGATCGCCGAGATCGAGAGACAGCTTGGCCTGGACCAGCTTGGCGTTTCTCTCGATAGGCTCGTCGACGCGATAGCCGATCCGCGAGGCAGCGATAGCAAAAGGCTGGATGCCGCGTTGAAGCAGCATGCGGACGGACCTGGCGAAGGCGACGCCGCATCGATCCAGCTGGACGAGCTCGGGCTTTACGGCGGCTGAGGCAGCTAGCCTATCAGCCATCTCAGCATGCCCGCCGAAGCCACCCCGATCACCACCGTCGGCAGCATCGACAGCCGTGTCGCCGCCAGCACCGTGATTGCAAGCGCCGCCAGATCGGCCGGATTCTTCGAGACGAAATCCGGAGCGATCACCGAGATCAGCACGCAGCCGGGCGCGGCTTCCATCACCGCCGTGGCGCGCGGGCCGAGCGCGCGGTTCCTCAGCACCACATAGCCGCCGACGCGGGTGAGATACGTCACGCCGGCCATCGCCAGGATGGCGAGCACGGTCATCGGATCGATCATCTCTCACCTGCCAGGAACCACGCGGCCACCAGGCCGGACAGCGCACCGGCCGCCACATACCAGGCGCCGGGCACGACGAGATAGGTGAGCGTCGCCACCGCCAGGCTGACCAGCCAGGGCCGCGCCGCGGCAAAGCCCGTCCACATGCCCCGAAGCAACACCAGGAAGACAGCAGGGAAAGCCAAGGCAAAACCGTAGGTCTCGACGTCGCCAAGCACCGGCCCGAGTGCCGCGCCGCAGGTCGTAAACGCCACCCAGGCGAGATAGAAGGGCAGCGCGGCGCCCAAATAAAAGGCCAGGCTGAAGGCCGGCCGCATGCCGACGTCGGCGCGCCGCCGCGCATCCGCGAGGCCTACGGCCCAGCTCTCGTCACACATCAGAAACAGCGCCGGAAAAACCTGCCGCTTCGGCAGATGGTTGATGAACGGCGCGAGTGCGGCGCCCATCAGGAAATGCCGGCTGTTGACCAGAAAGGTGATGGCGGCGATCAACAGGATATGCGGCGGCGAAGTCCAGAGCTGGATCGCGGCGAATTCTGAGCCGCCGGCGAAGTTGAGGCCGGTCATCAGCGGCACCTCGGCCACGCTCAGGCCCTTCTGCGCGGCCTGCGCGCCGAGCACCAGCGCGTAGGGGATGATGCCGAGCAGCACCGGCGTCGAAGCGGCGAGCCCGCGTCGGAACTCGCCGCCGCGTCCATCGGCGCTTTGACCCTCGGCGAGGGCGATCTCGGAAACGCTCATGGCTTTGCTTTCGGCTGGCCTCGCGGCCGCCGTTCTCCCGCTCGGTTGTGGGTTGCTATCGGTGCGGCACTATAGCCGAATTGCCTCGCAATCGGGTTGCGAAGATGCCCCGTTTCTGCCAAAATTTAGCATTGAATAGCGCGTTCAAGCAAGAGATTGGAATTTGGCACTATGAAGCTGGATGAGATCGACAGGCGCATTCTGCGCGTCCTGCAGCGCGACGGGCGCATGGCCAACAACGATCTGGCCAAGGAAGTCGGCCTCTCGCCGTCGCCTTGCCTGCGGCGCGTCAAGTTGCTGGAGGAGGCCGGTGTCATCGATCGCTACGTCGCGGTCCTCAACCCGGCCAAGATCGGCCGCGGCCAGACCTTTTTCACCCGCATCTGGCTGAAGCAGCAGGATGAGGACACGATCGAGCATTTCGCCGCCGAGGTGGCGAAATTCCCCGAAGTGATGGAGTGCTATCTGATGCTGGGCGACTGCGACGCGATGGTGCGGATCGTGGCGGCCGGCATCGACGACTACCGCCGCTTCCAGTCGGAGCATCTGAGCCGCATCAAGGGCGTGCAGAACGTCAAGACGGATGTGCCAAGCCAGACGATCAAGCAGACCTCGGAGATGCCGCTGTGAGGCTCTTGCCTTCTCCACAACAAGGGGAGAAGGCAAAGTCCTCAATGATGGGCGTGGTGCTCCGCGTTGCGCTTGCGCGTGGCCGCTGCCTTCTTCGCGGAAGCGGAGCGCGCGGCCGCGGATCGCTCGCCCGAAGCCTTGCCGCCAGCCTTCCCGCCCTTATGCGCCGCCGGATGGCCGGTGTGCTTGCCGCGGCCGGAGCCGCCTGCCTTCTTGCCGCCGGCGTCGTCCTTGTTGACCGTCGCCCAGGCGCGCCGCTCGGCTTCCTTCTCGGACACGCCGCGCTTTTCATAGCCTTCGGCGATATGGTCGGCCTTGCGTTCCTGCTTGTCGGTGTATTTCGATTTATCTCCTCGTGGCATTGTCCTGCTCCTTGTTGCGCTGAGTGATTGAGAGTCTCAGGAACTCTTTTTCTTGGCGACGTCGCCGAGGTCGGCCCGTTCCGGATCCTTGTTGTTCTCGTCGGCCGCGTCGCGATCCTCGTCGGGATCATCCTTGGCCGGCAGATAGCCGCGCGGCTTGTTGGCCTTCGGGCCTTCCCAGCGCGGCCATTGATCGGAGGTTCCGGGACGTCCGGTATTGGGTGAATTGCTCATCTTAACCTCGCTTTCGAGAAAGCCGTTTGCCCTCCATCCTTGGAGAACCGTCAGCCTTCCGCTTTCATGGTCCGTGCGATCTTCAAGAGTTTGTCGCGGTCGTGCCCGTGCTCGCGGATCAGTTCGCGCGCCTGCTTCGGCGACAGATCGGTGTTCTCCGCCAGGAAGCGCACGTCGGGATCGTCGCCGCCCTTGGTCGGCAAATTGCCGGTCGCCGTCGCATCGGCGGCGCCCGGCCGGTTCGGTATATTGTCGTTCGCCTGGGTCATCGCAGGCCTCCTTCGATTTCCGCCGTATCAGTCCGCTGTCTGGGTGTGCCTGCGGCGCGCTTCCTTCTTGCGGCGCAGCACCTCGTCGGTGCCGACGATGTCCTTCGAGCCGCCGGTGATCGCGGTCGAGACCACGGCCGGCGGATCGCTTGCCGGAAAGGAGTCCTCAAGGCCGGACTGCAACTGTTCCTCCAGCGTATCCGGGTCTTCCGAACGGCCTTCGGCGCGACGTCCGTCGATCTCTTCCAGATCTTGCTTGGCGTCGGGATGCTCGCGCACATTGCGCAGCGTCGACACGACGAGTTCGACGGCGAATTCCTTCATCTCCTCGCCGTGCGGAGCGGCGACGTCAGTCTCCTCGATCAGGCGAACAAGCGATTGTTCGAGCTTGTCCAACTCGCGCATGCCCTGGCAGTGCCCAAGTTTCTGCGCCAGAGCTTGGATCAGCAACGGACCGAAGGTCGAGTAAGCTTGCATGCGGGTCTCATCCACCTGTTCGGGATGAAGCGTTTGCAGCGACATTGATGCCTCCGTTCAAACTCCTGCGACGGCAGCCTGGGCAACCGACTGAAGAGGAACTGGAGGGCGGGGCAGAAGTTCCATCGCGGGGTCGATCCCGCGGGCAGATGAAATGGCGTCCGTGAAGGACACGGACGCCATTTGAATTCAGCGCTGACCGCCTTTACGGCCGGCCTCGGAGGCGCGCTGGCGGTCTTCGGCGAAGTTGCCGCTGCCACCCCGGTGCTGGCCGGCGCTCCGCTGACCCATGTTGCGGTCCTCGGCCTGCTGCTGCCCGCTGCCGCGATGCTGGTCTTCGCGGTTCTTGTGGCTCTGCTGGCCGGCTTTGACGTGCTGTTCGTGGGTTCCGCCTTGATTGGGCATATCGAATTCTCCGTTGGTTCGGATTTTCTTGAGGGTGATTCAAGGACGCGTCCAACATCCCTGAGTAAGGGCAACAGGCACCGGCAACCGATGTTCCGGTCGAAACATTTTGTGACTCGTCAGACTGAAGTCCGATCCGGCCAGCGCATTGGGCTGGCTTGTGCAACCAAACCTCCTTTTGCGAATTGGTGAGCGGCCGACGAGAAAGCCCCCTCCATCGCCGGCTATCATGGTGCCCGCCGGTCAGCCCCGCGCAATTCCGGCGGGCACCGTTATGCATAAACAGAAGGCCGCGCAGCCGACCTCGGAGCGAGACGACGTTTTGACCTATATCTCTGCAAAGCCCGCTCGGCAGGATGCCGAAAGCCTGCCTGCCAATGACAACCAGCGTACCACCCTTGCCGATCTTTCGTTCCTCGACATCATCAATGACGAGGACGAGGTCGCCGATATTGCCAGGCGCGCAGAGCGTCTCGGCCATGCCGCGCTCATCGCAATGGCGATCGGCCTGGCGGCCCTGCCGTTGCTCTGGCTGATGCTGAGGTGAGCCAGGCCGACCGGCCGCTTGGCCGGCCGGCGCCATCTGCCGGAAAGGATCGCCTCTATCTTCCGGAAAAGAAGGCGTCGAGCGTGGCCGCCGTTTCGATCGGCGATTCCTCCGGAAAGAAATGGCCGCCGGGCATCGCCCCGCCGCTGGCATCGTCGGCCCAGTTCCGCCATATGCCCAGCGGTCCGTCTTCGTCCCGATACCAATCGGCCAGTGCGCCATGCTCGCTCCACAGCGCCAGCACGGGGCAGGATATACGCCGGCCGGCCTCGCGGTCCGCATGGTCGTGCAGCCGGTCGAGCGAAGCCGCCGCGCGATACTCTTCGCAGATGGCGTGGATATGCGCCGGATCGCGCAGCGCATCGACATAAGCCTGCCGTACGCCGGGCGGGAATGCGTCGGCTGTGGATCCCCAGCCGGAAAGCGCATTGTCGACGATTGCTTCGGCCGTCGCCGCCAATATCGTCTCCGGCAGCGGCTCGGGCTGCGCCAGCAGCGACCATGGCCAAAAGCCTAGCGCCATCCTGGCATCGGCCCGGTCCCAGACCTCGGCGGTAGGGACGATGTCGAGCACGGCGAGCTTCTCGACACGGTCCGGATGATCGAGCGCCAGCCGGTAGGCGACGCGCCCGCCGCGATCATGGCCGGCGACCAGGAAACGTTGGAAGCCGAGGTCCCCCATGAGCGCCGCCATGTCGGCCGCCATGGCGCGCTTGCCGTAGGGCGCATGGTCGGCGGCCGATGGCGGGCAGGAGCTTTGCCCATAACCGCGCAGATCGGCACAGACGACGCTGAAATCCCGCGCCAGGCTGGGCGCCACGTCGCGCCACATCGCATGCGTTTCGGGAAAGCCGTGCAGCAGGAGCAGGCCAGGCCCGCTGCCGCCATGGCGGACGAAGATACGCGCCTCGCCGGTGTCTATTTCCAATGTGTCAAAATCGGCGAACATGCTTGGCTCCGGCGGGATGCGATGCGGATGGCAAAGGCCTCACTTCCAGGCCGAGTCCAGCGTCAGCGAAGCCTCGAATATCTGCTCCTTCTCGGTGCGCAGCTTCACGGTGATCTTCAACTGTTCGGTCCCGGGCGCCTCGTCGCGGGCAATGTCGTGCAGGATGCGCAACGCCTCAAGACGGGCACGCTCGCGGTCGGCAAAAAGCTGCCCGTGGTCGTCAATCTGGCCATGCTCGGCGTTATGGAGGTCGAAATAGTAGCGTTCCATCGATGAAGCACTCCGGGCGTTTGGCAAGTTCAATCCCTGGCCCCGATCATGGTTCCAAGCGGTTGATCCCCAGGAGAATCCGCGCTGCGCCGGCCCTTGCTGCGCCGCCGCCTGCAACCGGCCCGGCCCTGCGGCGTTAGCTGTTGCGCATGGAGAACCGCGGATGCTGGAATCGCTTTACCTCAACCTGGGCCAGCATGACGCGCTGTCAGAAGAAGAGAAGGCGCTGCTCGCGGGCGCCATGCCGCTCGAAAGATACGTCGCCGCCGGCGAGGATATCGTCACGGAAGGCACGCGGCCGACCTACAGCACGCTCATCATCGACGGGTTTGCCGCCCGCTACAAAGTATTGGAGCACGGCGGCCGCCAGTTCACCTCGCTGCAGGTCGCGGGCGATTTCGTCGACCTTCATGCGTTTTTGCTGAAGACGATGGACCATGGCATCGTCGCGCTATCTCCCTGCCACGTCGCCGCAGCGGAGCATAGCAAGCTCAAGACGATTACCGAGCAGGCGCCGCACCTTACCCGGCTGTTGTGGCTGGACACGCTGGTCGATGGCGCCATCCACCGCGAATGGATCGTGGCCATGGGCCGGCGCTCCAAGACCTCCCATCTCGCGCATTTGATATGCGAGCTGTTCGTCAGGCTGCAGGTGGTGAAAAAGACGCGCGAGATGAGCTTCCATCTGCCGCTGTCGCAGGCCGAGCTCGCCGACGTGCTCGGCCTCTCCGTCGTCCATATGAACCGGGTCATCGGCACGCTGCGCCGCATGAACGTGGTCAGCTGGACGAACCATATGATCACGATCCTCGACTGGGAGCGGCTGGTTGCGATCGCCGAATTCGATCCAACCTATCTCAGCATGACGCGCGAGCCGAGATAGGCATCTAGCTGCGCGGGGTCTTGGAGCGCGACCACAACTCGTCCAGCATGGTAAGCGCGGCACTCGGCTGGGCAGGCCTCAGCAGGCCCTGCTGCGCGGCGACCTTCTTGAAGGCGGCAAAGGCGATGGCCGGACGGCAGGTGCCGGCGATCGCGTCGTCCACCAGCCGGGCCGCTTCGAGATAGGCTGGCGCCTCCTTGTTCTTCCATGCGCCTCCGAGCGCCTTCTTGGCCTCGGCGACGGTGGTGACCACCATCGTGCCGCCGCTGACGAAGCGTATGGTGAGGGGCAGGAAACGGCTCATCGGTCCTTCACCATCCGAGCCATTCGCGCGTGCGCCAGGCAAGACCGACAAAGGGCGCGGCCGTGATCATGGCGGCGGCGAGGACAAAAAGCGGGCTGTTCGTACGCATGGATTTCATGTTTCACCGTAAAAATTGCGGATGGCAGTAAACGATGACTTCGGCAGTCGGTTGCATCCGGCCGGATGGTCCGAGGCTGCAAATCCGAGGCTACATATTGCTCGCGGGCCGGGCCGGCGGCGCCGGGCGGTGCGGCGGACGTGGGCGCGGCCTGAGCGGCACTTCGGCCAGCGAAGCACGGATCACCCTGACGGGGACTGGTGGCGCTGCGGCGCGCCGGCGCAGCATTGCGGCCGAGAGACTGCCGATGAGAGTTCGAACGTCCATGTGGACTCCTCCTGAAGAGTCCCCCAGCGACCAAGCGTTAGCACCGCGGCCGGGCGGCCGCATTTAACTTTGATGTACGCGCAGGCATCTCGGCGAGGTGCGGCGATCCAGGGGCCAACCTTTTCCGTTGGCATGCGTTGTCCTCCGAAAGGAGACCACCATGCCGACCAGCAGCCGAACGAAAACCGACACAGCCAGAAAATCAGCGACCGCCAAGAAGACAGACACGGCGAAGGCCGCGAACAGGCAGCGCGGCGTGCAGCGCAAAGTCGACGCCACCGACCGCAGCAAGCCGAAACCCAAATCGCCGGGCGCCATGCAGGCCGGAGCACGCCCGTACCCGGTACCGCCTTTTCCCAAGCAGCATCATCCCAAGCCCGGCGAGGAATGGGCTATCGAGCCGGCGCCGCTTTATGATGCGCCCTTCTGGCAAGGATCGGGCAAGCTCAAAGACAAGGTCGCGCTGATCACCGGCGGCGATTCCGGCATCGGCCGCGCTGTGGCCGTGCTTTTCGCACGCGAGGGTGCCGATGTCGCCATCGCCTATCTCAGCGAGGACCGCGATGCCGAGGCGACTAAGCATGCGATCGAGGCGGAGGGCAGGCGCTGCATCACCTTGCGCGGCGACGTGGCCGAACGCGCCTTCTGCCGCAAGGCGGTGGCGGAAACGCTCAAGGCCTTTGGCAAGCTCGACGTGCTGGTCAACAATGCCGCCTTTCAAATCCACTCCACCGATTTCGCCGATCTGACCGAGGAGCATTTCGACACCACGCTGAAGACCAATCTCTACGGCTATTTCCACATGGCGCAGGAAGCTGTGCCGCACATGAAGCCGGGCTCGGCGATCATCAACACGGGTTCGGTCACCGGCATCGAGGGTTCGAAGGAACTGGTCGACTACTCGATGACCAAGGGCGGCATTCACGCCTTCACCCGCGCTCTCTCCGGCAACCTCATCTCGAAGGGTATCCGCGTCAATGCGGTGGCGCCGGGTCCGGTCTGGACGCCGCTCAACCCATCCGAAAAACAAGCGGAAGACGTTTCGCAGTTCGGCGCCAAGACGCCGATGAAGCGGCCCGCCCAGCCGGAAGAGATCGCGCCGTCCTACGTGTTCCTGGCCTCGCCGCAATGCTCAAGCTACATCACCGGCGAAATCCTGCCGATCATCGGGGGTTACTGACACCCATGAGGAGGATCTCATGAAAAAAGCGCTTCTCATTGCAGTCGTCACCCTGATCCCGGCCCTGCCGGCGGTGGCCCAGAATGCCGCCCAGCCGAACGACCAGCAGGCGCAGAACTGCCAGGCCAAGCCCGACGCCAACGACCAGCAGCAGAAACAGAAGCAGCAGGCCGACACCGATGAGCTGTCGAAAAAACTCGGCAATTGCGGCGGCGTGCTGAAGCCGCCGCCGACCGGCGACAAAAACGCGACGCCGCCGCCCCCGACAGGCAGCGACATGCCGGTGATCAAGCCGGGCGAAATTCCGCCGCAGACCGGCCAATGAGGCCGTCTTCAACAACAAGGGTTCAATGCTTGCGCTTCTCGCCTTCGGTCGCCCTGGCGGCCGGCAAGTTGTGGGCCTCGCGTATCATCTGCAATGCCTCCTCACGCGTGAGGCCGCATTTGCGGGCAAAATAAGCCGCTTCGAGGATCTCGGCCTCGGAAGCCGCCGAAACAGTGGAAGCCGGCCGTCTGTGCTTCTTCTTGGCCATCGGTTCACCGCGCCATGAATCACTTAGCCAGCTAAATATAGGCCCGTTGTTTCTCATTGCAAATTCACCGCTGCTTTTGGCGATCCTGCTGGGCTGCCTGTGCCATTGGGAACCATTGCACCGGCACAGGATTGTGACTTGCGGGCCGCGTCAGCCGGACCTGGTGGCAAAGAGAACAGGGCTGGTTTCTCCGGCTTCCCGCCCTGGCCAACGAAAAGGCAGTCGAGCTCTTGTCCCACCCGGCCCGCTCCGAGCTTGGGGCAGTACATGGCAGTGGATACGGAATTAAACGGTGGCGGCGTCGAACCGCGCAAGGGCATGCCCAGCCCGCGTCTCGGCGAGAGCGAGTTCAAGCAACGCTACAGGAAGCTGTTCTACGATCCGGCCTTCGAGCCGGAGGCCGAAGCCATAGGCAGGCTGGCCGAAATCGCTTGGCAGGCCTATAGCGAGGAACGCAAAAGTCCGGTGACCCGCAAAGCGGGAGAGGGTTTTCACGACCCAAGCTACGATCTCTCCGTCGAATGGATCGCCGCTCACGATGCGGTCAAGGCCGCGCAACGGCGCCACGAGGACAGAACTGCACCCTCGCGCATCCTGATCATCAACGGCTCCTCACGCAGCGAGCATACTTGCCCGGGCGAAATGTCGAAAAGCTTTCGTCTCGTCGAACTGGCGCGCCGCGCCATTGCCGGCAGGCCGGGCTTTTCCGTTGAAGTGCTCGATCTGTCGCGGCTCGCTTCCGAATATGGCCGCAGGATCTACCCTTGCAAGGCCTGCTTCTCGACAGCGGCGGCGCTCTGCCACTGGCCGTGCTCGTGCTATCCGAACCATTCGCTCGGCCAGGTGCACGACTGGATGAACGACATTTATCCCCTTTGGGTCGAGGCACATGGCGTGATGATCGTCACGCCCGTCAACTGGTACCAGACCTCCTCGCCGGTGAAGTTGATGATGGACCGGCTGGTCTGCGCTGACGGTGGCAATCCCGATCCGTCTTTGACGCAGGGCAAGGATGCAGCGCTTGCCAAGCAAGCCGAACTCGCTGGCTGGAGCTATCCCCGCCATCTCGAAGGCCGGTTGTTTTCGGTTGTCGTTCATGGCGATACGGAAGGCGCTGCGAACGTGCGGCATGCGCTTGCCGACTGGCTGCGTTCGATGAAGCTCGATCCCGTCGGCGAGATTGCCGAACTCGATCGCTATATTGGCTACTGGAAGCCCTATGCAACCAGCCATGACGAGCTCGACGCTGACAAGGACGTTCAGGTTGAAGTAACCAACGCCGCGCTAGCCCTGGCCGAAGCGGTGGCGAGGCGCCGGGCAGGGGAATTCCCCACCATCGGAGCCGACCTCAAGGATCCACGCCCAAAATAGAGGAAGAAGATGCCGCGCTGGGCCAACGAAGGCTGGACAATCCTCAAGGAAAGCGTCTCCGGCTACATTGCCGACAATGCGCTGAGCCACGGCGCGGCGATGGCCTTCTACGCCACCACCTCGCTGGCGCCGATCCTGCTGATCGTGGTCGCGATCGCCGGGTTCGTCATCGGCAACGATGCCGCGCAACTGGCGCTCTCGGCACAAATATCGGGCGTCATGGGACCGCAGAGCGCTGATCTTCTCAAGGCAACGGTCGAGACCGCCTCGCAGCGCGGGTCCGGTACTTTGGCCGCCTTGATCGGGCTGGTCACGCTTTTAATCACCGCGTCCGGCGTCTTCGGCGAGATGCAGCAGACATTGAACGAGATCTGGAAGGTCAAGCCCACCAGCGTGTCGTTTTCGCGCCTGGTGCGGGCGAGGGCGGTGAGCCTCGGACTTGTGGCGGCGCTCGGCTTCCTGCTGCTGGTGTCGCTTGCAGCCAGCACTGCAATCGCCGCGCTTGGCGAAGTCATTAACCGCAGCCTGCCGTTTGGAACGCTGATCGTCAGCGGCATCAACACGGTCGTCTCCTTCGCATTGATCGCGCTGCTCTTCGCCGCCATCTACAAGGTCCTGCCGGACCGCACGCTCAAATGGCGCGATGTCGGCATCGGCGCCGCGGTCACGGCGCTGCTCTTCACCATCGGCAAGTCGCTGATCGGCTGGTACATCGGCACCAGCGCCATAGCGACGTCTTACGGAGCGGCGGGCGCGCTGATGGTGGTGCTGGTCTGGGTTTATTACTCGGCACAGATTTTTCTTTTCGGCGCCGAGATTACCCGCGCCTATTCGGTACGGCGCGGCAGCCGGCGCGACCTCGCGCCGGTCGTCGCGAATGCAACCGACCGGGCTGCGCTGCACCATGCCGAAGAAGTAGCCAAACCCGAGACGACGATGCCGGCCGACGCTGGTGCAAGTGTCGGCGCGGCGGCGCCTCGGGCATCCGGCGGCGGGATCGTCCTGTGGATTGTCCTCGGCAGCCTGATCACTCTGCTTGTCACGCGGGTCTTGCGCCGCTCAGGCTGATACGACCTCGTCGCCAGGCTCGTGCCTTACCGCCGTTCTTCCTGCCGTTTCTCGATTTCGTAGGACAGCCAGCGGCAGAACATGCCGATAACCGAGGTAGCGGCTCCGCCGAGCAGACAAGCAATCAACAACGGACTTTTCGAGGCACTGTCCCAGCTGACGATCGCCAGCAGCGCCACGCTCACTGTGGAAATCAGATACCCTGCACCCTTGAGAAGATGAAGCGACGATCTGGTCATGTTGGCCCGCCTTCCAATGAACAGACAATCAGGATCGAGGTTCCATTTAGCCGATATTCCTCCACGAAGGTTGCGGCATGAGGCACTTGCTGGAAACCGGGAAGGCAGGCTGGCCCGGCCGCGACATACAACTCACTTGGGACTGAAGTCGCACGCAGCGCCGCTTTGGTCCAAGCAGTGAAACCTTGGCCCGCCGTTGGTGGTTGGGGACGGTTTGACGGATATTTGAGTCCCTTCATCGTCAACTGTTTGAACGCCCATCATTCCCGCGACTGGTGGGCGTTCATTCGAGGCCAACGATCCAGTGCCAAGGGGCGGACCGGATGACATGCGGCACGCTGTGAGGCGCCCCGACAGCGGTCGCGGGGCGCGCCCCGATCCTCATCGGTAATCTGACGGCCGAGCTTTTTCTATCGCGAGGGGGATTGGTCCGTCCTCGACGAGGATATCCTTCTTGCGCGCGAATGCGGCGAAAACGCCTCGTGCGGTTTCCGCGTCGACATCACCGGCCAAAGCCGCCTTGCAGGCACGGATAGCCGCTTTCTGCTCCGGGCTATTGCCGCACCAGTCGGTCGCGAACTGATAGGCATCGACGACGGTGTTCAGTTGCCGGGGAAAGCCCAGTCCGACCCAAACGCGAAGGGGTTTCTCGAAAGGTTTGGAAAGCATCGCGAACTCCCATAACCGCGAAACTTTCAAACAGTCAGTCCGCCACCGCGGCCGCCTTTGCCGGTCATCCATGGCAAGGGCATACTCACGTCTTCGAGAATTTTGACCGACCTTGCGAAACCGCTAAAGGCATCTCTGGCGGCAGTCAGCGGATAGCCGCTGTCGAATGCCCGCTGGCAGGCACGAAGTGCCGTTTCAAAAATGGTTCCGCGCCTGTTCTTGGGCCACGCGTAGAGAAATTCCAGGGCATCTTCCAGGCACGCGATTTCCTGGATGAGGCTGTCTCCGCTCTTCACGAAAACAGGGCTGTCGAACATGCGATCGTTCATAACGTCCTCCAATCGAACGAACAATTGAGTTCAGGCAACGGCTTGGTGCCGACAGCGGCCCAAGCTCAGCGGCGATATGGGTTTGTAGATCTTGACCGTCAAGAGGCCCGGGGTCGCTGCAAGAACCGGCGCGCCAATTCTGCCATCCACGACGAATTGTCGGTCCAACAAACAGCTAAGATCGTTGGTGGCGCGGGCAGCGGCCGCCGTCGTTCGATTAGACCTGCAATGTGGCAGCGAGCCCTTGCAAGCTGCCCGGGCTCGGCGGCCGTCAGCGGATCGTCCGCTATGCGGCTTCAGCCGCGACGTTGACCGCGGATTCGGCAAGCTGGGTGAGCGCGGCGTCCGTTTCCTTTTCTTCGTTCAGCGTCTTGTCGAGCAAGGTGACGGCCTCCGTCAGGCCGAGTTCCTGCGCCCAAGTCCTGAGCGTGCCGTAGCGAGAGATCTCGTAATGCTCGACGGCTTGGGCGGCAGCCAGCAGGCCGGCGTCGAGCGAGGGCGAGCCCTTGTACTCGTCCATGATCTCGGCACCTTCCTCGGTGATGCCTATGATGGCGGCACAAGTCTTCCCCGCCGGTTTCTTATCGATCACCTCGAACACTTCCTCGAGACGGGCGACATGTTCCTCCGTCTGGTCGCGATGCTTCTCGAAGGCCATTTTCAGCGCGTCGTCCTGCGCCGCCTTCGCCATCTTGGGCAGCGTCGTCAGGATTTTCTTCTCGGCGAAATAGATATCCTTCAGCGTGTCATGGAAAAGTTCGTTGAGGCCCTTGTTCGAGGCCGCTTTCGTCGTCGCCATTCTGAATCTCCTGGTGGGGTTGGATCACCACCAACACGGCCCGACCAAAGTTGTTCCAGAAAGAAATACATGCGGCGACACAGCTAAAAGCATCAATTGTTATTGACGACGACGAAGCACCGCCGCGGCCAGGCAATTGGCCGGACCGACGCATGAACCGCCCGACTGTCGCATCTGAAAAGCCGCGTTCCCCTGCTCGGGATTCACGCAAACCACTGCGCGATGAGGCCTACTGACGAGGCTGCCATGGTCATTGTCGTTAGCCATCCCAGTGCGCGCAGCCAACCCTGAACCGGGAATTCACCCATGATGTCTTTGCGGCCGGCCATCCGCATCATGACGATCAGCACGGGAACGGCGCATATGCCGTTGATGACGGCGCTCCAGTAAAGCGCCTTGATCGGGTCGATCGGGGTAAACATGATCCCGGTGCCAAGAGCGGTCGCGGCGGCGAGTGTGACGTAAAACGCCAACGCTTCCTTCGGCTTGCGCTGCAGCCCCACCGTCCAGTGCAAGGCTTCGCCGACGGCGAAAGCCGCTGACCCCGCCAGCACCGGCACAGCCAAAAGCCCGGTGCCGATAATTCCCATCGAGAAAATGATGAAGGCGAACTTTCCGGCGGCCGGCTCCAGAGCCTTGGCCGCGTCCGTGGACGAAGCAATATCGGTCACCCCCGCCTTGTGAAGCGTGGCGGCCGTGGTGAAGATGATCGCGACGCCTATCAAATTCGAAAACGCCATTCCGACCACCGTATCGGCGCGTATCCGCCGGAATGCCCTGGAAGCTTGCCACGGCGCCCATCGCAGCGGCTTGGCGCTTGGCTTGAGTTCCTCCTCCTCGACTTCCTGCGAGGCCTGCCAGAAGAACAGATAAGGCGAGATCGTCGTGCCGAGGATCGCGAGCAGCGTGGTGAAGAAAGCGCCACTCCATTCAATGTGCGGAACAAGCAGGCCCTTGGCCGCATCGGCCCAGGCTACATTCGCGGCGAACATGGCAATGACGTAGGCGAAGAGGCTCAAAGTTGTCCATTTGAGCACTTTCGCGTAGCGGGTGTAGTCGATGAAGACGATCGCGCAGGTACAGACGATCGCGAATGCGATGACATAGAGCGGGCTCGGCCCGCCGATGAGCAGCTCCAACGCGTCCGCCATGGCGCTGAGGTCGGCACCGATATTGATGACGTTGGCGACGGAAAGCAGCACCACCACGACGCAGAGCAGCGGGGAGGGATAGTGTCTGCTGAGGTTGCCGGAAATCCCCCTGCCGGTGGTGCGGCCGATGCGGGCGGCGATCTCCTGGATCGCCGCCATCAGCGGGAAGGTGAACAGCATGGTCCAGCCGATATCAAAACCGAGCTGCGCGCCGGCTTGGCTGTAAGTTCCGATACCGGAGGGATCGTCGTCGGATGCGCCGGTGATAAAACCGGGGCCGATCGTGCGCAGGAACCGTTGCAAAGGTCCCTTCGCCGTCGTGTTGCTTCGTTCTCTCTCGATGTGCGAACCGACTTCGGCCATCCTTGGTTCTTCCATGCCCGGCCGAGCGCTGGCGCAATGGCAGCCGAGGCCAGGGGTAATCGGAGCGACTTGCACGACAGGCTCGGACAGGTGTTTTACGTAGATAAGCAAGAGCTAACGAAGATGGTGAGTAACTGGCGGCGATGACGTCGGTTCCGCCGTCATCGTCACTTTCGCATCAGAGGGCGGATCCGGTCGGGTGCCGAAAAGGGTCCAGCATAAATATATCGGGGGTTGTCTTGCCGGGAGTCAGTTTAAACGCTATATGTGTGACATCGATCTTGTTGAACGAACGTTGTTTCAGGGCTTTTGCGCCCGACGATCTTCCCTCTCAATTTCGAAAACCGTGACGTTTGGCATTCGGCCAAGCGGCGGTAATTTGCGTCGATTTGAAAGGAAATCGTATGACTACTGGAACCGTGAAGTTTTTCAACGCCACCAAGGGCTTTGGCTTCATCGAACAGGGCGGCGGCCAGCCGGACGTGTTCGTTCACATCTCCGCCGTGGAGCGCGCAGGGATGCGTTCTCTCGTCGAAGGCCAGAAGGTAAGCTTTGACGTCGTCAAGGACGCTCGCAGCGGCAAGAGCGCCGCGGAGAACCTCCAGGCAGCCTAAGCCATGCGTCGGCGCCTTTGACCACGGATGTACCGGCACAGGCGCTGGGGCTTTGAGGGAAGGTCGGGTTCGCCCGGCCTTTTTCGTTTGCATAGCGAGGTAGCAGATGGCTGATACGAATGTGTTCAAGCCGAAAGGCGACGCCAAGAACGAGGCCACTACAAAAACCGCGCGCGCCATCATCGACAGCGAGGCGGCGGCCAGGGTTGCCAAAACGGCGCGTCTTCGCAAGGCCAGGCTTGCGCAGGAGCCGGTGGAGGAGCCGGTAAAGAAGGCGAAGAAGAAGGCCGCCGCCAAATAGGGGCGCGGCGTGGGCGGCGCCGTGGCGGCCGGGCTGGGTTCACCCTTTCCTGAGATGGTCGCCCCGGCTGCGGGAAATCTCGATAAGCCTTTGATCAGTGCCGTCCCTTGAGGAACCTCGCCTCTCTCACCAGTGAAGTCCAGTCAGGGCCGATAAGCTTGATCAGTTCGCGAGCTTCGTCCTCCGAGATGTCCGTATCCTTTGCCAGGCGGCGGGCAAGCAATTCCACATCGCCCTGTGCTGGTTGAGCCGCTTTGCCATCGCCGGGTTCGGCGCCGTCGCCTCGGTTGATCATGAGCCAACTCCTTCCGGGTAGGAACTTTCGAGGCGGCGGCATGTTTCATGCGTTTCTGCAATTTGATGTCCGGGGCGTCCCGCTGGCGGCGGACCATAAGGTCCGAGGCTGATCCCGGATGCGGCGCCTTTCTGGAACCGGCGCAAGGCAGCGCGCCCGGGGCCTCCCGAAGGCAAGCCGATCCGGATAATCCAGCGCGCCTTCGGCGCGTGCGGAACTCGGCCATGGTAGCCCATCAGAGCCATTCATGCCGTTTCGACCTGCAGGTCGAGACGGATACGCCGCCGTCGCGCAGGCTTGACCGGCTTACTCAAAGGCGCTGCCGCGAGGCAACGCCCTTCGTTTTGGGAGCCGGCTGTTACCAGCCCTGCATCCTGTACCAGTCGTCGATGTCGCGGCGCACGCGATCCTTCTCCAGGCCGTAGCGTTCCTGGATTACGCCTTCGAGCTGGTCGCGCTTTCCGGCGATACGATCGAGATCGTCGTCGGTCAGCTTGCCCCACTGTTCCTTCACCTTGCCTTTAACCTGCTTCCAATTGCCTTCGACGCGGTTCCAGTCCATGGCCGGACCTCCTGTTGGACACGGAGGGCTAACGGCAACACGACCGCGAAGTTCCTGTCGAAAGCTCTTTCTGCGTCGAGGCAGGCGCTGAGCACAACGACACGAACGAATGTGCCTTCATCTGGCCGTCATAATGAACCGCCAAATTAGCAAACGCTGAACGTGACCCCCGGTCAGCATGTTCCCAAGACCTCTCTTGCCCGGCTCCTGGTCCGGGCTTCTTTTTAATGCATGTCGCCCAGAATGCGCAGCGGTTCTGGGACGACGGGCATCAAAACAAAGACTTAAAGCGTGTCGTCTGAATTCATTTCAGCGACGCGCCCAGGTGCTGGCATCCCGCCTGGAACGGGTGGCGCGGATTGGGGATGGCGCATCCTCAAAAATCCGGCAGCGTTGGAACATTAGGCCGGTGCCGAGGTTCTTGCGGCATGGATGGCGCGCAGTTTCCCCGAAGGCCCGTCATCCGGACCGGGTTCCGACCCGAGCAAGCCCGCCTCGGCCGTCCCTCGCCGGGACGGGCTTTATCGTGACGAGATCGGAAGGACCATGCTTCACCAAGCCGCCAAAATCGCCGAGCAGGCCCATCGGGGTCAGAAAGACAAGACCGGCAGACCCTACATCGAACATCTGAGACGGGTTGCCGATGCGGTCGAAACGCTGGACGAAAAGACGGTTGCCTATCTGCATGACGTGGTCGAGAAAGGCGAGGGTTGGAGTCTCGAGCGGCTGCACGGCGCCGGCTTCGGCCTGCCGGTGGTGGCGGCGGTCGATGCGCTGACCAGGCGCATGGATGAGAGCGAGGAGGGTTTCATTTTCCGCGCCGCCTCGAACGAGCTTGCCCTGCCGGTTAAGATAGCCGACCTGCGCGACAATCTGTGGCAAGCTCATCAGGCGGGCGTTGCGCCGGACCGGTATGAGACGGGCCTCGACATTCTGGGCGAGTTGGCCGCCAGGGACTGAGCGGCGTTGGGGGCACTAGGCTGCTGCCGGCGTCGCCCCGCTATTCGTCGAGCTGCAGCAAATCGAGCCGCGCGTCGGGCAGCGCGTGCTCCCACAGGGCCCTTTCGAGGTCGTTGCGGTTGTCGCCGCCCGTGGCTTTCGGCAGGTCGAGCGCCGTTAAGGCCTGGTCGTCGAACTCGATCGGCGCCCCGTAAAGTTGGGCGATTTGCATCACCAGGCTTTCTATGTCCTCGCGGGCGATGTTCTCGGCGAGGTTCTTGAGCCTGATTTCTTCCGCAACCCGGATGATGTTGACGATCCCGTCGATCCGCAGGGCCTGCTGGACCTTGCAGTGAGAGTCGTCGCGCAGCCGGTTGGAAAATCCTCGCATCATTGGAAAACCCTCCTTTCGCGGGGGTCTATCCCTCTGTTGCGACCATGCGCTGGAGCAGTGCGGTTGGCAATACACAAATTTTAAAAACAATAAATAAATCAGCCGGTTAGCAAGGTATATCAAACGCGGGTTCACCGCATCGTTAGCATCGTTGGCTTCATTGCCAGTCGGCAAATCATCCCCTCTTGACGCCTTATGGCCGCTTCCTATTTCTACTCACAGTTAGGCACATACTAACTCCCCGTATTCGGCTCGGATGGAGGCGGAAGTGGTTGAGCTTGAACGGCCGCAAAGGTTGCAGATCATGCTGACCGACGAGGAATTGGCGGCGCTGGAAAACTGGCGTTTCGAAAAACGCATGCCAAGCCGCTCGGCCGCCGTGCGCGAGCTTTTGCGCCGTGGGCTGGCGTCCGATGGGTTTCTGACCGCTGATCTGGGCGCGAAGTCGCAGGATTTTGGCGTGATATCGCTGGATCGGAAGGTCGCAGATGGCTCCAGCGACTCGAAACCCTGAGCAGATGCACGCTCGCTCGCGGCAGATTGCCTTGACCTCGGCCGGCCCTAATTACCGTCCATGACCAATCCCGGGGGGACGTTCCGACACGATCCGAACGCCGATGCGCGCTTGGCCGCGATCGTCGATTCTTCCTACGACGCCATCGTTGGCAAGACTCTGGACAGCGTGATCACCGACTGGAACCACGCGGCCGAACGGATGTTCGGCCATACCGCCGAAGAGGCCATCGGCCGGTCGATCCTGATGCTGATCCCAGAGCATATGCAAGACGAGGAAACCGAGATCATCGGCCGCATCCGCAAGGGGGAGCGCATTCCGAGCTTTGAGACGGTGCGCAGGCGCAAGGACGGCTCGCTGATCACCGTTTCACTGACGATTTCGCCGATCAAGAACAATGCGGGCGAGATCATCGGCGCCTCGACGATCGCCCGCGATATCAGCGCTGCCAAGGAAAGCGAGCGCCGCATCCGGCTCTTGATGCGCGAGGTCAATCACCGCGTGAAGAACCAGTTCGCCGTGATCCTGTCGATGATCAGGGAAACCAGCAAGCGCTCCACCGATCCGGGCGAGTTCGAGGAACTGATCCGTTCGCGCATCATGGCGCTGTCGCGCTCGCACGATCTCCTGGTCACCTCCGAATGGGCCGGCGCCAGCCTGTTCGACCTGATCCAGGAGCATCTGAAGCCTTTCGGCCATGAGGAGCGCATCTCGCTTTCCGGGCCGCTCCTGACGCTGCAGTCCAACGCCGTGCAGAATCTCGGCATGGCCTTCCACGAGTTGGGCACCAACTCATCCAAATATGGCGCGCTGGCGGGCGAAGGCGGCCGCATCGAAATCACCTGGCAGGTCGAGCCCGGCCCGCAAGCGCAGCGGCGCTTTCATCTTCTGTGGCACGAGACATCCGGCGCGACGGCCGTTGGAGCTGAGCAGAAGACGAGTGAGCGCAAGGGCTTTGGCACCGTGGTGCTGCAGCGGGTGGCGCCGCAGTCGCTGAGCGGTTCCTCAAGTCTCGAACGCTCGCCCGGCAGCGTGAAATGGACGCTCGACGCGCCGCTCGAGGCAATCGTCGTTCCGCAGCTCGGGGCAGAGGGCGACACCGACTTCGGCGTCTGAGCGGCAGGCGGCGGGATTTCTGCCGTCCCACGCCGGCGACGCGCGTTTCGGGCCTGCCCGCCCGCCACTTGCAGCCTGATAGAAACGTAATTACATCAATCGCTAAGCGTGCAATGTCCACGCGGATACAGTTGCTTTGGTCAAGCTTCGTCTATGGAGGTTGTCATGCCAAGCAAACTGATGGAAGCAAGAAAGAGTCAGGACTGGATCACCCTGATCCTGGCGATTTGCCTGTTCATCTCACCATGGGTCATCGGATTCACCGCAGCGACGGTGCCCGCGTGGAACGCCTGGATTGTCGGCGTTCTTCTCGGCGCGCTGGCGCTCGCGACGCTTTCGGTGTTCGCCGAATGGGAAGAATGGGTAAACGTCGTCCTCGGGCTCTGGCTGATCGTGTCGCCCTGGTTGCTACACTTCGCGGCTGACACGTATATCATGGCCACGCATGTCGTTCTCGGCGTACTGGTGGTCGCGGCATCGGCCTGGGCTGTCTGGGACTTCCGTCATCCCCACGCTCATGCGTGAGCGGTGATTGAGCGGGAGCCCGCCGCGCAAGCGGCGAGCTCCTGCTACTGCGGCGTCTGGGCATCGGGCTGAGCGGCCATTGCAGCGTCTTCACGCGATTGCTGCAACGGGAAGCGTTTTGGTGCATTCTTGGGAATGGTTCTCGATGCTTAACCCCGACACCCCGGCCAAGTGCTGCTCATACTGCGGCGGCCGCGACCATGATTTCGAGGAATGCCCGAAACGCAAGGCCGACGCTGAGAAGGAAAAGGTGGAGCGGGAGCCGGCCGTGATCAGGCTCCCATATTCTCGTCACGCGTCCTCCAACCAGTAGATCGCGCCTTGCGTCGCCATAAAGACACCATGCGGCGCGGGCCTGCGCGGCCTGCGTCCACGGCTCGATTGCCGACAGGGATACCGTCGAGCCGACGTCTCAATTTGGCGCTCGCCTTATCCCCTCAGCGCACGCGCCGCCGCCTCGGCGAACGAGATGTCGCCCTTGATCTCGCGCATCGCCATCGAAGTTACCGTGCGGCGCACGCCGGGCAGGCGGCTGAGTTCTTCGCGCAGCATCCGGTCGAGCGCCATCATGTCGACGGTGACGATCTGGAGCAGGTAGTCGGCTTCGCCCGTGGTGGCGTAGCAGCGGCGGATCAGCGGGTGCTTCTTCACTGCCGCCTCGAAGGCATCCGACACCTCGAAGTCGATCGACACCTGAATGAAAGCCTCGATGCCGAAGCCGATCCTGGCCGGGTCGATGCGGGTCGAATATCCCCGGATAACGCCGGCCTCTTCCAACGCCTTCACCCGTTTCCAGCAAGGCGTCTTGCTCAAGCCGACCTCCTCGGCGAGTTCGCCGAACGAGATGCGTGCGTCGCGCTCAAGCGCGGCGACTATTCTGCGGTCGAGAGCATCCAGCGTCATTCGTTCTCCAATATGACAGAAGATATCGGCGATCGTCCTTCATTCCACGTCATTTGAATAACAGAAAGGAACAATGTTCAAGCCGAAAGCACTATCCTTGTCGCCAAGTCGAAAAGTTGCCGCGAGGAGGATAAGCCATGGACAAGACGGAATATCACGCTCGCATCGAGGCCCCCGAGATGCGCGACTACGGCGTCTATCTGAAATGCGACAAGCTTCTGACCTGTCAGAAACCGCTCTCTGACATGGTCAACGCCGACGAGCTGCAGTTCCAGATCGTGCACCAGGTCGAGGAACTCTGGATGAAGCTCATCGCCTATACACTGGTCGATGTGCTCGACTATCTGGAGAGGCAGGACACTCACCGCATCATCACGCTGATGGGCCGCGTGCACCGGCTGATGCGCATGATGACGGCGCAGCTCGATCTCCTGGAGACCATGTCGCCCAAAGAGTATCAGCAGATCCGCCTGCAGCTCGGCAATGGCAGCGGCCAGGAATCGCCAGGTTTCAAGCTCTTGCTGCGCCTGCCGCCGGATCTTTGGCGGGCCTTCAGGCATGCCTATCTCGACGGCCGCGAGCTGACCGTGGAAGATATCTATGACGAGCACTACGACCACGGTGATTCCTATGTCGTGGCCGAGGCACTGATCGAGTTCGACGAGCTGTTCCAGAAATTCCGCGCCAACCACCTCTATCTGATCCACCGCTCGATCGGGCTCGGCGCGAAGTCGCTGAAAGGCAGGCCGGTGGAGATCCTCGAAGGCGGCGCCCGCCACCGCTTCTTCCCCGAGCTCTGGGACATTCGCTGCGCCATGACGGACCGCTGGGGCGCCGAATACGGCACCGTTCGGGATTCGATCAGCCATCTGCCGCAACTTTCTCCTTCTCCCCTTGTGGGAGAAGGTGGCCGCGAAGCGGCCGGATGAGGGGTGTTCCAGGGAAAGCCAGCGTTTCACTCCGCTGGAACACCCCTCATCCGTCTCGGCGCTGAAGCGCCGATCCACCTTCTCCCACAAGGGGAGAAGGAGAAAGTTGTGGCGCCTCGCCAAACAATTTTTTCCAGCGCCTGTCGGAACCATCTCTCTCCGCCCGTCCTTGGGGGCATCAACCGCTTCAACAATCCGGAGGACATCGTGGAAATGCAGTCGACCTGGCAGACCGCCGCCATTCTCATCGCCCGCCTGATCTTCGCCGCCATGTTCGCGATGGCCGTCGCCTTCAAGCTGATGGATATCGGCGCCACTGCTGGCTACATCGCGGCCGCCGGCTTCCCGTTCCCGCTGTTCCTGGCCTGGTGCGCGGCGATCCTCGAAGCGTTGCTGGTGATCGCCTTCCTCACCGGCGCTTATCTGACGCCGTTGGCGTTGATCGGCGCCGTCTACGTCACCTTCCTCGGCTTCGCCTTTCACGGCCCGTCGCACTGGGCCGGAAACCAGGCCGAGTTTGGCGCCTTCATGTCGCATTTCCCGTTCGCCGCCGGCCTGCTCTACGCCGCCGTCCACGGCCCGGGCAGCGTGCTGGCCGTCAAGCTGGGTTGGCCGGGCAGGGCATGAACTTTCCTTCTCCCGTTCTACGGGAGAAGGTGGCCGAAGGCCGGATGAGGGGCGGCGCTAACATTTCAAGACAAGGCGCCTTCCCACATGCTCACATCTGATCGTTATACGGCTCTTTCATCTGGCCGACCATGCGCGCCAGCTTCGAGAAGGAGGGCATGTCGGCCTCCGGCTGGCACTGGTTGGCGAGTTCGAGCAACCGGATCGGGAAGTTGACGGCGTCGCGGCTCGAGGCCGACATGCCTTCCGAGCGCTCCTCGCTGGTTTCGCTGGCCTCCGCCTTGCGCAGCGCGATGTCGATCTCCTCGACCGTCAGCACGCCCTTGCGCACCAGCACCTGGTTGACCGAAGCGACGGCCATCAGGAGGCCCTCGAGCTGCAGATTGGCGACATTCATGGCTTTTGCTCCCATTGACCGGGGTGAAACGCGCGAGCCGCGGTTACGATCCGGAGATGCGCGAGCCTCGCTTAGGCCTCCATCCAGCGCTCTCCATATTCGCTCCAAAGCCGCCTGATCTCGCGGTTGCCGAGCGGCGGCGTCTGGCGATCGCCGTAGAAGACAGCGACGGCGCTGAGGTCATATTGGCCCTCGGCCTGGGCGATGAAGCGGATCGCTTCGCCGAGCGGTCTCGAATGGAAGATCGGATCGGCCTGGCCCCGGCCCAGGCTGCGAACGCCCGAAATGCTTGCTGGCACATGCCGCATCCGAAAGACGGATGCCATGCCAGGTTTGTCCATGCCTGCTCTCCGCGATTCCCCTTAGGGAATGATCCCATAAGCATCGGCTAATGACCAGCCCGGGACGGCCGCCGGAACAGAGCAGGCCCAGCAGAACCTCGGAAACAGGCGGCGAGGAAAGAAAAAGGCCGGGCGCGAAGGCCTGGCCTTTCCTTCCGCGCGGGCGCCGCAAGGCAATCCTCGCTCACTGTTGTTTTTCGCCTCGGCTCTCTAGCCGGGCCGGAAATGCCTACCTGTGCCAACGATGCAGCCAGTCCGGCTCGGGGGCGGAGCTTCGGCTGATCGCCATGCCGGCCAGCAAGCCGACCAGGCCGCCGATCAACATCGCGGTCGAGAAGGTGCCGGGGTTCTGCTGCACGGTCTCCGAAACGCTCTGCGCCTGGCTGCGCAACTGGCTCGCCGCGCGCGACGCGCGGTCAGAGGCGCCGCTGTAAAGGTTCGAAGCCCGGTCGGCCGCGCCGCGATACCAGCCATGCGCGGTCTCTGCGGCTTCCCCGGCCTGTTCGGAAAGCGTGCGGTTCAGCCGGTTCACCTCACGCTTCAATTCGGCGATCTGCTTCTTCATCGCGTCTTCCGATGCCCGCGAGGCTCGTGCGCTGCTGCGGGACGCGGGACGGTTGCGCGTGGCGCGCGCGGCGGCGGTTTTCGCGTTGCCGTTGGCTGAATTGGTGGTGCTGCTGTCATTGTCTGCCATCGGTCTCTCCTTTTTGCCTCCTGGGAACGAACGGCCGAGCCGTGCCATTGTTCCCCCGCGGTTTCCGCAGGCGCGCCGCCAGACCAAAAGACGAGGGCCACGAAGCGAACTCCACGGCCCTTGGTCCAAGCCCGATGCCCTTGCTTGCCGCAGTTACTTGCTGCAGTTGTTGTCGTTCACGTTCGGCTGCACCGTGGTGGCGGTGCTGTTGTTGGCATCGCCCATTGCGCCCTGCGGATGATTCGCGCAGTTCTTGTCGGCGCTCGAATTCATGTCGCCGCCTGTGATGCTGCCGGTCGTGCCGGTATCGGGCGGAGCGGCCTGGTCAGGCGACGGCGCGGCCGGCGTCTTCGGCTCGACGGTAACGGTCTGGCCGCTGCCCGTGCCGTCATTTCCGGCGGTACCCGCGTTCTGGGCCATCGCCGCCGTCGCGAGGCCGATGGTCAAGGCCGAAGCTGCAAGAATCCTTGTAAGCATGATCTCTTCTCCTCGGTTGCGAGACGGTCATCTGTCGCGTTGCGACTAGGGGTGGAATCCGTCGGACCAAGGTTCGTTCCGACAAAAATTGTTGTGATCTGGCCCGGCGTTTCAATCTATAGGTGTGGCGCGCACGGGGGCTTTGCCGCCGGTATTTTGAGAAATTTAGGAAAATGTACCTAATTATATACTTGACGTACCAGACGGAATTTGCGATAACAAACCCAAGGAGTTACCGCAATGTTCGATCTGACCGCCGAGATTTACCACGACGCCGACAAGGCCCGCGAACATCTGGAAGCCATCCATTGGCCGCACGGTCCGTTCTGCCCACATTGCGGTAACGCCAATCCCGAGCGCATCACCAAGCTTGCTGGCAAGTCCACGCGCCCCGGCGTCTACAAGTGCAATGAATGCCGCCAGCCTTTTTCCGTTACAGTCGGCACCGTGTTCGAACGCTCAAAAATCCCGCTCAATAAGTGGGTGCTGGCGTCGCATCTCTATGCCTCGTCCAAGAAAGGCATGAGCGCGCATCAGCTGCACCGTATGCTTGGCGTCACCTACAAAACCGCCTGGTTCATGGCGCACCGCATTCGTGAAGCCATGAAGGAAGACACTAAGTCGTCCGGTCCGCTCGGCGGCGAAGGCAAGACCATCGAAGCCGATGAAACCTATATTGGCAAGCGCGACGTTCCTTACGTCTCACCGCAGCGCAAGGGCCGTCCGTTCATCAAGAAGGGCAAGAGCGGCGGCGCCCAGAAGCGTACCGTTGTTGCGCTGGTCGAGCGCGGCGGTTCCGTCCGTTCCTTCCATGTCGAGCACGCCACGAAAGCTACCGTGCGCGACATCTTGGTCCGCAACGCCGATCGCAAATCGACGCTCTACACCGACGAGAGCAACCTCTATCCGATCACCGGCCTAGAGTTTGCCACGCACGACACCGTGAAGCATTCGGCGAAGGAATACGTTCGCGGCATCGTTCATACCAACACCATTGAGAACGTGTTCTCGGTCTTCAAGCGCGGCATGATCGGCGTCTATCAGCATTGCGGCGAAGCGCATTTGCACCGCTACCTTGCCGAGTTCGATTTCCGCTACAATCGCCGCGCCGCCTTGAAGATTTCGGACGCTGAACGCGCCGCAGATCTGCTTCGTATGGCCCGCGACAAGCGCCTTACCTATCGGCGGATTGGTGAAACCAGTCTCGCCTAAGCAGAAGGCGCGAAAACTTCTCCGTATGCGCAAGAAACGCCGACTCGACTCCGAGTAGGCGCTTCACCATTATTTCGCCGGTCTTGTGATTCGGTCGTCACCACACCTCACGGGCACACCTCCAAGGCGGGCCACTGCCCGAGAAAGGAGGTGATACGCATGAGCAAGACCCACAAGATCGGCCAGAGTGCCGTGACGGGCCGCTTTACGTCGGTGAAAACCGCGCAAAGCAAACCCAACACGCACATTGTTCGCACGATCAAAAAGTAAGGCGGCCTAGCCGTCTTCTTCCGGGCGGTTGTTCTTCGCGGGATTGCCGCCCGGTTTCTGTTTTGCAGGCTTCTTGGTTAATGGCCGGTTAACCGGCTTCTTGGCCGTCCTATGGTCCGGCGGCGTATTCAAAAGGCGGCGCAATACCTCGTCGCCCTTTTCCTGGTCTTTGTCTTTTTGAGCATCTGACATGGCTGCCGATCTTAACGAAACGAAAGAGCGTATCCAATGGTGTCGGAATCGCTCCACAATTCTAGCTGCCGAGATCGATGCATTTATCAGGTCCGGCGCATACCAGATATCGCACGAAGTCGATCCGATAAGCGGCGACGCCACGCTCTATATCGAATTGGCTAAGGAGCCGCCCCGCTCGCTAATCATTGAATCTGGGCTCATCATCCATGAGCTAAGGGCAAGTCTAGACGCTTTGGCCTGTGTTCTTGCCGTTCGAAACGGCAAAGGGACCAAAAACGTTTACTTTCCCGTGTCCCGAGACCTCGCCGTTTTCGAGGACGACGGCCTCAAGCGAAAACTCAGAAATCTTTCGCAAGCCGACCGTGACGTCATCGCTGGATTGAAGCCCTACGCCGATGGCAACCCGATGCTGTTCGCGCTCCATTCCGCCGATCTGTTGCGAAAGCACCAGCGATTGATGATGACGACGCAGGACATCGGTCAAATCGGCTTCCGTCAGGCCCTCATCACGACAGGACAATTTTTCGGCGTTAGCCCCCTGACTAAGAAAAGGCAGCGATTTGCCATCCTCGGAAAGGGTAGCTGGATTGAGGCTGACATGGGGGTAGATATAAACCTCTCCGAACCGGAAGGGCTTCGGGGTCGCCCACTGGCGACCGTGCTCCGCGATTTCACGAGCCTTACGGAGTCTATCGTCAAACTGTTCGATTGATGTGCCGGCCTGTCCCGGTCGTTGTAGCGAATCGCTCATTGGTACGTCAAGTATATAATTAGGAAAATGTACCTAGAGGCTATTGCCTGGTGAAGGCAGCTATGCTACTATTTTGTCCATGGTGCTGATTTGCGCCAACGACCCGCCGCCGGCGGGTTTTTTGTTTTTCGCGCCATCCATTCTTTCGAAGCGCTGGCGGCGCCTTCCCTGTCCTGCGGCGCTTTCAACATTCTGCTGGAGGCCCAGATGCCACGCTATGCCACCATCGTCACCGCCGATGACGGCGCCGAAATCGTCAGCGCTATCGGCGAATTCGAAGGCACAAGCCTTCCGCACCGCTCGGGCCGTTTCGAGCAGGTCGCGCCGGGCGTGCGCATCGGTATGGTTCGCGGTGGCCTTGATGAAGCCGTCGCCGGTTTCGGTTTCCCGCGCCAGGGCCTCGGCCCGGCTGCGGTCCGCACAGCCACGGCGGGGCTGAAGGCAATGGCCGCGCCGTCCGCCGATGCCCGGCCCGCCAGGCCGGCCAGGGCAAGGCCGCGCAGGAAGCCGGCCCGCAAGGTCCGCAAGGCGAAGGCGGCGAAAGCAGCGCCATCGGATTCTGTCACGCATGGCTGACGAAAACAGACGCCGCGAGGCCGTAGGCGCGAAGCGGGCGGGGCGAAAGCCGAAAGCTACCAAAGCCGCTGCCGCTCCGTCCCCCCGCCCCAAGCGCTCGCGAAGGACGCTCGTCGACGATTTCGCCGCCGCGCTTCGCGCCGATTTCCGCGTCCATGGCGCCGGCGTCATCGCCGCGGTGCGCGCCGAAAAACCCGAGCAGTATCTGAAGGTCGTGCTGACGCTGCTGCCCAAGGATTTCTCGGCCAAGGATTTCTCGGAACGTGTCGATGCCAAGCAAACCAGCCTCGGGCAATTGAGCAATGAGGAGATCCGCAGCCGCATCCGCAGCCTCGAAACGAGCCTCCGGCCCCTCCTGGACAGCGATGCAGACCTATCTGGCGCTGCTCGAGGAGCTGGACCGCAGGCGTCGCCGTAACCTTCTTGCAGCCTACGCGCCTTACAAGCAGCAGGCCGAATTTCATTCGGCAGGCGCGACGCACCGCGAGCGTCTGTTCATGGCCGGAAACCAGCTCGGCAAGACCAGGGCAGGGGGCGCGGAATGGGCCATGCACCTCACCGGTCGCTATCCGGGCTGGTGGAAGGGCAAGGTGTTCGGCCAACCCGTCAGGCTCTGGGCCGCCGGCGTCACCGGCGAGGGCACGCGCGACAATCCGCAGCGCGTGCTGGTCGGCCCGCCGCAGCAGCAAAGCGAGTGGGGCAGCGGCATGATCCCGGCCGATGCCATCGCCGACACGGTAATGGGCCGCGGCGCGCCGGGAGCGCTGGACAGCGTCGTCGTGCGCTGGGGCGGTGGCGGCGATGTGCAGACCGGCGAGAGCGTGCTTTCCTTCAAGAGCTACGAAAAAGGCCGCGAGAAATGGCAGGGCGAGACGCTGCACGGCGTCTGGTTTGACGAGGAACCGCCGCTGGATATCTATTCCGAGGGCCTCACCCGTACGAATGCCACGGACGGCATCACGATCGTCACGTTCACGCCGCTGCTCGGCATGAGCGACGTGGTGCTGCGGTTTTTGAGCGCGGAGGCGGTTCAGGACTTGGGTTCCTCGCCCCCGCAAGGCGGGGGAGAGGTGGCCGCGCAGCGGCCGGAGAGGGGGGCTTCGTAGGGCGATAAGCTCTACGAATAGCTTTCCGCTCTTGCATCGAAGGCCGGCGCTGCCGCCACTCCATCGCCGCTTCGCCGCGCCATCTCTCCCTCACTTGCGTGGGGGCGACGAACTGGAGCTTGCCGTAGGCTCTGTCAAAACGATTTCCACCCCTTATGGTGCGCGACGCGCGGTCGCGCGACTTGCATGCCGTAAGGGATTTCAGGAATGTATGTAGGCCGTTCTTACAGGTTGCTGGACTTCGCGCTCTGGTCGCGGCGCAGCGTCATCTACATGGTCGTGGTGAGCGGGTTGGCGATCGCCGCCTACCGCCTTCCGGCGACCGCGGGCTTCTCGGTGCCGTGGTCGGTCGTGCTGGTGCTCGGCACCACGGTGTCGCTCGTCGCCGGATTCAAGAATTCGCAGGTCTTCACCCGCGCCAACGAGGCTCTGCAGGCCTTCTCGCAGATCACCGCCAGCAGCCGGATGCTGTCCGGCTTCTGCCGGGATTTCATGGATGCTGCCACCGCCCGCCAGCTGATCTACCGTCATCTCGCCTGGCTGACGGCGCTGCGCTTTTCGCTGCGGCGGCCGATGCCCTGGGAATCGCTGGCGAAAGCGGCCAACATCGAGTTCCGGCGGCGGCGCTATCACATCCAGGAGGATAAGACCTCGCTTGCCGAGGAACTGCGTAGGTTGCTGGGCGAGGAAGCCGAAAGCGTGCTGAAATCGCCGCAGCCGGCGATAGAACTTCTCGACAGGCAATTGGCCGAGGTCAACGGCTTGTTGAAGAGCTCAGCCGTTCCGACACAGGTCTATTCCGAATTGATCAAGCTGATACGCGACTTCCAGGACCAGCAGGCGCGTTGCGATCGCATCAAGAACAATCCCTATCCCCGGCAATACGCGATCGTCAGCTCGATGTTCATGATTATCTTCTGCACCTTGCTGCCCTTCGGCGTCGTCCCGGTCTTTGCCGACATGGCCAAACTGGGCGGCGCGCTCGGCTGGATCTCGATCTGGCTGACCATCCCGTTCAGCGCGCTGCTGGGCTGGGTCTACATGTCGCTGGACCTGGTCGGCGAAAGCAGCGCCAATCCGTTCGAAGGCAACGCCAACGACGTGCCGATCTCACAAATCTGCCGCGACATCGAGATCGAGTTGCGGCGTGGGCTTGGCGAGGCCGCGCTTCCCGCGCCGCTGGCGCCGGTCAACGACATCGCGACGTGAAGTTCTTTCCTTCTCCCCTTGCGGGAGAAGGTGGCCGCGAAGCGGCCGGATGAGGGGTGCTCCAGGGAACGCCAGCGCGTCTCTCCGCTGGAACACCCCTCATCCGTCTCGGCGCTGCGCGCCGATCCACCTTCTCCCACAAGGGGAGAAGGGAAAGGTTTGCCATGTCCCGACACGTCACCTTCATGACCATCGACGATGCCGGGCACTATTCGTCCGAACAGCGCGCTGAGATCGTCGCGGCCTATCCCGAGCATGAGCGCGAAGCCCGCGCGAAAGGTATCCCTGTTCTCGGCTCAGGCCGCATCTTTCCGGTGGCGGAGGAGACGATCGCCTGCGAGCCGTTCAAATTGCCGCGGTGGTGGCCGCGCATCGGCGCGCTCGATTTCGGCTGGGACCATCCGTCGGCCGCGGTCGAGCTTGCCTGGGATACCGAAGCGGATGTCGTCTACGTGACGAAGGCGCATCGCGCCTCCCAGCAAACGCCAGCGATGCAGGCGCTGGCGCTGAAGGCCTGGGGTGAATGGCTCCCCTTCGCCTGGCCGCGCGACGGCCGCCGCGAAACGCTGGAAGGCGCCGGCGTGGCTTTGGCCAGACAATATGCCGCCCACGGGCTGAACATGCTGACCAGCCACGCCCGCTTCGCCGACGGCTCCGTCTCGGTCGAGGCCGGGCTGATGGACATGCTCGACCGCATGCAGTCCGGCCGCTTCAAGGTGTTTTCGACCTTGGCCGCGTGGTTCGAGGAGTTCCGCCTCTACCATCGCAAGAACGGCCAGGTGGTGAAGCTGCGCGACGATCTGATGGCCGCCACGCGCTATCGGAAGCTTACGCTCGCCTATGTCAGCGGCGCCGGCACCTTGCCGACCAGCACCGACGGCATCTGGCTGATCTTCACACGCGCTGGCGACAAGGGTGCGGATGGCACTGGCGTGGGTGACTTCACGGGCCCGGCCTCCTCGGTGACCGATAACATCGTCACCTTCGCCGGTACCACGGGGAAGGCCGGTAAGGACAGTGGCGTGGCAGTGGGAAGCCTGGTGGCAGGGCCGGCCTCGGCCGCGGCCGACAACATCGCCACATTCAACGGCACGACGGGCAAGCTGGTGAAGGACAGCGGCGTGGCGGTGGCGAGCCTGGCGCCGAAAGCCAATGCCTCTTTCACCGGCACCTTCAGCCCGCCGGCGAACGCCATAGCACTGAATACCCTGGCTGACAGCGCTGCGGTGTCGGTCCTCGGCCGATCGGCCAATTCGAGCGGCGCACGCGCGGACATCGCGGCTGGGTCGGATGACACTCTGCTGCGGCGCGTGTCCTCGGCGCTGGGTTTCGGCCAGTTGACGGCAGGCATGGTGCCGGCCGGGCTGGTGACCTATGCCATGCTCGCTTCGGCGGCGATCGCTTCGAACAGCGAATTCCAGCTCGGCACGGCAAACAAGCTTCTCACAGCGGCCGCATTAAAGTCGACCGTAGCCTACCAGACACTTACGTCCGGCGCGTCGGTCTCGTGGGATATGTCGCTTGGCAACAACGCTTCATTGGCTGCGTCGACGAACGTGACGATCGGCAATCCGACAAATGCGGTGCCCCAGTTCGGCTTCGTGCTCAAGATCACCGCCGTGACGTCCGCACGCACCGTGAGCCTAAGCGCAAATCTTGTGCCAGCGGCCGGCGTCGAGAGCTTTCCGATCACCATCCAGACGACGGAAACCGTCTTCCTGGCCGGCTTTGTCGACACGGCGAGCCGCCTTGTCATCACCAGCGTTTTGAGAACCTAACAGGAGAACCCGATGTCCCTTCTCGTTCGCAAGATCAATGACGTTTGGCAGGAGTGGCACGCCTCCTCGATCGTGACCCAGATGGTCGGTACCTATACCGCCATCTACGGGGATGGCCGGCAAGTGGAGACGCGATGCGATCCTTATCCTGTCGAAATCCAGATGAACGGCGACAGCCTGCGCTGCTTCTACGACCAGGGCCTTTGGACGATCGACGAAGTCGAGGCAGTGGGCGGCAGGATTGCCGTGCCCTTCGAAGCGCCGGAAGGAAAACAGGTCGTCGGCGCACCGTCTTATGTGGAAACCGATGGCGTGATCCAGCAGGTCTACGAAGTCGAGGACACCCCGCCGCCACCGGAGCCGCCGACGGCAGAGGAGAAGGTGGGTGCTATGCTGGCGAGCTACGATCTCTCGATCAGCGAGTTGAAATTCGCGCTGGGCCTGGGGGTCTGATGTTCATTGATCTTTCTCCGCCAGCCAAATTGTACACCCCACCGAAGCCAGCCGTTATTCGGCCGGCAGAACTCGAGCTGCTTCATCCGCATAGGAAGCCATTGCTGGGGGTACTGCCAGGGATCATCCCCGTCACAACGGCGCCGAAGCCGCTCAAACTTGCCTATATCGGCCAGAGCATCCTTACGCAGGAAAGCGCAACAACTATCAACTTCGGTGACTTCACGTTTCCGAATGACTGCCTCGCCATTGCTTGCTTCGGCTCGTTGGCCACCAATTCGCGAGTAGTCTCGTCTATCACGTTCGGCGGTACGGCAGGAACGCTCCACGTCACCACGCCTTCGACGCTGACCAAGGGTGGTCTCGCATCACGAGTCATCACTGCGGGAACATATACCATCAACGTCGTGCTGAATGGCAATGGTGGCACCTCGTCAAGCCATGGGCTGGGTGTATATGCACTCACTGGATACCAGAGTGCTATGCCGGTTGGGTCCAACGGCGCGTCCGGAAGCTCCGGCACCTCGGTAGCCGTCTCGTTCAATCTTGCGTCGGGCGGGGTTGCTGTCTACGGGGCCCTTGTCAACAACAGCGCCAGCACCTCGTGGTCTTCAGCTTCCCAGGATTTCACTGATGGGTCGAACCGCCGCAACACTTGGGCCAGCAAGATCAACACCACTGCCGAGGCGCCTCATGTCGAAACTCTTTCTTGGACAGGCAGTCAAAGCAACGTGCTTGTTGGCGCATCGTGGCGCTAGCGTGCACCGCTCGTGAGCGATTTGTCGCCAGAGATGAACACCACGTCGATTGGTCGGGGCGGGCTGCATCGCGTCACTTTGACTTCTGCGCTTTCCAGAAAAGCGATCTGAGGTTGCAGAAAGTCCGCTGCCGAAGGTGAAAAATAGAAAATGTTCGCGGGTGCCGCCACCCGATACATGGCCGCGCCGGCAGTCTGTTGGCTTTCGCTCATCGCACGCTCAAAAAGACTTTGAATATCATTCCAGAAACTGGGGCTACCAGTTCTGTCTTCAACCTTCAGCCAGTGCGGCTTGTCCGTCGATGATCGTGCTCCAAAGAGCAATGATAAGACTCCCATACGATCCTTGCCCTGATTTGGTGCGCGGCTCCGTTTTATAGTCTGGGCCACTACGCTCGCGCCACCGACAATTTCAACAACTCCCATCCTGCCCCTCCCGGCGGAAAGGAACCCCATGGACCGCAACTTTACGCGTGCCCTTTCGCTCGTCCTCACCTCCGAAGGCGGCTGGTCCGACAACCCCGCCGATCCGGGCGGCGCCACCATGAAAGGTGTCACGCTCGCCAATTTCCGCCGCTACGTCAAAGCAGACGCCACGAAGGCCGATCTGCGCGCCATCTCGGATGACCAAGTCGCCACCGTCTACCGCCGTTTCTATTGGGATGCTGTGGTGGGCGCGCAGCTCCCCGGCGGCATCGACTACGCCGTCTTCGACTTCGCCGTGAACAGCGGGCCTCGCAGGGCGGCGAAGTATCTTCAAGGTGTGCTCGGCGTTGTTAGGGATGGCCGCATTGGCCCGGCCACGCTGGCGGCGGTGAGGGCAAAACCCGCCGGCGTCGTCATCGATGCGCTGTGCGACGCGCGGCTCGCCTTCCTGAAAAAACTATCGACCTGGCCGAGCTTCGGCCGGGGCTGGAGCGTCCGAGTCGCCTCCGTGCGCCGGCAGGCGCTGCTGATGTCGGCGGCGCCGTCGGCGACTGAGGGATACGCTTCGCCGAGGCCTACGTCCCCCGATGACGTCCCGCTAGCCGCAACTCCTGCCGGCGCCGGATTGCCTGCCGCCGGCGAGGCGCCCGCTGCGCCACACAAATCCGCATCGGCTGCCAAGGCAGCCGGCGTCTTCGCGCTGATCACGCTGGCGCTCGGCTCGCTCACCGCCTGGACCGCGCATCTTTCCTGCAATCTTTTCGGAGTGCTCTGCCAATGATTGCCGTCATCATCCGCGTCGCCCTGCGCTATTGCGCGGGCGTGCTTGTCGCGCGCGGCCTTCTGGGCGCCGACGACGCCTCGGCATTCTCCGCCGATCCCGACATTCAAATGGCGTTGGAGACCGGCCTCGGTCTTGCCATCGCCGCCGCGGCCGAGTGGTGGCATCTGCTCGCGCGCCGCTTCGGCTGGGAGCATTGACCATGGAAAATCTGAAAGCTCTGCTCACCGCCTGTATCGAAGCCGCCAGGCCGTATGTCGTTATCGGCGCCGCCTGCTTTGTCGCCGGTCTTCTCATCGGAGCGCTGCTATGAGCGCGCTGCTGGCATGGCTTCTCACCAATCCGACAATCCTGGCGATCGGAGCCGGCCTTGTCGGCGCGCTCGGCTGGGGCTTCCGCCAGCGCCTCGCAGGCGCAAGGGCCGAGCGCAGCAAGCAGGCCGGCGCCGAGGCCGCGGCCCGGGATGTCGCCGACCAGGTCGACAACGATGTCGGCGCTTTGCCGGCTGACGCGGTCAGAAAGGAGCTGAAGTCATGGGCAAGGGATTGATCGTCGCCGCCATCGTCGCCGCGCTCGCCGGCTGCACGACGGGCAGGGGCAGCTTCTGCGCCGTCGCCCCGCCGATGCGCCTCTCTGCCAGCGCGGTCGATGCCTTGTCCGACCAGGAGGCGAGGGCGCTGCTTGCGCACAACCGCAAGGGCGAAAAACTCTGCGGCTGGAGGCCGTGATGCATGACATCTTCGATCTTCTCGGCATCAAGGGCCAGGTCGTGGCAGCGGGGCTCGCCGGCGGCGTGCTGCGGGCGCTGTCGCGCCATCGCTACAAGCTGCGCGAGATGATTGCCTCGCCCATCTGCGGCGCCTTGGCCGCCGCCTATCTGACATTGCCTGTCGTCGCTTGGGTCCGGGCAAGCGGCCTGCCAATTCCCGCCGCCGACGACACCACCACGCTCGCCGCAGCCTTCCTCATCGGAGTCTCGGCCATGTGGATCTCGGACATCGTTTTCGAGGTGGTCGTGCGAAGATTCAAACAAATGCCGGATTCCTGATCGCGGCGGACCGACACCGTGCAGGCATCGAGACATCGACCGGGAGATCGTCCACACGATACCAAGATGACGGTTTCAGCGGTTTGCCCGCTCGAGCCGCTGGAAGAATCCAGGCGCAACGCCTATCTATGGAGCAATCCAAAGGAGGTACGACATGGCTTCTTCCACCGAGCGCGCGGTCCTTGCCGGCGGCTGCTTCTGGGGCATGCAGGATCTGATCCGGCGCTTGCCCGGCGTGATCTCGACGCGAGTGGGCTACAGCGGCGGCGATGTCCCCAACGCCACCTACCGCAACCACGGCACCCACGCCGAGGCGATCGAGATCATCTTCGATCCGGCCAAGACCAGCTTCCGCACGCTGCTCGAATTCTTCTTCCAGATCCACGATCCGACGACGAAGAACCGCCAGGGCAACGATATCGGCGCGAGCTATCGCTCGGCGATTTTCTATACCAGCGATGAACAGAAACGGATCGCCGAGGACACGATAGCCGATGTCGACGCGTCCGGCCTGTGGCCTGGCAAGGTCGTCACCGAGCTCGCTCCGGTCGGGCCCTTCTGGGAAGCCGAGCCCGAGCATCAGGACTATCTCGAGCGCTATCCCAACGGCTACACCTGCCATTTCGCACGGCCGGGCTGGAAGCTTCCGGTTCGCCAACAGGCGGCCGCATCATAATCAGCGACCGCGGTGTGTTGACATAGTCTTCACGCGCTTTGATCTGCCCGCCATGCCGGAAGGCATGGCGGGCTTTTTTGCGTTTCGGCTGGTTGTCCCGGCCCGGCGGGCCTTAGCCCTTGGCTCGGCGGCCTTCGTGTTCGTGGTTGCCGATCCAGTGGGCGCGGATGCGGTCGCTGGCTTCGAGATAAGCCATGTCGATCAGGTAGGTCAGAAGCTTCTCGCCATCGGCCTCCGCCTTCTGGCGAAGTTCTCGCAGGATTCCCTGCGCAAATTGCAGGTTTTCCATTTTGCTAGGCTGGTCCATGGGTGCCCCCAAATGTCGGTGCGGTAAGTTTGGCTCACTATGCTTGTACGAAGATTATCGCCTCGCTCGCGGTGAAGCTGTACTCGGTTGCGCTGGGGACGCCCGATCAACGAAGCTGTTGGACATCGCGCGGAAATGTCGATATTTTGCGCGCCCAATCGGATGGCGACCATGCACGAAGACGAGGGCAGCACTCCTGACAAGTTGCAAGCCATGCTTGACGTGATCGCCAGGAGCGAGCCCCCGAGCGAGAGCGGGCAAGCCGATTTCGGCCGATTGAAAGCCGACGCCGCCAAGGCTGCCGGCGTGTTGATCGAATTTTACGGCGATGCAGCCCTGGAGCGGGCCAAGCTCATAGAGCGCCGGTCGCCCCAGTCGCATTTTGCGCGCATGGTCGTGGCTGAAGTCGGCCGGCGCGGCAAGCGAAATTGACCCGCGAGCAATCGGCGAAAGCTGCTTCAAGACGATCTTCGCCTCCCCAGCCTTGCGCTAAGCCGCTGCTCGACCTCTTCCTCGATGTTGTCCAGGAGATAGGACATCAGGTCGTGTCCGATCGACCGCGCTAGGTCCTTGGCTTGCTCGACATGGTTGCGGATCTCGCGCAGCGCCTGCTCTTCGCACGCGGCGTCGTCCGTCAAATCGACGAACCAGCCGGGATAGAGCGCTGCCTCGCCTGTCCCGTCAACATAGCATTGGCCGACGGCCAGGATCTTGCGCAACCCCATCTTCTCGGAATGGACCCTATAGACCTCCCTGAATGCGGACCTGCGCTCCACGGCCTTGCGGATCGCCAGCCGAACCCGTGAACGATCGTCCTGATCGATGCTTTGCATGCATCGTTCAAGCGAAGCGCCATGAGAGAACTCATCGAGTGTCAGACCGAAATAATCTGAAAGATTGGCGTCGCCATAAACGCGGTCGCGCTTGATGTCCCAGGTCCAGAACCCGTCGATCGGTGGATACCGCACATGCATGTTGCGGCCGTGTTCAGGCGCCGTCGTCATGAAAACCGCCCCGTCCGGTTTCAAGCTTTGGCAGCACTATGTCGCAAAAACGGTAAGAAACAAACATGGCCTTTTGTACAAGGCCGGAAGTCATAAGACTTGCTGCCACTGGCAATTCGGGGATGTCATGTTGATATAACCGGAAAGAGGGCGAAGAAAAATTTCTTGAGCCGAAAGAATTTTCACTTTGATGTTGCAACTGCCGCTTGGCGTTTTACGCGAAAACGCGGCGGACAAGCAGGAGAAACAACCCCGGAGGTTGTATTTCCGCAAGAGGCATGGTTGAAAATTCTTATATTTTGTAAAAGAATAAAGCTCTTTGCGTACTGCTGCAGGAAGCCAAGCCGGCTTGCCGCCTCATATTTGCAGCATCTCCAAATGCTAGCGTCAGCCGATTGACCGGCAAACCGACCGGTGGTTGAAAAACGCGAAACTTCGAGAAAAGCCCGCGCATATCAGTCCGCGGCCGGGCGTCCTCCCGGACGTGCGGAAGCCGTCACTAGACTGAAGGTCTCTGTCGTTCAGGCTAAAGTCTGCCAAAAGATCAACCTAAGCCAGTCTTTGCTGCGGCTCCAGGTCGGCTTCAGCGCTTGCGGCCGAATCATCGGCGATCCGGTCATGCTCGAACTGGCGCGCCGTGGGCAGGGCCTGCAACCAGGGCTCGCGGCGTCCGATCCAGAGTTCATAGCTCGGCACCAGCCCTTCGGTTGGCGCAACGTCCAGGCTACCGATCGTCACTTCGGCCTCGTCGTCGCCAACGAACGGAACGCGGCTTCCGCAGGTGGGGCAAAAGCTCCGAGCGCCATAGCTGCTGGTGATGCCGGTGGTTTCGAACGCTTTTAGCGGCCATACGGCGTAGGCATGGAAGGCCGATCCGCTTGTCTTGCGGCAGTCCTTGCAGTGACAGAGGCCGACCCGGAGCGGCTCCCCAGTGACGCGGAACTGCACCCCGCCACACAGGCAACTCCCGCTGCGCGCGATTTCAGGCATTGCTGTTCCTCCTGCGGCTATGCACAGAGCCAATTTCGGTTGCCCCGGCAGGTCCCGCTGCCGGCTGCTAAAACCCGCAACAAGTTGCGATGGTTCCACGCCTGCGTGCAAGAAGCACGGTCAGTCGGGGAGGTTGATCGGCTCCTCGCACCGATAGACGCGGCACTCGCCGTCTTTGGTCGGAACCGTCGTCGACACAGGCACTTCCGGCCAGTCGCACTCATTGCCGAATTGCCGAACGAATCGGTCATAAGTATCCGCGCCTGTGCTCAAGACCACGGCACGATCACTTTTGATCAGCGTCTGCGTCTGCTCGCAAGTCATCGCGCGTGTGTCCGGCCGGGCGTAGGCGGCGCTCACGGTGCACAACATTGGGCCGGCGCACAACATTTTGCCTGCGGCAAGTGCAATCAACAGGGTTCTCATGGGACGCCAGGTTTTTGAAGTTTCCGGGTGTCGAATATGGATCGCGGCTAGAACACCGCAAGATATTTGAGCAGCGAAACGATTCCGATGATGATGACGATGATCTGCGCGATCTGGCGCGCGCGGGCATCGAGCGGCAGGCGTTGCACGAGGTAAAGCACCAGGATCACCACCAGGAAAGTGATCAATATGCCGATAAGGATCGATACGCCCATTTGCCTGCCTTCTTATCAAGATTGCCCGGATGGGCAGGCTCCAACGTTGCCGGCTGCGAAATGGTTCCAAGCGGATTGAGCCACCGATCGTGTCGTCCGAAAGCAGAAGCCGGCTTCGACGTCGGCGGAACATGCGCGCGGCTTGCGAGTTCACTTCCTCGATAGCAATGCGCGGGATCGCACTGTCAGAGAGGAAGAAACCATGGGCCTCGGCACGATTCTCATCATCATTCTCATTCTTGCCCTGCTTGGCGGCTTCAGCGGCTTAGGCGGAGGGCCTTTCTACGGCACCGGCTATTATGGCGGCGGCGGCCTCGGACTCGTCCTGGTCATCGTGATCATCCTGGTGTTGCTCGGCCGCATCTGACGGCCCACGATGCGACCAGGCCTCGGAGTGTCGCCAGCGCGTCCCTCAGCTTCGCCGCCGGGCGATTGCCTCGCGGCTGGCGTCGCGGTTCCCGATCTGCGTTTCGGCGAGTTTTGGCGGGCTAGGCGGCGATCAGCGCGACTACGGCAAGGAGCGGAAGCATTTGCCGTCGCAGGGCGCATCGCAGGCAGATGATCATTGCTGCCACAGAACAGGATTCGGCAGCGTTGCGGTCGACCGGCGGCAGATCGGCGAATCCCGCTAGCCCTCGCGCCCACTGCATTCGAGGCACACGATACTGTGTCCCGGACAATTCAGCCGGTGCGTGCCCTCTGGGCAGCAATGGCCGTTCGAGCTCAGCCAGCGCGCGCAAACGAAAACCTTCTTGGCCCCGTGACAGCGGGAGCATTCCTGCGGGCGCATCAGTTCCTCCCGTGACGGGACGCCATGTTCCGCTTCAACGACCGTGTTCATCCGTTTAGACCCCAACGCCTGGATTATCGGTCACATATGTTAATTCACTATTCTTTACATTAGGGTTTATGAATGTGAAAGGCGTGAAAGCGACATAAGGCTTTCACGCGCTTGTGCGCTTTCCCATTGCGCTGGCGTTGTTAAATGTGGTGCCGCCCGATGCGTCGACGGATCAGGGCACGCAAAGGGAACCTTCTTGCAATGACATGGACCGGCGCGGGCGCGCTTTTCATCCTCGTGCTCACCTATGCCGGCGTCGCCGTCGGCCGTATTCCGGGCCTGCGGCTCGACCGCGCCGGCATCGCGTTGCTGGGCGGCGCCGCCATGATCGCAATCGGCGCGATCGGCATCGAGGATGCCTACAGAGCCATCAATTTCGACACCATAACCTTGCTGCTCGGCATGATGATCGTCGTGGCGCATCTGAAGGTCTCGGGCGCGTTTCGGGCGCTCGGCGGCTTTGCCATCGAGCATGCCCACGCGCCCTTCATGCTTTTGGTAATGGTGACGCTGCTGACCGGCGCGCTCTCGGCCTTCCTGGTCAATGACGCGATCTGCCTGGTGATGGCGCCGATCGTCGTGCACGTCACACGAGTCATCAACCGCAACCCTGTGCCTTACCTCATCGCTACCTGCACGGCCTCGAACTGCGGCAGCGTCGCCACCATCACAGGCAACCCGCAGAACATGGTGATCGGTGCGCTGTCCGGCATTTCCTATCCGGCTTTCACGCTGGCGCTCGCGCCGGTGGCGCTGTTCGGCCTGCTCTGCGTCATCGTCATCGTGCGCATCGTCTACCGGGCCGAATTCTCCCGCCCTGCCGAGCTCAGCCCGCAAGTCTATCGCGGCCGCATGCTGCCCGGGCAGGTCCTGAAGGCCACCATCGTGTGCGTGTTGCTGGCGCTCGCCTTCTTCGCCGGCGTTCCCGTCGCGAAGGCGGCGCTCATTGCCGGCGCCTTCCTGCTGGTCACGCGGGCAATCAAGCCGCGGCGCATTTACGGCGAGATCGACGGACCGCTGCTCTTCATGTTCGCCGGCTTGTTCGTGGTGGTGGCGGGTGCCGAGCGCACCTTGCTCACGCCCGACATGATCGCCTGGGCCAAGAACATCGGACTCGACGATGTCTGGCGGCTCTCCGGCTTCACCGCGGTGCTTTCCAACATCATGAGCAATGTGCCGGCGGTGCTGGCGCTCCGGCCCTTCGTTCCTGGGCTGGAAAACCCGGCGCGCGCCTGGCTGGTCGTGGCGATGAGCTCGACGCTTGCCGGCAATTTCACGCTGCTCGGCTCGGTTGCCAATCTGATCGTCGCCGAGCAGGCAAAAGCTGCCGGCAAGGAGCTTTCCTTCTCGGCTTTCTTTAAGGTCGGCCTGCCGCTGACGCTGGTGACGCTTCTTGCCGGCACCGCCTGGCTAGCCTGGGCCTGAAGACGCTGTCCCTTCGGACCGCCTGATCGAGGGCGCCGCGGCGACATGACCGGCGGCAGCGTCTCGACCTGGCAGCCGGCTTGCCGGGTGAGGGCCTTGCTTAGGCCACCGCTTTCAACGGCGCCCTGTCTGCCTGCTGCAGGCGTGCGGCGGCCGCGAGCAGGTCGGTCTGGGTGATCAGGCCGAGGATGCGCCGCTCGGCATCGACGATCACCACGGCATGGCTGCGGCCGTCGGTCAGCACCGGCAGCAGACTCATCGCCGGGTTGTCGGGTGAGGCTGTGCCGGCCTTAGACATCACCCCTTTGACCGTGTCGGTCGCCCTTGTCAGCTCGCGCAGACCGACCGCGCCGGAGAGCCGTCCGTCCGCGTCGATCACCGGCAAGGTGCGGATGTTGTGGTCGATCAGCTGTTTGCGCGCGTCGTCGGCCGACGCCTTTTCCGCCACGGAGATCACATCGAGCGACATGATGTCTTTGCAAAGCAGCGTACGCTGTGAGCGCACCATGGCCTGCAACTCGACCTGGCGCAGCAGGCGCTCCAGGTCGTCACGGTCGATGTCGAAGGTCTCGTCGAGCGCCGAGAGGGCGGCGTCGACATCCTCGGGCCGGAAGCCGACGCGCTCGGCTGGCGGCCGGTCGGCGGTGCCGTGGCCGCGGGCGGCGGGCACGTGCACATGGGGATAGTTGCGCCGCGACAGCTTGTGGAAAAGGAAGCCGAGCGCAACCAGGATGGTCGAGTTGAGTGCTACCGGCACGAAGGGAAACAGGAAGCCCGCGGCGGCGACGGCCGGCCCGCCGAGCACGCCGGTAAGCGCCGCTGCGCCGCCCGGCGGATGCAATGAGCGCGTGAACGACATGGCGGCGATCGCCAGCGCCACCGCTAAGCCGGAGGCGATCACCGTGTCATGCACAAAATGCGCAACCGTCACGCCAACCAGCGCCGAAATCGTGTTGCCGCCGATGATCGACCAGGGCTGCGCCAGCGGGCTCGAGGGAACGGCAAAGAGCAGCACCGCCGAAGCGCCCATTGGCGCCACCAGCATCGCCACAAGCGGGCCACTACCCATGGCGAGCCCGCTAATCATGCCGGTGAGCGCGATACCGATAGTAGCGCCGATGCAGGCAAGCAGCCGTTCGCGAAGCGTCGCGCCAGCAAGGATCGGAACGAAAAGGCGAAACGCCATGGCAGGCCCTGGATCGAAGAGGTGGAATTGCGTTGCCCGCAATGCTGCTGAAGCCGCGGATTTGAAAGCCAAACCAATCCGTAGATTCGCTGCTGAGGGGAATATTATTGCACAGCGATCCGCGCAGGACGCGCCGCCAGCGGCCTCGGCTTTCGCAATCGCGCCAAGCCTTTACGACGGTTTGCAGAGTCGGTTCTGCAATTCGCCCGAATGTCCTAGCCTCGGCGAAAGTGTGCGAGTGCGGCGCGCGGCGCTGAGGCTGCTTTCGGCATGGGAGGATTGCTGCAACGTCAAGCGAGGCGCTGCGCGCGCCTCGCTCTCGGATAGCTAGGGCGCCACCTCGACATGGCCCTTCATGTTGGGATGGAAGCGGCAGAAATAGTCCGCTGTCCCCGCCGCCTTCAGCGTAATCTTGCCCTTCGACTTTGCCGGGATCATCACGTCCCAGCCCCCTTTCACTGTCGCGGTGTGGGCGATCACATCCTTATTCGTCCACTCGATCGTATCGCCGACCTTGGCCTGAATGTTTGCGGGCGAGAAGACCAGCTTGTCGATCGTTATCTCGATCGACGCCGCGAACGCCGGCGATGCGATGAGCGCCAGTGCCAGGGTGACCGGAGCAAGTCCTGGAAAAGTGTGGAACGATTGGGCGCAGCGACTTCGCCGTAGCCTTCCGCCAGGAATTGCCTCAAAACAAAGCAAAAGCGGCCTCATTTCAACATGCCGGCGACGTGTTCGGCATGCTGCTGATGTCCCTGGAAAACCTTGAGGCCGGTCTCCAGCAGGCTCTTCAGCTCAGCATTGCTGGCCGAGGGGATGAGCAAGGTTTCGAGCGCGCCGTTGACCTGTTTGTGATAGGCCACTTCGTTCTCGATATAGGCCTTGTCGAAGGCGGCACCCTTGAGCTTCGCCAGTTTGGCGTCCTCTTCCTTCGCAGCCTTGGTCAGGGCCTTGCTGGTGTCGTTGTCCTCGGGCGTGACCTTCAGCTTCTTCACGAGCTCGAGCGCCTGCTTGTTCACCGCCTCGTGGTCGCGCTCCATGTCTTTGGCGAAGTCGACGACCTCCTTGTTCTTGGACTTCTTGATCGCCAGCTTGGCCGCTTCGATGTCGAGCGTGCCGGCCGTATAGGCAATGTGGGCGATCTGCGGATCGGTGGGCTTTTCGGCGGCTAGCGCCAGCGGCGCCGTGCTCACGAAGGAAAGGGCGGCGAGGGCGGCGGTTAATCGCATGAACATGGCATCTCCTTTGCCCGGCGCTCTGGCTACGGGCTTCATCGGGTGTTGACTGCCGTTGGATGCGGGCGAGAACGAAACGTTCCCAGGAAAAGATCGGGAAATCGAAATTAGGGCTCGAATCCCAGCCTTTTCATCACCGCCTGCGTCAGCCGCTCGCAACGCCGGCCTGCAAAGGGGAAGGCGTCGAGCAGCACCGGACCGATCTCGTCGTCCAGTGCCTTTCGCACCAGCGTTCGCGCCCGGTGCAGCCTGGTCTTCACCGTCTCGGGCCTCACGCCGAGAAAATCGGCGGTTTGCTCGATGCTCAGGCCCTCGATGACGCGGGCGACGAAGACGGTGCGATAGACATCGGGAAGGCTGTCGGTCGCCCGTTCGACAAGCCTCAGAATCTGCCGCTGCGCCATCGTCCGCTCCGGATCGTCGCCTGGGTTCAAGTCGGTTGGATTCAAAGGAAACCGGATGATCTGCGCCTCCGGGTTCTCATGCATGGCCGCGACGCGCTTGCGCTTGCGCAGCCGGCCGAGCGCTTCGTTGATGACGATGCGCGACAGCCAGGTGGAGAGCGAAGCCTCGCCGCGAAAGCTGCTCAGACTTGCGAAGGCGCGCAAATAGGCCTCCTGCACGATGTCCTCGGCCTCCGCGTCGTTGCGCACCACGCCGCGCGCGATGCGGTAGAGGCGCTGGTTGTACGTCTTGATGATGGCACGGAACGCATTCGGATCGCGCGCAAGCGCCCGGCGAACCAATGCCATGTCGCCGGCTTCGGCCGTACCGACCTCAGCGGTTTCGATGGCGGGCTTTATCATCGCGCCCGATCTCCCGACAGATGTTGCATCCACGGTTGGATGCGCCTGCCGACAAAAGGTTCCCGGGCTGGCTGCACGGCCCCATGCTACCGCTTCGACCGAGGCTTGTCTGCCGCCGGTGCGGATTCCGTGCCGATCAGCCTGTCATCCGGCTGCGGCGGCCGCCGCGAGTCCGCGCAGAATGTCGGCCTTGAGATCTTCGACATCCTCGAGCCCGACCTGCAGGCGGATCAGCGAGCCGGCATACGAGCCTTTGGCAAGCAAGCGGTCGCCGAGGAATACCGGAACGGCGAGGCTTTCATAGCCGCCCCAGGAATAACCGAGGCCGAAGATCTTGAGCGCATCGAGAAAGGCGTGCTGGGCCTTCTGGCCGCCGCCGTTGAGCACGATTGAGAAGACTCCGCTCGAGCCGCAGAAATCGCGCTTCCAGAGCGCATGGTCGGGATGGCTTTCCAGCGCCGGATGCAGCACCTGCGCGATCCCAGGCTGCTCCTCCAGCCAGCGCGCGATGTCGAGCGCGCTCTTGCGGTGATGCTCGAGGCGCACGCCCATCGTGCGCAGGCCGCGCAGCACTTGGTAGATATCGTCGGGACCGGAACAGCAGCCCAACGCGCAAAACCCATCATAAAGCTTTGTCCAGCAGGCGTGGTTGGCCGAAACCAGGCCGAGCAGCACGTCGGAATGACCGGCCGGATATTTCGTCGCCGCGTGGATCGAGATGTCGACGCCATGGTCGAGCGGCTTGAAATAGAGCGGCGTCGCCCAGGTGTTGTCCATCATCACGATGGCGTTCGCCGCATGTGCAGCCTTGGAGATCGCCGGGATGTCCTGCACCTCATAGGTGTTCGATGCCGGCGATTCGGTGAACACCACCTTTGTGTTTGGCTTGATCAGCGAAGCGATGCCGGCGCCAATGCGCGGCTCGTAATATTCGATCTCGACGCCGAGCCGCTTCAGCATCGTGTCGGCGAAGTGGCGCGTCGGGTGGTAGACGCTGTCGACGATCAACAGGTGATCGCCCGCGGCAAGGAAGGTGAGCAGCGGCACCGTCACCGCCGCCAGCCCGGAGGGCACGGCGATCGTGCCGGCCGAGCCTTCCAGCGCATCGACGGCGAGCGTCAGCGCGTCCATCGTCGGGGTGCCGCGGGTGCCGTAAGTGTATTTCTGGCTGCGCCCAGCCATCGAAGCGGCGTCGGGATAAAGCACCGTCGAGGCATGCACGACCGGCGGGTTGACGAAGCCGAAATAGTCACGCGGGTTGTTGCCGGAATGGGCAAGCAGCGTGTTGATGCCCATTTCGATGACGTCTCTAGCCATGGTTCGTCGCCTGTCGAATGATGTCAGGGGATCAGCCATAAAGCGGCGGCAAAGCCGGCGCAACCGCGTCGGGCCCGCCAAAAGCCGGTCTTCCGCTGGGCCAATCCAAAGGCGCTCAAGCCCAGTAAAGAACGCTATTGCCGCAGCGGATTCTGCCGCAGGAGCACGGATTCGCAACGCCGCGACTTGACTGATTTGTTCGCATCGCCTGCCGGTTTCATGTGCTCTTGTCCGCAATTCTGGCATTTGCGGCAATTGCTTTCAAACCTCTGAGGAATCGGTCATTTCCCTTGACCTCACAGGAATAATCGCCTTCGATGCGTTTCGTGAATGGGAGGCAGCGCATCGCAACCGATGCGGGTCCCGGGAGTGGGCCTTGGAGTGGGAGCTGCATTCACAAACGAAAAAAGATCAAGCGTCGCCTGGCGATAGGGGCGCCTGTAACAGAAAAGGGTCTGTGGGTCATGAAACACATTGCAATCGGCATTCTTGGCGTCGCCGCGCTCGGGTTCATGGCGTCTGCCGCCTCGGCCGGCACGCTCGATACCGTGAAGCAGAAGGGCTTTATCCAGTGCGGCGTCTCGACCGGCCTCGCCGGCTTCTCGGCGCCGGACGACAAGGGCGACTGGAAGGGCATCGACGCGGACTTCTGTCGCGCCGTTGCGGCCGCTGTCTTCGGTGACGGCTCCAAAGTGAAGTTCACGCCGCTCAGCGCCAAGGAGCGTTTCACCGCCTTGCAATCGGGCGAGATCGACATCCTGTCGCGCAACACCACCTGGACCAGCAACCGCGACAGCGCGCTCGGCCTCGATTTTGTTGGGATCACCTACTATGACGGCCAGGGCTTCATGATCAACGCCAAGAAGCTGCCCGGCGTGAACTCCGCGCTGCAGCTTTCGGGCGCCGCCGTGTGCGTGCAGAGCGGCACCACCACCGAGCTCAATCTCGCCGACTACTTCAAGAAGAACAAGATGGAGTACAACCCCGTCGTGTTCGAGAAGCTCGAAGAGGTCAACGCCGCCTATGACGCCGGTCGCTGCGATGCTTACACCACCGACCAGTCCGGCCTTTATGGTATCCGTCTGACGCTCTCCTCGCCGGCCGACCATGTCGTGCTGCCCGAGATCATCTCCAAGGAGCCGCTCGGCCCGGCCGTGCGCCAGGGCGATGACCAGTGGGCGCATATCGCGCGCTGGACGTATTTCGCGCTGCTCAACGCCGAGGAAGCCGGCATCACGCAGGCCAATGTCGATGAGATGAAGACGTCGACCGACCCGAACATCCAGCGCCTTCTCGGCACTGAACCGGACGGCAAGTATGGCGCCGATCTCGGCCTCTCCAACGACTTTGTCGTCAACATCGTCAAGGCTGTCGGCAACTACGGCGAAATGTTTGAGCGCAATGTCGGCTCGGGCAGCCCGCTCAAGATCGCGCGCGGCATCAACGCGCTGTGGACCAAAGGCGGCCTGCAATACGGTCCGCCGATCCGCTGATTGAAACGTGATCCGGGAGGCAGGTCGTCTGTCTCCCGGTTTCTCTTTCCAGAGGACGGTCCATGGCTTCGCAGGAAATCCTTCGCGAGGAGCCGAGTCGCGGCTCCTTCATCAATGACCCGAAAATACGCAGCCTGTTCTTTCAGACGCTGGTCGTGATCCTGCTGTTCAGTTCGATCTGGTGGATCGTCCACAACGTCATCGAAAACCTCCAGCGTCTGCACATCGCGTCGGGCTTCGGTTTCCTCAGGAGCAGGGCCGGCTTCGACATTTCCGACACGCCGATCGCCTATACGTCCGATTCGACCTATTTCCGCGCGCTGGTCGTCGGTTTGCTCAACACGATCATTGTCGCCGCCGCCGGCATCGTGCTTGCGACCATCGTGGGCTTCGCCATCGGCATCGGCCGCCTGTCGCAGAACTGGCTGATCCGCAAGATCTGCACGGTCTATGTCGAGATCTTCCGCAACATCCCACCGCTGCTGGTCATCTTCTTCTGGTATTCCGGCGTGCTGGCCGTGCTGCCGCCGCCGCGCGAGAGCATCCACCTGCCTTTCGGCTCGTTCCTCAACCAGCGCGGCTTCTATTTTCCGCGCGCCGTTTGGGGCGATGGCTCCTGGCTGATCGGCGTCGCACTGCTGCTCGCGATTGCAATGGCCTGGTTCGTCGCCCACAGAGCGCGACAGCGGCAGAAGGCGACCGGCCAGCAATTTCCGGTCTTCTGGACATCGGTCGCGCTAATCATCGGCCTGCCGGTGCTGGCCTTCCTGCTCGGCGGCATGCCGCTCACCTTCGATTTTCCGAAGCAGTCGACCTTCAATCTGACCGGTGGCTTCTGGGTCAAACCGGAATTCCTGTCGCTCTTGCTGGCGCTCTCCTTCTACACGGCGGCCTTCATCGCCGAGATCGTGCGCGCCGGCATCAGGGGCGTCAACAAAGGGCAGAGCGAAGCGGCGGCGGCGCTCGGCCTCCGCTCCGGTCCGATCCTGCGGCTGGTGGTCATCCCGCAGGCGATGCGCATAGTCATCCCGCCGCTCACCAGCCAGTATCTCAACCTGACCAAGAACTCCTCGCTGGCGATCGCTATCGGCTATCCGGACCTTACCGCCACCGCCGGCACGGTGCTCAATCAGACCGGGCAGGCGGTGGAGGGCGTTTTCATCATGATGATCGCCTATCTGGTGCTGAGCCTTGTGACGTCCTTTGTCATGAATATCGTCAATGCCAGAATGGCGCTGGTGGAGAGGTAGGGCCATGCAGGAACATGACATGTCCTGGGTGCGCACCGAGATGGCGCTTGCCCAGCCGGCCCCGCCTACCGAACGCGGCGCCTATGCCTGGGTGCGCAAGAACCTGATCGGTTCGGTCGGCGACACCGTCCTCACAATCCTCGGCATCGCCATCGTGCTTTGGATCCTGCCGCAGGTCATCAGCTGGGCCTTCCTCAATGCCCAGTGGACCGGGCCGGATCGCACCGTCTGCACCACCGTCACGCAAGGCGGCATCCAGCCCGACGGCTGGACTGGTGCCTGCTGGGCTTTCGTCAACGCCAAGTTCGGCCAGTTCATGTTCGGCACCTATCCGATCGAGGAGCGCTGGCGGCCGATCCTGGTCGCCATCCTGTTCGTGGCGCTGTTGGTGCCGATGCTGATCCCGCGCGTGCCGCGCAAGGGATTGAATGCGGTGCTGTTGTTCGTAGCGCTGCCGATCGTCGCCTTCTTCCTGCTGCTTGGCGGCGTGTTCGGCCTGCCGGTTGTCGAGACCTCGCGCTGGGGCGGGCTCCTCGTGACGCTCAGCCTCTCCTTCGTCGGCATTGCGGTGTCGCTGCCTTTGGGCATCGTGCTGGCGCTCGGGCGCCGTTCGAAGATGTCGATCATCAAATGGCTTTGTATCGTCTTCATCGAGACGGTGCGCGGCATTCCGCTGATCACGGTGCTATTCTTCGCCAGCGTCATGCTGCCGCTGTTCCTGCCCGCGGGCGTTACCTTCGACAAGTATCTGCGTGCGTTAATCGGTGTGTCGCTGTTTGCCGCCGCCTATATGGCCGAAGTGATTCGCGGCGGCTTGCAGGCAATCCCGAAGGGCCAGTATGAGGGCGCCGATTCGCTCGGCCTCGGCTACTGGCAGAAGATGAGCCTGATCGTGCTGCCGCAGGCGCTCAAGCTGGTCATTCCGGGCATCGTCAACACCTTCATCGGCATGTTCAAGGACACCAGCCTGGTCCTGATCATCTCGATGTTCGACCTGCTCGGCGTGGTGAAGCAGAATTTCGCCGATGCCAACTGGGCGACCCCGCAGACCGCGAGGTCCGGCCTGATCTTTGCCGCCTTCGTTTTCTGGCTGTTCTGCTTCGGCATGTCGCGCTATTCAATGTACACCGAACGCCGGCTCGACACCGGCTATAAACGATAAAAAGGGAACAGGTTATGGCCACCGAAAACGCCGTCAGCGCGGAAGAAATCAAGGTCAACGCCGCCAAGATGCACATCTCCACCACCGATGTCGCCATCGACATCGTCGGCATGCACAAATGGTATGGCGAGTTCCATGTGCTGAAGGACATCAACCTCAAGGTGATGCGCGGCGAGCGCATCGTTATCTGCGGTCCGTCCGGCTCCGGCAAGTCGACCATGATCCGCTGCATCAACCGGCTGGAAGAGCACCAGAAGGGCAAGATCATCGTCGACGGCAAGGAACTCACCAACGATCTGAAGAAGATCGACGAGGTGCGCCGCGAGGTCGGCATGGTGTTCCAGCATTTCAACCTGTTCCCACATCTGACCATCCTGGAGAACTGCACGCTGGCGCCGATCTGGGTGCGCAAGATGCCGAAGAAGCAGGCCGAGGAAATCGCCATGCATTTCCTTACGCGCGTCAAGATACCGGAACAGGCCAACAAATATCCGGGCCAGCTCTCCGGCGGTCAGCAGCAGCGCGTGGCGATCGCACGCTCGCTGTGCATGAACCCGCGCATCATGCTGTTCGACGAGCCGACCTCGGCGCTCGACCCGGAAATGATCAAGGAAGTGCTGGAGACGATGGTGGGGCTGGCGGAAGAGGGCATGACCATGCTTTGCGTCACCCACGAGATGGGCTTTGCCCGCAAAGTCGCCAACCGCGTGATCTTCATGGATCAGGGCCAGATCGTCGAGCAGAACACGCCGGCCGAATTCTTCGACCATCCGCGCCATGAACGCACAAAGCTTTTCCTGTCGCAGATCCTGCACTGAGCGGGCGCGACGCTAAATTTTCGGAAGCCCGGCTGGAAACAGCCGGGCTTTTTTTGCATTCGGGCGCTCGGACAAGGATCGGCTCATTTTTGGTTGACGCTGCGAAATCGTCTAGCCTGATCGTCCAGGTTATCCTCGGGTTGACGCAGACGAGACGGAACGACCGCACCCGATGAGACGAGTCCTGCGATATATGGTGATGCTGTTGGGAGCGGCGGTGCTTGCCGCCGCGCTCGGCACGCTGGTGCCGCGTCCGTTCTGGCCGGCGGCACGGGCCGAAGGCGAGGGGACGCGGCACATATTGGTGTTGAAGAACCCGATCCACACCGACATCGCCGTGCCCCTCGACGACGGCGTGCGCCGGCGCTTTGCCTTTCTCGCCGATACCGGCCTGCCGATCGAGGCTCAGGAGGCGCGCTACATCGTCTTCGGCTGGGGCGGCCGCGCCTTCTATCTGGAGACGCCGACCTGGTCGCAATTGAAGACCATGCCGGTGCTGAAGGCGCTTACGCTCGACGCCTCGGTGATGCATGTCGATGCTGCGGGGGCTATTCTTGAGCCGCATCCGGATGTCGCCGGTTTTGACATCGATGAGGAACATTTCTCGGCGCTGCTCGACTATATCGCGGCAAGCTTCCGGCAGGGAGAGGCGGGCGGGCCGATGGCGATTGAAAATGCGGGCTATTCAACTTTCGACCGTTTTTACGAGGCCAACGGCCATTTCAACGCGCTGGTTGGCTGTAATACGTGGACGGGCGCGGGACTGCGCGTTGCAGGCCTTCGCACAGGATGGTGGAACCCTCTGCCGGTCTCGTTGGGTTGGTCGCTGAGCTTGTATAATTAGCAGCGCTTTTGCGAGCGCCTCATTTCTTCGCGCCCTCCTCTGTCCTGCAGGACAGAGGAGCGCTGCGCCGCCAGCATGTCCGGCCGTCGGGCGCGCTACCGCCGCACAACCTCCCGCTCCTCCCACCCATAGAGCCAGTCCAGGTCCGCCGCGAGCTTTTCCGCCGGTCGCGCCGCCAGCACCAGATTGCGTGTGATCGCCACCGGTCCCCAGGCGTGCCAGGCCAGCCGATTGAGCGCTCCGCGTTTCAGCACCTTCTCGACGCGCGGGCGTCTGAGATTTTCCCAGATGGCAAGGCCTCGAGCTGGATCGCCCGGAAAATCGGCGACCAGATTGGCGAGCATCGCAGCATCCTCGATCCCCATGGCCGCGCCTTGCGCCGCGAAGGGCGTCATGGCGTGCGCGGCGTCACCGATCAGTGCTACTCCCTCCGCCATGGTCCAGCGCCGCTGCGCGACCGTGTGGATGGGGAAGGCTGTCCACGGCCCGGCAAGCGCCGCCAGCTCCGCCAGCGCTGCCGCCGTGCCTCGCATGGCAGCCGAAAGAATCGCAGGGTCGGCATGGCCGGACCAGCCTTCAGCAATGCGCTCGCCCTTGGTGAAGGCGGCAAGGTTGACGGCGCTGCCCTTGCTCACCGGATAGGCGACCATGTGGAAGCCGGGATGCAGGAAAGTGGTGACGCTGTCGGTGGCTCCGATTTGCATAAAAGCCTGGCCGGCGACGCTTTCCGCCGGGACCGTCGCGCGCCAGGCGAGTTCGCCCGAAAAGCGGCTTGCCGCAAAGCCGGCCGTCCGGGCAAGCTTGGCGCGAACCGACGACCAGACGCCGTCGGCTGCAACCAGCAAACCGCATGCGACATCCGTCGCCTTGCCGTCGATCTCGACCCTCGCGGTAACGCTTTGCGGGTCGACGGCAAAGCCGGTAACGCGCGCACCGGTGACAAGCGCGATACCGGGCCGTTCCGCCACCGCCGCCATCAGCGCCGCCTGCAGGTCGGCGCGGTGCGCCACGAGATAGGGCGCACCCCAGCGCTTTTCTGCGGTTTCCCCAAGCGGCACGCGCGCCAGCTCTCGCAGGCTCCTTGCGTCCTTCAGCACCACCGCTCGCGGCCGGATCGCGTTGGGCAGCAGGCGATCGAGCACGCTGAGCCGCCGCAGGATCCGGGTCGCGTTGGGGGAAAGCTGAAGGCCGGCACCGGCCGCTTCGAGTTGCCTGGCCTGCTCGAACAGTGTTACCGGGAAGCCACGCTCGGCAAAGGCAAGCGCCGCCACGAGCCCGGCAATGCCAGCCCCGGCGATGACGATCTGCCGGGACCTTATTTCAGTCATGGTTGATCGGGACGATCAGGCGGCCTGGTCGACATAGAGGCAGCCGGCCGGCTGCGTTTCCGTCGCCTTCAGCGACGGTGAATAGCGGTAGAGCGTCGAGCAGTAAGGGCAGACCTTTTCATTGTCGTCGCCCATGTCGAGGAACACATGCGGATGGTCGAAGGGCGGGTTGGCGCCGGTGCACATGAATTCCTTGACGCCGATCTCGATGACCGGATGGCCCGCGTCGTTCTGGAAATGGGGAATGCTGCCGCCTGCCATCGTCGTCTCCAATTGGGTTCGGCCAGTGGGTGTGACCAGTTTGCATCTGGAGCATAACAGGCCAGTTTGCAAGATCGATGAAATCAAACTGTCGCAAAAGGCTGGCAGAGGATAAGTTGAGCCGGTTAAGCGCATGGGGCCGGTGCCGGAGCGATTCCGTGACGATCATGCGTCATAAAGACATGCTAGAGCGTCGTTTAACGGCAGTATGCGGCGCCTCCTGGGAACGGTTGCGGGCAAGAGCAGGAAACCATGAACGAACTGAAGCCTGTGCAGAGCGAGTTCATCACCGTCGAGGCGGCAAGCCCCGACGGCGGCAATCCCGATCGTTTCGTCAACCGCGAATTCTCCTGGCTGCAATTCAACCGCCGCGTGCTGGAGGAATCGCTGAACGAGCATCATCCGCTGCTCGAGCGCGTCCGCTTCCTGTCGATCTCGGCCGCCAATCTCGACGAGTTCTTCATGGTCCGCGTCGCCGGCCTTGCCGGCCAGGTCCGCGAGGGCATCGCGCTGAAGAGCCCGGACGGCCGCACGCCCGAACAGCAGCTGGAACAATTGCTGCGGGAGGTCGAGCGCCTTCAGGAAGACCAGCAGAAGAGCCTCTCGGCGCTGATGACGCTGCTCAACAAGGAAGGCATCGAGAGCATCACCCGCGACGCGCTGACCAAGGATGAGAAGGCCTGGTTGGAGGAGCATTTCCAGGAACAGGTTTTCCCGGTGCTGACGCCGCTGTCGATCGACCCGGCGCATCCGTTTCCGTTCATCCCCAATCTCGGCTTTTCCATCGCCCTGCAATTGCGCCATCGCAAGAATGGCGAGGAGATGAGCGCGCTGCTGCGCCTGCCGGTGGCGCTCAGGCGTTTCATCCGCCTGCCCGACCGCAAGAACCATGTCCGCTTCATTCCGCTGGAGGAAGTGGTCGGCATCTATATCGGCAAGCTTTTCCCCGGCTACGAGGTCAAGGGCTCCGGCACGTTCCGCATCATCCGCGACAGCGACATCGAGGTCGAGGAAGAGTCGGAGGACCTGGTGCGCCTGTTCGAAACGGCGCTGAAGCGGCGCCGCCGCGGCTCGGTGATCCGCATCGAATTCGACACGCTGATGCCGGCCGCGTTGCGGGACTTCGTCGCCGGCGAGCTCGGCGTGTCGTCGAGCCGCATCAGCGTGCTCACCGGCCCGCTGGCGCTCAACCAGATCTCCGAGATCGTCGCCATTCCGCGCGACGACCTCAAATTCACCCCCTACAATCCGCGCTTTCCCGAGCGCATCCGCGAGCATGGCGGCGACTGCTTCGCCGCCATCCGCGAGAAAGACATCGTCGTCCACCACCCCTACGAGTCCTTCGACGTGGTGGTGCAGTTCCTGCGCCAGGCCGCCGCCGACCCGGAAGTGGTGGCGATCAAGCAGACGCTCTACCGCACCTCTAACGACAGCCCGATCGTGCGCGCGCTGATCGACGCCGCCGAGGCCGGTAAGTCGGTCACGGCACTTGTCGAGCTCAAGGCGCGCTTCGACGAGGAAGCCAACATCCGCTGGGCGCGCGACCTCGAGCGCGCCGGTGTGCAGGTCGTGTTCGGCTTCCTGGAGCTGAAGACCCACGCCAAGATGTCTTTGATCGTGCGCCGCGAGGATGGCCGGCTGCGCAACTACGTGCATCTCGGCACCGGCAACTACCACCCGGTTACCGCCCGTATCTACACCGACCTGTCCTTCTTCACCACCGACCCGACGATCGCGCGCGATGTCGCGCAGCTCTTCAATTTCATCACCGGTTATGCCGAGCCCGCCGAGGAGATGCGCCTTGCCGTATCGCCCTTCACGCTGCGCAAGCGCATCCTGAAACACATCTCGGACGAGATCGTTCATGCCCGCGACGGCCGACCGGCGCGCATCTGGATGAAGATGAACGCGCTGGTCGATCCGACCGTCATCGACGCGCTTTACGACGCCAGCCGCGCCGGCGTCGAGGTCGACCTCGTCGTGCGCGGCATCTGTTGTCTGCGGCCGCAGGTGCCGGGTCTTTCCGAGAACATCAGGGTGAAATCGATCGTCGGCCGCTTTCTCGAGCACAGCCGCATCTTCTGCTTCGGCAACGGCCACGGCCTGCCGTCCGACGAGGCGGTCGTCTACATCTCGTCGGCCGACATGATGCCGCGCAATCTCGACCGCCGCGTCGAGACCCTGGTGCCGATCACCAATCCAACTGTGCATGAACAGGTGCTTGGCCAGATCATGCTGGGCAACATCATGGACAACCAGCAAAGTTTCGACGTATTGGCTGACGGCACCTCCCGGCGCGTTGTGCTGGAGGAGGGCGAGGAGCCGTTCAACGCGCAGGAATATTTCATGACCAATCCGAGCCTCTCCGGGCGGGGTGACGCGCTGAAATCGCATGCGCCCAAGCGCATTGCCCAGTTCAAGCGCCGCAAGAAGAACAGCGCCGCGTGACTGCAGTTTCCCAGGGCCGGCTTCAGGACCGGCGGCCGCTGTCGATCATCGACATCGGATCGAACTCGATTCGCCTTGTCGTCTATGAGGGGCTGGCGCGCTCGCCCACGCTCCTGTTCAACGAGAAAATGCTGGCGGGCCTCGGCCGCGGCATCGTTTCGACGGGCAAGCTCGACCCCGAGGCGGTGACGCGCTCGATGGAGGAATTCCGCCGGTTCCGCGCGCTCTCGGACCAGGCGGGCGCCGAGCACATGTATGTGCTGGCGACAGCCGCGGCGCGCGAGGCGGGCAACGGCCCCGATTTCATCCACCGCGCCGAGGACGTGCTGAAGACCGAGATCCGTGTGCTCACCGGCCGCCAGGAGGCCTATTATTCGGCGCTCGGCGTCATTTCCGGCTTTCATCCGGCCAACGGCATCGCCGGCGACCTTGGCGGCGGCAGCCTCGAGCTGATCGATATCAATCGCGAGGCGATCGGCGACGGCATCACGCTGCCGCTTGGCGGCCTGCGCCTGCAGGATATGGCGAAGAACTCGCTTGTCCAGGCGCAGAAGATCGCGCGCCAGGAGCTGGCGCGGGCAAAGCTGCTCAAGGGCGGGCAGGGCAGGGTCTTCTATGCCGTCGGCGGCACCTGGCGAAACCTCGCCAGGCTGCACATGGAAATGACCAACTATCCGCTCGGCGTCATGCATCACTACGAGATTTCGGCCGACAGCGCGCAGACCTTCCTGAAGCAGGTGGCGAGGGGCGAGGTCGAGAAGGTGCGCGGTATCGAGGGCGTTTCCAAGAACCGCCGCTCGCTCTTACCCTACGGCGCCGTCGTGCTGCAGGAGATCATGTCGGCCATGCAGCCGTCGAAGATCGTCGTCTCGGCGCAGGGCGTGCGCGAGGGTTTCCTCTACTCGCTGCTCGACGCCGCCGAGCAGAAGGCCGACCCGCTGATCTCGGCCGCCGAGGAACTGGCGCTATTGCGCTCGCGCTCGGTGCATCACGCACATGATCTGGTCGAATGGACCGGGAAGGCGTTCAAGGCCTTCGGCATTGACGAGACCGAAGACGAGGCGCGCTACCGTCATGCCGCCTGCCTGCTCGCCGATATCGGCTGGCGCGCACACCCTGAATATCGCGGCAGGCAGTCGCTCAACATCATCGCGCATGCCTCCTTCATCGGCGTCGATCATCCCGGCCGCGCCTATCTGGCCCTGGCCAACGCCTATCGCCATGACGGCATCTTCAACGACGGCATCGCTCCCGAGATCAAGGCGTTGGCGCCGCCGCGCCTTCTGGAACGCGCCCGCGTGCTGGCGGCGATGATGCGTGTGGTCTATCTCCTCACAGCGGCAATGCCGGGCGTCATGCCGAGGCTGAAGTGGGAAAGCCGCGGCAACGGAGCGCTCGCGCTGGTGCTGCCGGCCTCGCTTTCCGACCTCTATGGTGAGCGCCCGGCCGGCCGGCTGGCGCAACTGGCGCGTATCACCAACCGCCGCCTGGTGCTCGCGGTCGAGGGCGGGCCGAGCGTCTCGGTGAAGTAACGGATCAAGTGACGTCGGCGCCGAATCCGAAGCCACGCCCGTCCGCCGACCATGCGCCGGCGCCGGCCATGGCCAGCGCCAGAAAGCCGCCGGCAATGGCGATGTCCTTCATCAGCATCTGCTTGTGCATGAAGGCCAGTGTGGCGTCGTCCGCGCCCTGGCCGTAATGGCCGATGAAACCGGCGGCTATGCTGAAGGCGGCAAGCAGCAGCGCCACGATCCGCGTCTGGAAACCGACGAGGACCAACAGCCCGGCGATCAACTCGAACAGGCCTGTGCCCCATGCCGCCAAGGTCGGCAGCGGCAGGCCGAGGCCAGCGAAGTAACTGGTCGTGCCGGCGATATTGGTGAGCGCCTGGAAGCCCGACGGTACGAACAGCGCGGCAAGAAGGAGCCGCGAGACCAGAAGCAGTGCGTTGCGGGCCATGGGCCAACTCCTTGCCGTCTGCCGATGCAGTCTACGCCTGCAATTGGAAAAACGAAAAAGCGGCGCGGAAAATTCCGCGCCGCTTCCATTGGCAGTCTGAGAGGAAAAAATTAGCCGCGCTTGGCGTCGATCGAGTAAGCGCCGGCCCCGGAAGAGGCGAGCAGGATGAAGCCGCCGGTGATGGCGAGGTTCTTGAGGAACTGGATCATTTGCATCTGGTCGGCCCAGCCGGTGTGCGCGACCAGCCCGGTAGCGATCGTGAAGATGGCGAGCACCCAGGCGGCGATCCGGGTCTGGAAGCCGACGAGAATGGCAAGGCCGCCCAGCAGCTCGATCAGGCCGACCAGGACGGCGGTTACGGTTGGCATCGGCAGGCCGAGAGCGCCGAAATAGCCGGCAGTACCGGAAATCGCGGTGAGCTTGCCGAAGCCGGAAAGCAGGAAGATGACGGCGAGCAGAATGCGGCCCAGGAGGATCGTGGTGGAACTGTTGGACGCGGTGCCGGCGACGGAAGAGTTGATGGACATGGCGGTTCTCCGAACGGGGTTGAATAGTCCGTCAGATAGACGACAGTGACTGTTCACCAAAGCCGCCTATGTGGCGACACATTGTTCACAGGATGCATGTTTTCGGGATTGGCGGTCGCGCGCAAAAATCGTGTCGCGGGATTGGGCTATCCTGGTAAATTCTGCTGCCGCAAAACGGGCCGTCGGTCCGAAGTTTGCGAGCGCTGGCTTCGGAGATTTGCCGAGACGCTCATGATGTCGTCATCCACGGGCGGAGCAAGGAGCGAAGCGACGCGCGCAGACCCGAGGATCCATGCCGTGACCTCAAAGTAGCCGCAAGCAGCGGAGGATCTGCGCCGCTATGTCCTTCGACTGAAGTAACGGCATGGATTCCAGGGTCTTCGCGACGCCGCTTCGCGGCTGCTTCGCCCTGGAATGACGACATCGCGAGGCTGCAGCAGCCTATAACAGCCTCGCTCCGCGTCGCGAAAACTACCCCGGATGCGTCATGTCCTCCGGCCGCACCAGCCGATCGTAATCGGCTTCGCTGACCAGCCCGGTGGCCAAGGCCTCCTCGCGCAAGGTCGTGCCGTTCTTGTGCGCGGTCTTGGCGATCTTGGCGGCGTTGTCGTAGCCGATAGTCGGCGCCAACGCCGTCACCAGCATCAGAGAGCGCTCGAGCGCGGCCTTGATGTTGTCCTCGCGCGCCTCGATGCCGACCACGCAATTGTCGGTGAAGGAGACGGAAGCATCGGCCAGCAGCTGCACCGACTGCAGGAAGTTGTAGGCCATCAGCGGGTTGTAGACGTTGAGCTCGAAATGGCCCTGGCTGCCGGCGAAGGCAAGTGCAGCATTGTTGCCGAACACCTGCACGCAGACCTGCGTCAGCGCCTCGCACTGGGTCGGGTTGACCTTGCCGGGCATAATCGAGGAGCCCGGCTCGTTTTCCGGCAGCGAGAGCTCGCCGAGACCCGACCGCGGGCCGGAGCCGAGCAGGCGGATGTCGTTGGCGATCTTGAACAGCGCCGCGGCCGCCGCGTTGATCGCACCATGCGAGAACACCATGGAATCGTGCGCCGCCAGCGCCTCGAACTTGTTCGGCGCGGTGACGAAGGCGATGCCGGTGATGGCGGCGATGCGGTCCGCCACCTTTTCCGCGAAGCCGACCGGCGCGTTGAGGCCCGTGCCGACGGCGGTGCCGCCTTGGGCCAGTTCCTGCAGGCCGGGCAGCGTCAGCTCGATGCGCTTGATCGACGAGGCGACCTGCGCGGCATAGCCGGAAAATTCCTGGCCGAGCGTCAGCGGCGTGGCGTCCTGCGTGTGCGTGCGGCCGATCTTGATGATGTGGTTGAAGGCGCGGGCCTTGGCGTCGAGCGCCTTGTGCAAATGGTGCAGGGCAGGGATCAGGTGATGCGCGACCCGCTCGGCGCAGGCGATATGCATGGCCGTCGGATAGGTGTCGTTGGACGACTGGCTCATATTGACGTGGTCGTTCGGATGCACCGGCTTCTTCGAGCCCATGACGCCGCCGAGCATCTCGATCGCCCGGTTGGAGATCACCTCGTTGGCATTCATGTTGGACTGCGTGCCCGAGCCCGTCTGCCAGACCACCAGCGGAAAGTGCTCGTCGAGCTTGCCGTCGATCACTTCCTGCGCTGCTTCCACGATCGCTTTGCCGATGACCGGATCGAGCCGTTTCATCTCCATGTTCACTTCGGCCGCGGCGCGCTTGACGATGCCGAGCGCGCGCACGATCGAAGCCGGCTGTTTTTCCCAGCCGATCTTGAAATTGCCCAGCGAACGCTGCGCCTGCGCGCCCCAATAGCGGTCGGCCGCCACCTCTATGGGGCCGAACGTATCGGTTTCGGTTCTGGTCTTTTCAGCGCTCACGGCAAGTCTCCGATCTGTCGATTTGGGCAACGGCGTATCGCGTTGCACAAAGGGCATCAAGCGGAGATTGCGGGCGGGAAAGATGCAAATCGGTTGAAGGGAAGCTCACCCCATCGGCGGCCCGACAATGTCGATGCCGTTCTCGGCGCACAGTCTCGTCAGCGCCTCAATCATCTCCGGCGTCGGCGCTGCCGCCGGCGGCAGTTCGGCTCGCTCCGCAGGGCGACTAGCCTTGCGCACCATCGTCTCGAAATCCGAACCGCGCGTGACGGTGAGCGTATGGGCGCCTTCGAGAGACTCGACCTTGTAAGTGTGCGGCAGGCCTTTCGGAGCGAGCACCGTTTCGCCGGCGCCGGCAAGCCGCTCGCGGCCGTCGACGACAAAACGTATCCGGCCTTCGAGGATATGAAACACCTCGTCCTCATTGCGGTGCACGTGCAGCGGCGCGGAATCGCCGTAGGGCTGGCGGTGCTCGATGATGCAGATGCCGTCCTCGCCGTCGGCTGACGAAACCTGGATGGCAACGAGCGTGTTGTTGAACCAGAGGAGTTCCTTGCCTGCGATCGTCGTGTTGATCATTGTCATCATTGCTCTCCCTTGTTGAGTGCCGACAAAGCGGCTTCGACGGCGACCTAAGCAGGACGAGCCGGTGATGGAAATCGAATGATCGTATGGGGCGGATTGATGCGATGAATTTGAACGCGCTCGACCTCAATCTGGTGAGGGTGCTCGACGCGCTGCTGCGCGAGAAGAGCGTGACGCGCGCCGGCGAGCAGATCGGCCTCAGCCAGCCGGCTGTGAGCGCCGCGCTCAACCGCCTGCGCCATGCGCTCAACGACCAGCTCTTCGTGCGCCGCGGCCATGACATGGTGCCGACGCCTCGCGCCGAAAGCCTGGCGGAACCGGTGCGCGCGGCGCTACGCGAGATCGAGCGCGCCTTTCAGCCGGCGACCGATTTCGATCCGGCAAGGCTGGAACGGACCTTCACCTTCATGGGCGCGGATTTCTTCTCAATGCTCCTTATGCCGCCCTTCGCCGCGCGCATTGCGGCAGTGGCGCCCGGCGTATCGTTCCGTTTCCTCGACAGCGCCATCGGCGATGTCTCGAAGCTGTTGCAGGACGATCGGATCGACCTTGCGCTGGAGCGCCCGCTGGAGGTCGCGGAGTGGGTCTCAAGCGTGGCGCTGTTCGGCTCGCCCTTCGCCATTGTCGCGGCGAAGGACAATGCGGCGCTCGGCCAGGCCGGCATCGCCGAGGGCGAAGAGGTGCCACTCGACCTGTTCTGCGCGCTGCCGCATGCGCTGCGCTCCATCGATGGATCGATGTCGGGCTTCACCGACGATGCGCTGGGCAGGATGGGCCGGGCGCGTCGCGTCATGCTTGCTTTGCCGCACTTCCAGGCCGTCGCGCTGGCCGTGGCGAACGGGCCTTATCTGGCTGCGGTTCCAACGCAGTTCGCTGTAGCGGCGGCAAAATCCCTGCCGATCGGCATCTATCGGGCGCCGATCCCGATACCGTCGCCGGCGGTGAGAATGTACTGGCACGCCCGCCGCGACGACGAGCCACCGCATCGCTGGATCCGCGAGCAGATACTCGATGAGGTGGGAACGCTCGGCTTCAAGGACTGGGACGGCCCCGCTGGTGCTCTCCCGGCAGTATAGCCGCCGTTGGAGCGAGAATGCAGCGCCGAGCAACGCGGGCGGTCAAGCGCGGGAGCGATCGCCTGTATGAACCTTATCCGGCCGAGGCTAACCCGACCGGCGCGGGTTGGCGCAGGCCCAGCCGGCCCGCGACGAAATCCTTGACCTGGCGCACGGCCTGTTCGCGCGTGACGCTGCCCGGCTGCAGGCCGAGCCTGAGCCACAGCCCGTCGATCAAAGCGGTGACGCCGAGCACGATTTCTTCGGCCAGTTCGGGCGCAGCGAGGCCGCGCAGGCCGGACAAGAGGTTCGAGCGCATGCGCGCGTGGATGACTTTCTGGATGCGCGCCAGCTTCTCGTCGCGCGGCACCTCGGCGCAGAGCGACAGCCAAGCGTGGCAAAGCGGCGGCAGGAACAAATGCTCCTCGAAATTGCCTTCGATCACGGCGTCCAGCCGTTCCGTCGGCGTTCGCGCCCGCTGAAGCCGGGCGACGACGGCGTGACAGAGCACGGCATTGGCCTCGCGCATGGCGTGCTCGAACAGCTCCTGCTTGTTGCGGAAATAATGCAGCACGATGCCCTTCGAGGCGCCGGCCTGGGCCGCGACCTTTTCCAGCGTCGCGCCGGCGATGCCTTCGCGCTCAAGCACCGCGAAGGCCGCCTGCCGCAGTTCCTTGCGGCGAATGTCGCTGAGACGCGTGAGTTTCACCGGACCGATCCATGCATGGCGAATCCACGTTGACATTTTCGCCCGTCCAGATCAATGATTGACCAACGGGACAATAAAATGACCATCAGGTCAAAAAAAGGATCGAAAGAGGAGAACTGGAATGTTGCGCATGCTTGCGAGAGGTGTCTGTGTCGCAGCGCTAATGGCGGCTTCCCAGGCGGCTGGAGCTGCCGAAGCCGAAGGCTGCAAAGCGGTTCGCATGGCCGAACCCGGCTGGAACGATCTCGCCTTCACCACCGGTGTGGCCAAGGTGCTGCTCCAGGCGCTCGGCTACGAGCCGCAAAGCGAGGTGCTTGGCATCAACGTCATCTATGAAGGGATGAAGAACAAAGACCTCGACCTGTTCCTCGGCTACTGGGATCCGGCGATGGTCACCTACTACGAGCCCTACAAGAAGGACGGTTCGATCGAAAATGTGCGCGTCAATCTGGTCGGCGCCAAATACACCTTCGCCGTGCCGGCTTATGTCTGGGACGCCGGCGTCAAGGACCTGTCGGACCTGCATAAATTCGCCGACAAGTTCGGCAAGAAGATGTACGGCATCGAGCCCGGATCCAACCAGCTCATGATGGATGCCATTGCCGATCCGCAATATGGTCTGGATGGCTGGCAAGTGGTGGAGTCGAGCGAAGCCGGCATGCTCTCGGAGGTCGGCTACGAGATCAAGGAGAAGCAGTTCATCGTCTTCCAGGGTTGGGCGCCGCACCCGATGAACACGATGTACGACTTCAAGTACCTGACCGGCGGCGACAAGTTCTTCGGCCCGAATTTCGGCGCCGCCACCGTGACCACCCAGGTGCGCAAGGGTTTCCTGGAGGAATGCCCCAACGTCGCGCAGTTCCTGAAGAACCTTGCCTTCGACATCGACATGGAAAATGTCGGTATGGGCTATCTCATCAATGACGGCATGAAGCCGGAGGATGGGGCGCTGAAGTCGATCACCCTGCACAAGGATCGGCTCGATGCGTGGCTCGCCGGCGTCACCACCTTTGACGGCAAGCCCGGCCTTGCCGCGGTCAAGGAAAAGCTCGGACTGTGAGGCCGTCAGCCTTGGAACTGACGGATCAGGAGGCCGAGCAGGCGTCTTGGGCCGCGTGCAAGCGGACCGTCGATATCGGCGGTCTCGACCTTGCCTATGTCGAGATCCCCGGTTCGGAGCCGCCGCTTGTCCTGGTGCACGGCTTCACCGACACCAGCCGCAGCTTCTCGCTGCTGGCGCCGCATCTTCCCGGCCGCCGGCTTATCATGCCGGACCTGCGTGGCCACGGCGGCTCGCAGGCTGGCGAGGGCTGCGGCGTCGCCGATTTCGCCGACGACATTGCCAGGCTGATCCGGCGCCTGCGGCTCGACCGGCCGGTCGTCGTCGGCCATTCACTGGGTGGCATGGTGTCGATCGCGCTGGCCGCACGGCATCCGGAACTGGTCGGCGGGCTGGTGATCCTGGCAAGCGCGCTGATGCCCGGTTTCGAACAGGATCACCAACTGATCGATGAAGTCGCCGCGTTGCGCGATCCGATCTCGCCGGTCGATCCCTTCTATGATTGGTGGCATGCCTGCCGGCCGGGCGTGCCGCGGGCTTTTCTCGCCGGCCTGGCGAAAGACGCGTCCGCGATTCCCGCAGCGCGCTGGCGCGCCATTCTCGAAGAAGTCCGTGGCACCGATCTGACCGCCGCGGCGCGCGCCGTGCAGGCCCCGACGCTGATCATCGCAGGCGGGCGCGATCCGCTTTTTGGCGAAGTGCATCAGCGGGCGATGGCAGGGGCGCTGGCCGGATCGCGCCTGGTGTGGGCACAGGATTGCGGCCACAACCCGCATTGGGAAGATCCGGCCTTTGTCGCCGAGGCAATAGCCGGCATGTTGCCGGCAGCGTGACTATCGCAACAGCGACCGGGCCGTGGGCGTCAGGCGCAACGTCTCGGTCGGCTTCGTCGAAACAGCTTGCAGGGTTTCGCGAACCACCTGCCATTCCGGCGAAGCGGCGAGAGCGGCCTGATGGCCCGCGTGGGCATCGCCATCGTCGAAACCGGTAATGGCGATGAAGACATTTTCGCCGGCCCGCACGGGCAGCCGAGGAAATGTGTTTTCGGAACGCTCGCTGACGAAGGCGCCACGCAGCCGGGCGCCGTTTGCCGCAAGCAACGGAACGGCCTCAGCCTGGAAGCGTTCGGCAAAGCCGGCCTCGGCACCTGGCCGCAAATGGTGAATCGATATCTCAACAAAGCCGGGCAACCGGCTCCCATTGCTCATGGTTTCGGCCTCGGTGGCTGTCGGCCGCTGCAACCCTGACAGGTCGAACCCCGCGCCCCGCCAAGCCGGTTTGAGCAGCAACACGTCGTCGGAATCGATCATCGTCGCATTGGCGGCATCGCGATGCGCTGCCCACACCGGGCCGCCATAGAAGGCGCTCAGCGCGTCCTTTCTCGTTTCCATGTCCTCAAAACCGCGCAGCCAGACGAACATGTCGGGGCGGTCGAGATCGCGGAACTGTCCGATGACGGTCATGCCCGTCGCTTCCTGCGTTTCGACGAGCTCCCGCTCGAACAGCGCGATCAGCGTTTCGCGCTGTCCGGGCTTCAGCGTGTATTGCCGAAGCTCGACGACGGGCGAAGCAAGGCGGGAAGATCGGTTCATGGCCAGAATCTCAAACAGGGTGATCGTCCTGTTTATAAACAGACCGGTTGTCCTGTTTTGTCAATCTGCTATCTTGCTTTCCCCTTCTCCCCTTGTGGGAGAAGGTGGATCGGCGCGCAGCGCCGAGACGGATGAGGGGTGCTCCAGCGGAGTGAGACGCTGGCTTCCCTTATCCGCCTTCGCTTCGCTCAGGTATCTTCTCCAACAAGCGGAGAAGGGGGAGAGATCGCCATGGCCCCGCGCAAAAAGCGCACCAACGATCCGGAAGGCATGCGCCGGCGCGTCCTCGACGTGGCGGAAGGCGCCTTCCAGGCGCGCGGCTATCACGCCTCGAGCCTTGGCGATCTGATGGCGGCGGCCGGCGTCACCGGCGGCGCGCTGCACCACCATTTCCCGACCAAGAAGGCGCTGGCGCTCGCAGTGATCGAGGAACGAGTGGCGGCGGCGGTCCAGGAGACCTGGATCGACCCGATGCTGGCGGCGTCATCGGCCCGCGAAGGCGTGCGGGCCGTGTTCGAGGCGGTGGCTGCGGAGCTAGAGCGACAGGGCTATGTCCGCGGCTGCCCGCTCAACAATCTGGCGCATGAACTGTCGCTGGCCGACGACAAGTTTCGCCTGGCGCTTGCCAAGATTTTCGCCGGCTGGCGGAGGGCGATCGCCGACAAGATCCGAGCCGACCAGCAGGACGGCGGGGAGGGTGGGACCGATCCCGACCGCTTCGCCGCGCTTGCAGTGGCTGCTTATTCCGGCGCCATGTCGATGGCCAAGACATCGCAGGATGCGGGGGTGTTGCGCGAGTGTTTGAGGGGGCTGGAAAGCGTGCATCCGTCTTCGGGCGGATTGGCAACGAGACGACGCCGCAGGGTGCTGTTGCGATAAATGCTGTCAGGACAGAGGGAGGCGGTCCGAGGTTGTTTAATCGGGTGACGATGAATCGCTCTTCGCCAGCAACCGTTTCGCGCCGCGTCTTCATCGCCGGAGGTCTCGCTGCTGCCGGCGCGCTGCCTCGCGTCGCCTTCGGCCAGACCGGCAGGCGCATCCAGCCGATCGACGCCACTTTCCTCTTCATCGCCGATATTCATGCCTGCCGCATGGCGAACGGGCTCAGTCCCAACTGCCTGCAGGAAGGCAAGACCGATGCAGCACTTCTGCGCAACGTCGCGGCCTTGAACGCGATTGCCGACAAGAAGTGGCCGGCCGAAATCGACGGCGTTGCCACTGGCCTGCATTCGGCCGGCACCCGCATCGGCACGCCGCTCGGCCTCGTCACCGGCGGCGATATCACCGACGATGGCGGCGGCCAGGTCACCGAGCCTAGCGAAGGCACGCAGCTTCTGCAGTTCTCCAAGCGCTATCAGGAAGGTGTCGGGCCGGACCGGATCCACATCCCGGTCTATGTCGGACTCGGCAATCATGATCTCGACCAGAACGGCTCGCCGCCGCACGTCGATTGGTATCGCCGCGAATTGCGCGATTATGTCGAGGTCAACCATCGTCCCGGCGTGTTCTTCAAGCCGCCGGTGCCCGCTACCGAATACGACGTCGATACCGACTGCTATTCCTGGGACTGGGGCGGCCTGCATCTCGTCCAGATGCACCGCTTCGCCGGCGATACCGGCCATGGCGCGCCAAGCAGCCTGCCTTGGCTGAAGCAGGACCTCGCCACTTATGCCGGCGACGGCCGGCCGGTCATCCTGTTCCAGCATTATGGCTGGGATTCTTTCTCTACGGAGCGCTGGGATCCGGTGAAACGCACCTATGATGACGATGGCTCCGGCCGCCCGCATTGGTGGGGCGAGGCCGACCGCCAGGCGCTGCTGGCCGCGATCAAGGGCTACAATGTGATTGCCGTCTTCCACGGCCACCAGCACGAAGTGCCGATGATCTACCAGCGTGACGGGCTCGACATCATCAAGCCGAAGGCGGCCTATATGGGCGGCTTCGCGCTGGCCAGGGTCACTGCCGGCAACATGGATGCGGTGTTGGGCGAGGCGGCCGGTGACCATGGCGAGATCGTCTTCACTAACGCTTTCGCCAAGCAATTCCAGACATGAAAAGGCCGCCTCCCGGCGGCCTCTTGCCTATCTCGCCATCAAGACGGCCTCACAACGCTTTGCGAACCTTCTCCTTCACGTCGCCATAAGCCTTCTGCATCTTGCCGGCGATCTTGTCGGCGGCGCCTTCAGCCTGGGTCCGCTAGTTGCCGGTGGCCTTGCCGGCCGTTTGCTTGACTGAGCCCTTCATCTGCTTGGCGATACCGGCGACCTGATCCCTGTTCACCATGCGCGCATCTCCTGGGTCTGGAAGGGAAACTGGACACGAGAACCGCATCCGGGTCTGACAACGTGCCGGATCCGTTTGGGTTCCAGGCCGCGGCGATCTCTCTCTCGGTGCGGTTGCATCGGATAACGCAATCCGGTTAGGGTCTGCCGCGGCTGCGGAGAGGGCAGTCCTGGGGGAAACGAGTTTGCGTCTTCGTGTGGCCTTTGTCGCAGTTCTGGTGGCCGTCGCCGACGATGTCGGGCCGATCAACGTGCTGAGCACAGAAGTCGGCCACCCGTCGCCCACCTACATTCCCGTCGCCGATGTCGATCCGGCGGTGCAGACGAAGCTCAACGAGATCCCGACCAGGCTGCGGCTGCCGATCGATCAGGTAGATCTCGCGATCGAGGCCGGCCGTAAGGCGATCGAGGTCAACCCCGACATAAAGGCGGCGGTCGCCGCGATCCAGGCCCGCGCCGGCGTCAGGCCGGCGGCGATCATGACGGCCGCAGCGAATTGACATCATCAGGAGACGGTCTTGGCGGAGTTCACCCTCTATATCGGCAACAAGTGCTTTTCCTCATGGTCGCTGCGGCCATGGGTGGCGATGAAGCACCTGGATATCCCTTTTGAGGAAGGCTTCGTGCGGCTGCGCACGCCCGAGACGGCGGCCAACCTCGCCAGGTGTCGCCGACCGGCCTCGTGCCGGTCTTGAATCACAATGGAAGGATTGTCTGGGAAACGCTTGCCATCCTTGAATATCTGGCCGATCTCTATCCGGAAAAAAGGCTCTGGCCGACCGATCTCGGCGCCCGTCAACTGGCGCGCTCGGTGGCGACGGAAATGCATTCGGGCTTCCGCGAGGTCCGCTACGGCTGGCCGATGAACCTGCGCCGGCCGAAATCCCATAAGCCGCTCGATGCCGAGGGGGAGGCGCAGCGGGCGAGGATCGAAGCGATCTGGCGCCAGTGCCGCGAGCAATATGGCGAGGGCGGGCCGTTCCTGTTCGGCCATTTCACCGCGGCCGATGCCATGTATGCGCCGGTGGTGACGCGCTTCGACACCTATGGCGGCGAACTGGCGCCCGTCACCCGCGCCTATGTCGACGCGGTCTTGGCGACGCCCGCGATGCGGCACTGGTATGCGGAAGCCGCCAGGGAGCCCTGGCCGGAGCCCGGCCCGCACGAACAGGATTGAGCCCGGGGTCGGCTCGGCAAATTGCGTCGACTGCTCTGATGGGGTCTTCAAGCCCCGGCGGCGCGGCCTATGTGAAGGGGCGGGCCGGGCTCCTGGAGATTTCTCATGACAACCGCAAATTCACCACTCACGGGCAAGGTCGCGCTCGTCACCGGCGCTTCGTCCGGCATCGGCGAGGCCACCGCCGCGGTCCTTGCCGCGGCCGGCGCGAAAGTCGCGGTCGCCGCCCGTCGTGCCGATCGCCTCGAAGCATTGGTTGCGCGCATCGAACAGGCCGATGGCGTCGCGCTCGCCATTGAAGCCGACATCGCCAAGCCCGGCGACATCACCGCGATGGTCGACAAGGTCGTATCCGAATGGGGGCGGCTCGATATCCTCGTCAACAATGCCGGCGTCATGCTGCTTGCTCCTGCGGCCGAAGCCGATCTAGACGACTGGCGCCAGATGATCGAGCTCAACCTTATCGGTCTGATGGCGACCACCAAGGCGGCGCTGCCGCACCTGAAGACTTCAAAGGGTCACATCGTCAACGTCTCCTCGGTCGCCGGCCGGGTCGCAAATCCCGGCGCCAGCGGCTATGCGGCGACAAAGTTCGGGGTGGTGGCTTTTTCGGAATCGCTGCGCCGCGAGGTCTATGCCGACAAGGTGCGCGTCACCGTCGTCGAGCCGGGCCTTGTGCGTACCGAACTCGGCGATCATATCACCAACGTGCAATCCAAGGCCGGACTCGAACACCGTCTCGCCACGATGGAAGCGCTGACCGCGGAAGACATTGCGAACGCGATTTTCTATGCTGTCAGCCAGCCGCCAAGGGTCAATGTCAACGAGATACTTATCCGTCCGACCGATCAGGAGCGGTGAACAACAGAAAACGCCTCTCGCGCTTGTTACGGCGCGGGAGGCGCTTTTGCCGTCAACCGTTCTCGATTGCTCGTGAATTGCTGACGGCTTGAGTGAAAACGGCCCGCCACGACATTGGTTCCGCAGCCGACGAATTTTTTGCCCTTTTTGCGGATAGCCCCAACGCCCGCCGCGATGTGATAAGGATGCTGCGAGGCTAGGGATGCGGACGTCCGCAATTTAATCCGACACCAATGTTGCTTTGTGCGCGGTCATGGCCGAAAGACGCTCTGCCATTTCGGCATCAACCTGCGGGCAGGAGAAGATTTTGACCGCTAGCTCGAATGAATCATGTGGGCAGGCTTTGCCGAAACCGGCAGGCACACGCTGATGGCCGCCAAACGCGTGCCATCAACGCCGATCGCCGCCGATGCGACCATCGCCGATATGATCGACACCCTTGACAAGCCGATCGAATATGTTCGCCGAGTGCTGGAAAGGCTCGAACGCTGCAAGCGCGCGCATGGCGATGCCCAGGTGCGCGTTGGCGTGCGCGGCCGCGCCGAAGCCCCGAACTATCTGATTGAGTATGTGCGGGAAGACGCCAGGACCCATCAACGCACCAGCTATCAGGATGCCGCCTACAGCGGCAGCACGCATCGTGAGCTGGCGCCGCACCACATCGAGGACGCCAGGAACTGGTCGCCCGAGGAAATGAACATCACGGCGGTCTCGGCGCTGATCGGCCGCTTGCGCAATCCGAATGCGCCATCATCGCGCTTTTCTGACGAGGACTGACATGGCCATAAAATTCTCCGCCAAGGACCAGCCGGCAGCTCCGCCCGCCGCGGCCAAGCCAGCCAAGCCGGCGGCAAAGCCGGATGCGCCCGCAGAGGTTGCGACCGATCTGTTCAAGTCGCCGGCCGAAGCGCCGGCGCGCAAGGCCAGGAAGAAGTAGCGCCCTTGCCGCAGGACGGCGGTCGCACAGCCGGGCCGCTCGGCCTGCTCGGTCAGTCCTCTGTGTCTGTCGACGAGGATGGCGGCGCGGTCGCCGTCTTCGACTGTCAGAGCTGCGGCGCCTGCTGCTCCTACTCGGCGGACTGGCCGCGTTTTTCGACCGAGGAGGATGAGCAGCTCGACCGCATCCCGGCCGAGTTGGTAGCGGCCGACCAGTCCGGCATGCGTTGCGAGGGCGGCCGATGCTCGGCGCTCACCGGCGAGGTGGGCAAGCACACGGCCTGCGGCATCTACGAGCTGCGCCCCGACGTCTGCCGAGCCTGCATGCCCGGCGGCGGCGACTGCCTGATGGCGAGGGCGGCGCATGGGCTGGCGGTCAGCTAGTTTCCTTACCCCCGCATCGCGGGGGCGAGGAAAAGCGCCCCGCTTGCCCTGTTACACGCCTCCCGGTACCTTCCGGCCGGGCAGGGCAGCGGAGGAAATCCATGAGCATTGAATTCCTGTTGACGTCGTTGATCATCGTGGCTTCGCCCGGCACCGGCGTCATTTACACGCTTGGCGCCGGCCTCTCGCGCGGCGCGCGCGCCTCAATTGTCGCGGCCTTCGCCTGCACGCTTGGCATCATCCCACATATGGCGGCCGCCATTACCGGCCTGGCTGCAGTGCTGCACACAAGCGCCATCGCCTTCGAGACGCTGAAATATCTCGGTGTCGCCTATCTGCTCTACATGGCCTGGAACACATTGAAGGAAAAAGGCGGCCTCAGCATCGACGAGGACGCCGCGCCGCGCTCGACCGCCAGAACGATCACCTCGGGCATCCTGATCAACATCCTGAACCCGAAACTGTCGATCTTCTTCTTTGCCTTCCTGCCGCAATTCGTCAGCACCACCGAGCCGCACGCGCTGTCCAAGATACTGGAGCTCTCCGGCGTCTTCATGCTGATGACGTTCATCGTCTTCGCCGTCTACGGCGTCTTCGCGGCATCGGTGCGCAGCCACATCGTGTCGCGGCCGAAGGTGTTGACATGGATGCGCCGCAGCTTTGCCGCCGCGTTCGTCATGCTCGGCGCGAAGCTGGCGCTTGCCGATCGGTAGCCTTTGGCGCCAGCCCTCTACATAGCCCATGTCGCCTCGGGGGAGCTTTGGGCTAATGAGGCTCGAGAGATCCAGAAATCCGAGGAAGGCCGGAAATCCGAGCAAGAAAGGCGGTCGCAATGACGCTTGAGTGCATCAATCCCCAGGATCTGCCCAAGCCTGACACATACAGCCAAGTCGTCGTGGCGAAGGGCACCAGGCTGATATTTATCGCCGGCCAGGAACCTGAAGACTTAAACGGCAAGCTTGTCGGCGAAGGTGATTTCACGGCTCAAACGCGCGAGGTGTTCGCCAATCTCGGTCGGGCGATTGCCGCCGCAGGCGCCCGTCCCAACGACGTGGCCAAGATCATGATCTACGTCGTCGACTATCGGCTCGATGACCATTACCCGATCATCGATGCCGCCCGCGTGGCTCTGTTCGGGGACCACAAGCCGGCCAACGTCGTGTTGGGAGTGGCCAGCCTGTCGCCTGGATATCTGATCGAGGTCGATGCGGTTGCGGTGGTCGACGGCTAGCCTTTCACATAGCCCATCGCCTCGACGATTTGCCCATCGGCGACACGCATCAGGTTGACGCCGCGCAGCGAACTGCCGTCGGCCATCCAGAAGCGCCAGCGGATCGTGGCGCGGTCGCCGGCGACGAACGTCTCTTCGATGTCGAAGCGGGTACCGGGTCCGGTAGCGATCGCCGACCACAATTCGACGCAGGCCGCCTTGCCGGTGCGGCGGGCGCCGTCGGGCGCCGGCGTGGTGTTCTCGATCACGCAGTCCTGCGCCACCAGTTCGTCCAGTGCCGAAGGGTCGTGGCGCTGGAAGACGTCGTTGTAGCGCCGCATGATTTCCGCCGTTTCGGCGGAGCGTTTGGCCGCGGCGATGTCGATGATGTGTTCATGGGTCATTTGATCTTCTCCTGTCGTTTCATTGAGCTACGAGGCTCGCCTTGAGCGTGATGGTGGCGACGCCGGCCAGCGCGCGCGAGACGAGACAGGCCGCCTTGGCCTTTTGCGCCAGCCGCTCGAAATCCTCGGCCGATATGCCGGCGATGCGCGCCTGAGTTTCAAGCTCGATGCGGGTGATCGTCGGCCCGGCCGTGGTCGCGCCGAGATGCACCTTGGCGATGGTGTGGATGCTCTCGGCCGTGTGGCCTTCGGCGCCGAGCATGGCGGTAAGCGCCATCGAAAAGCAGCCGGCATGGGCGGCCGCAATCAGCTCTTCCGGATTGGTGCCTGGGCCGTTCTCGAAGCGCGACGGGAAGGAATAGGCGCCTTCGAAAACGCCGCTGCCCAGCCGCAGCCGGCCGGATCCTTCCTTGAGCGTTCCTTGCCATTGGGCGGAGGCTTCGCGGATTGTCATGGCTGATCTCCTATCTGGTTTTGCGGAAAAGCGGCGATCACGCGCCGTCGATGACGACCTTGCCGAAGACGTCGCCCAGCTGGAAATGGCGGTAAGCCTCGCGCGCCTCGGCGAACGGGAAGACCTTGTCGATGATCGGTCTCAGCCGGTGCGTGGCGACCGCGGCAAGCATCGTCTCGAGCCCGTTGCGGCTGCCGACAAAGAGACGGGCGATGGTAACCAGGCTGCGCTGATAGACGGCGCCCGGAATCTCGACCGACTTGCCGTTGCGGTCCTGCACGGTGAGCAGCACGATGCGCCCGTGAAGCGTGCTGGCGATCAGCGAATGCGCAAAAGTCGCCGGGCCGCCGGTTTCGACGACCAGGTCGATGCCGCCGGTCGCCTCGCGCAGCTTCATGCCCCATTCCGGTGTCTCGGCTGCGGCGACGACGAGGTCGGCGCCGAGCGCCCGCAGCCTGTCGGTCTTCTCCGCCCGCGAGGTGACAGCGGCCACACGGCAGCCCATGAGCTTGGCGAACTGCAAGGCAAACAGCGCAACACCACCTGAGCCAATGGTGAGAACCCATTGCCCCGGCTTCGGAATCTCCGCGTGCGTCAGCGCGCTCCAGGCGGTCAGCCCGGCGCAGGTGAAGGTCGCAGCCTCCTGCCAGGAAAGATGGTCCGGCAGTCGCACCGCCCATTGCTCGTCAAGCAGCGCATATTCGCTCAGCACGCCGTCCAGTGTGCAGCCGAGCTGGTCGATCACGCCCGGATGGATGCGGCCGTCGATCCAGCGCGCGAAATAGCTGCCGGTGATGCGGTCGCCGACGGCAAAGCGAGTGACGCCGTCGCCGGCGGCCACGACTTCGCCGGCACCGTCGCTCAGCGGCACGATGCCCGCGCGGGGTGCCAAAGGATAGGTGCCGTTGAGGATCATCGTGTCGCGGCGGTTAAGCGAGGCGGCGCGCACTCGTACCAGGATCTGGTTTGCACCCGGCTTGGGCAGCGCTTCCTTGTGCATGACCAGTCCCCCGATGTCGTCGAAATCCTCGAGCCGGTAAGTCCGCATTTTTGCCTCCGGTATATGTAGACCGATTTACATATTATGTAGACCGATTGTCATATTCAGTGCAAGTTCTATAATGCGCGCTCCTGACAAAGGTTGACATTTTGAGAGGTCGACGTGGCGACTGACACACGCACCCGCATGATCGAGGCGACGGCGCTGCTCATCCGCAAGCGAGGCTATCACGGCACGTCGCTGAACGACATTCTAAGCGCCAGCGCAGCACCGCGCGGCTCGCTCTATTTCCATTTCCCGGGCGGCAAGGACCAACTGGTCGTCGAGGTGACGCGCGCCAGTGTCGCCGACGTGACGGAGCGGCTGGGCGCCGCGCTGTTGGAGGAAAGCGATCCCGCCGTTGCCGTTCACCACATCTATCAGTCGGTGGCCCGCATGCTGGAAGAGAACGAATTCTCGCTCGGCTGTCCGGTCGCGCCGGTGGTGCTCGACGCGCCGAACGACGTGCCGGACCTGGTTGAAATCTGCCGCTCGGCCTTCGAGCAGTGGATCGGACTGCTGCGCCAGGCATTCGTCAGGGCAGGGGTGCCGGAGCGGCGCGCGCAGGCGCTGGCTCTGCTGGTCGAATCCTCGCTGGAAGGTCTGATGGTGATCGCCCGCGCCACCCGCGACCGTACCCCGGTCCAGGCGGTTGCCGACGAGGTCGCTGCGCTGGTCGAGCAGGCGGTGCTTGCCGGAAAGGCAGCACGGCAGGCGGAGAGTGCCGCCTGAGGACTCGGATTTGATCTCCAAATGCAAAACAAAAAGGGCGCCTTTCGGCGCCCTTTCGTATGCATTGGCTTGGTAGCCTGGATTTAGAAGTCCATGCCGCCCATGCCGCCCATGCCGCCGCCGCCCATGCCGCCAGGCATGCCGCCGCCAGCCGACTCCTTCTTCGGAGCTTCGGCGATCATGGCTTCGGTCGTGACGAGCAGGCCGGCGACCGAGGCCGCGTCCTGGAGAGCCGTGCGCACGACCTTGACCGGGTCGACGATGCCCATGGCGATCATGTCGCCATACTCGCCGGTCTGGGCATTGTAGCCGAAGGTCGCGCCTTTGTTGTCGAGGATCTTGCCAGCGACGATCGAGGCTTCCGCACCGGCGTTGGCCGCGATCTGGCGGGCCGGAGCCTGCAGCGCGCGACGCACGATGTTGATGCCGGCGGCCTGGTCGGAGTTGGCGCCGGTGGCCTTGAGGTTGCCCGAAGCGCGCAGGAGCGCGACGCCACCGCCGGCGACGATGCCTTCTTCGACGGCCGCGCGGGTCGCGTTCAGGGCGTCATCGACGCGGTCCTTCTTTTCCTTGACTTCCACTTCGGTCGCACCGCCGACGCGGATCACGGCAACGCCGCCGGCGAGCTTCGCCAGACGTTCCTGCAGCTTCTCCTTGTCGTAGTCCGAGGTGGTCTCCTCGATCTGCTGCTTGATCTGGGCGACGCGGCCCTGGATCTCGGCCTTCTTGCCGGCGCCATCGACAATGGTGGTGTTCTCCTTGGAGATCGACACCTTCTTGGCGCGGCCGAGCATGTTGAGGCCGACATTCTCGAGCTTGATGCCGAGGTCTTCCGAGATGACCTGGCCGCCGGTGAGGATGGCGATGTCTTCCAGCATGGCCTTGCGGCGATCGCCGAAGCCCGGCGCCTTGACGGCGGCGATCTTCAGGCCGCCGCGCAGCTTGTTGACGACCAGCGTGGCCAGGGCCTCGCCTTCGACGTCTTCCGAGATGATGAGCAGCGGCTTCGAGGTCTGGACGACGGCTTCCAGGACCGGCAGCATGGCCTGCAGGTTGGACAGCTTCTTCTCGTGCAGCAGGATGTAGGCGTCCTCGAGATCGGCGACCATCTTGTCAGCGTTGGTGACGAAGTAGGGCGACAGGTAGCCGCGGTCAAACTGCATGCCTTCGACGACTTCCAGCTCGGTCTCGGCGGTCTTGGCTTCCTCGACGGTGATGACGCCTTCGTTGCCGACCTTCTGCATCGCTTCCGCGATCATCTTGCCGACCGACTCGTCGCCATTGGCCGAGATCGTGCCGACCTGGGCGACTTCCTCGGAAGTCTTGATCTTCTTGGCGGCCTTGCCGAGCGCCGTGACGACTTCGGTGACGGCGAGGTCGATGCCGCGCTTCAGGTCCATCGGGTTCATGCCGGCGGCAACCGCCTTGTGGCCTTCCTGGACGATCGACTGCGCCAGAACCGTTGCGGTCGTGGTGCCGTCGCCGGCGATGTCGTTGGTCTTCGAAGCGACTTCGCGGACCATCTGGGCGCCCATGTTCTCGAACTTGTCCTCAAGCTCGATTTCCTTGGCGACGGTGACGCCGTCCTTGGTGATGCGCGGGGCGCCGAACGACTTGTCGATGACGACGTTGCGGCCCTTGGGGCCGAGGGTGACCTTCACCGCGTCGGCGAGGATGTTGACACCGCGCAGCATGCGCTCACGGGCATCGCGGGAGAATTTTACGTCTTTGGCAGCCATGTTTTAGCTCCTGGCAGGGGCTCGGGAAGAGCCCGAAGATGAAGATTCAGGTGAGGCCGATGATCAGCCGATGATGCCCATGATGTCGGATTCCTTCATGATCAGAAGGTCTTCGCCATTGAGCTTGACTTCAGTGCCCGACCACTTGCCGAACAGGATGCGGTCGCCGGCCTTGACGTCCAGCGGCACGAGCTTGCCGCTTTCGTCGCGGGCGCCGGAGCCGACGGCGATGATCTCGCCTTCCTGCGGCTTCTCCTTCGCCGTATCCGGGATGATGATCCCGCCGGCGGTCTTGGATTCGGATTCGACCCGGCGAACGACCACGCGGTCATGAAGCGGGCGGAACTTGGACTTTGCCATGTTTTCTTCCTCGAATGAGAACGGTGAGAACTGTTCCTCCATCCGGCGAGGCCGCCGGATATAAGTTAGCACTCACCAAAGGCGAGTGCTAACGTGGCGCTGAGATAGGCCGCTGGGTTGCCGGAGTCAAGGCGCGCGCAACGGGGCAGCGGCGCGAAATTTTTCTCGTGCGAGACGCCAGGCCGAAATGCACCGGCCATCGCGAGGCGCCGACGAGCAACCCGCCCGTTAGTCCAGGCGCCTCGGCGAACGCAGCACCAGCAACGGGCAGCGTTCTGCGAGCCCGTATGTGCCGGTCGAGGCCAGCCGGACATCATCGAAGAAGGTCTGGGCTTCCTTGATCAGCGCTGCCGCCGGGGCGAAGCTGTAGACGACGGACGAGTTCCGGTAGACGTCGATGGTCCCGATGGTCGGCAGCTCCCACCCGGTTCGAGCCGACAGCTCCTCGCGGTCGGGAAACATCCTGTCGAATTGTTCGAGGATGCCCCTCACCGGTATCGTGTAATCAGGCGCTCTGCCGATGGCGGTCATGGCCACGCGCCATTTGAGTTCATGGAATGTCGAGACGCCGCCGCTCAGCGCCAGGGCGCGGACTTCCTGCGGCTCGTCGCGGGTTTCGGGGGAAGCATAAAGCCTGATGGCGGCGCGCCCGTCGGGTTTGAGCGCACGCGCGATCGACGCGAGCAGTGAGCGTCTGAGGTCACCGGCGCCGATGACGGAGAGACATCCATCGCCGATCAGCGCTTCGATGCTCGCACCGGGAAACGGCAAGTCGAACCAGTCGCCCTGCACCGCCTTGCGCATATCGGTGTCGCCCGGCCAGATGCCGGTAATCATGTCGCTGGATTCGTCCACCGCCGTCGTGCTCGCGCCAAGCCCGGCGAGTTCGGGTGTCACGCCGAGCATGACGACATGCGATCGAGCGAGGTCGAGTTCGCGGTTATAAGCCTCGACGACTTGCGGCGGCGGCCTGAGCGGCGACCCGAGCAACTGCCAATGTCTGCGAATTGCATTCCAATGCTCTGTCATGCAAGCCCGCCCGTAGGATATTGCATTCGAATGCATAATCGAGGACGCTTAAGAAACCAAGCCGGGGCGGATGGCACATATCGCGGTTATCACACATGAGTTTGACGGCTTTGAACGCCGTCGCGGGCCGTTGCTGCGCCGCGACAGCCCCTACATGCTCTTCGATCTCCTGGAGGAGTTGAAACGTCGGGGACATTCCGTGCGCGTTCTTGCGGGCACTTCGGCCAAGCCGGAGGCGGATATCGCGATACTGCATGTCGACGCGACCGTGACGCCAACTGAATATGTCGAATACGCGCGCACTTATCCCTTCTGCCTCAACATCGGCGCAGCCGACATCTCGAAGCGTCGCGTCAGCGGCGCCGTGATCGACCGGGACCACGGCTGGCAAGGCCCTGTCATCGTCAAGAGCAGCCTCAACAATCTGGGGACGCGAGAGCAGACGCTCAACCGACGATCGCGGCGCGCCGGCAGGCCGGAGCCGTTTCCCGATGCCAAGCTGCTCGATCGCTACCGCATCCATGGCTCGCTTGCGGATGTTTCCCCGGGAGTGTTCGACCGCAAGGATCTGGTGGTGGAAAAGTTCGTTCCCGAGCCCGAGCCTGACGGCTTTGGCGCTCGCTTCTGGCTGTTCTGCGGCGAACGCGAGCGGTGTACCCGGCATGTCTCGCCGCAGAGCCTGGTCAAGGGCGAAGACACCATCCGCCGCGAGGCGGTTCCTGTTCCCGAGGAGCTGCGGGCGCTGCGGCGCCAGCTCGGCTTCGATCACGGCAAATTCGATTTCGTCATGCACGAAGGCAGGGCCGTGCTGCTTGACGCCAACAAGACGCCCGGACGCGTCCGCAACCTGTCTGCCTTCCTCGCCGCCGGCAATGCCAATCTTGCCGACGGCTTCGAAGGGTTGATTCGCCAGCTAGGCTAGATGTTCATGCCGCCCGACACTTCGATGCGCTGGGCGTTGACCCACCGATTGTCCTCGGACAGCAGCGAGGCGATCATCGGGCCGATGTCGTCGGCGACACCGGCGCGGCCGAGCGCCGTCATGCCAGCCACGACGCGATTGATCTCGGCGTCGTCGCGCACATGACCGCCGTTGAAATCGGTCGCGATCGCGCCCGGCGCCACCGTGTTGGCGGTGATGCGCCGGGCCGCCAGTTCCTTGGCGAGATAGCGCGTGAACACTTCGACGCCGCCCTTCATCATCGCATAGGCGGCGGAGCCCGGGACCGAGAAGCGCGCCAGGCCGCTCGAGACGTTGATGATACGGCCGTCATCGTTGATCAGCGGCAGCAGCGCCTGGGTGAGGAAGAACACGCCCTTGAGATGGACGTTCATCAGCGTGTCGAACTCCTCTTGCGTCGTCTCGGCGATCGGCTTGCGCAGACCGGTGCCGGCATTGTTGACGAGATAGTCGAAACGGTCGCGTTGCCAGGTCTCGTGAAGCGTCTTCTTCAACGCTTCAACGAAAGCCGGGAAGCTGGCGACGGCGCCGGCATCGAGCTCAAGCGCGGCAGCCCGGCCGCCGGCCGCCTCGATCTCGGCGATTGCCGTCTTCGCCTCGTCGGCGCGCGAGCGATAGGTGAGGACGACGTCGACGCCCTTGCGGGCGAGGTTGAGCGCGGTGTTGCGGCCGAGGCCGCGGCTGCCGCCGGTGATGAGAGCGATGGGGCGGGTGGTCATAGCGAGATCTCCTTCTGTCTGGATGGAGATGCATATACTCGCCCGGTGAGCCGACATAATCGGCCATGGATTGCCAACACTATTCAGCGTGTGTGAACAATAAGCGATGGACCGATTCGACAGCATGCGGCTCTTCACCCGCGTCGTGGAACGGCGCAGCTTCACTGCGGCCGCCGCCGATCTCGCCCTGCCGCGCTCCAGCGCCACCGCCGCGATCAAGCAGCTCGAAGAGCGGCTCGGCGTGCAATTGCTTCGCCGCACCACGCGCCACGTCACCACGACGCTCGACGGCGAAGCCTATTACCAGCGCTGCATCGGCATTCTGGCCGACATCGAGGATGCCGAAGGCGGCTTCGGCGCGCATGAGGTGCGGGGAAGGCTCAGCGTCGACGTCAACGGCCACATGGCACGCACCTTCCTGCTGCCGGAATTGCCGGCGCTGCTCGCCAGATATCCGGGCCTGACCGTGCATATCGGCGAAGGCGACCGCCTCGTCGACCTCGTGCGCGAGGGCGTCGATTGCGTCATCCGGGCCGGCACGCTGCCCGACAGCGACATGATCGTGCGGCGGCTCGGCATCGCCCGCGAAATCACCGTTGCCAGCCCCGCCTATCTCGAACGCCACGGCCTGCCGCGCACGCCGGATGACCTTGCCGGCCATATGATGATCGGCTTCGTGTCGTCGCGCACGAGGCAGGTGATGCCGCTGGAATTCACCGTCGACGGCAAGGTTCGCGAAATCGTCCTGCCGTCGCGGGTCACGGTCGCGAACTCAGACACAAGTGCCGCGCTGGTCCGGCTGGGCTTCGGGCTGTTCCAGGCGCCAAGGCTCCGCTATGCGGACGATATCGCGGCCGGCCGGCTGGTCGAGGTGCTTCCCGATTTTCCGCCGACGCCGACGCCGATCTCGGTGCTCTATCCGCCGAGCCGCCAGTTGTCGCCACGGGTGAGGGTGTTCGTCGACTGGCTGGTGGAAATCCTGGGGCCGAAGCTGGATCCCTGATCGCGCTCAGAGAAACAATCGCAACTGCGTGTGGATGATCGAACGATAATCCTCGATCGTGCGCCGGCCCTCCGCCTCGTCCTGCGTCAGCGCCAGCCGCACGACGCCGCCGGCAAGCTGGAAGATCAGGAACACGATACGTCCGAACGCCTCGCGCTGCTCCGCTTGGAGCATCGGCCCGACCTTGTCGCAGAACATCTTCGCCTGTTGCCTCGTCTCGGCGATGTCGAGATGCTGCAGCGCCTTGTCGGCCTGGATGGCATTCTGCAGATCCTGGATGGCCGGGTCCGCCGCCACGCGGCTGTAATAGTCGTCGAGCAGGCGGTCGGCCGCCGCGGTCACGTCATCCAGCCGGCCTATCCCGGCGATGATTGCGCCGAAGCGTGCGCGGCTTTCCTCGGAGAACCGCTCATAGAGCATCGCCAGGATCGCCGACTTGCTGGGGAAATAGTGGTAGACGGTAGCGATCGGTCCGCCGGCCAGCGCGCCGACTTCCTTCATCGTCACCGCGTCGATGCCCTTCTCGCCGATCAGGCGCATGGTCGTGGCCAGGATCGCGTCGATGCGCTCCCGACTGCGCTCCTGCTTCGGCCTGCGCCGCGGTTCCGTCGCTGTTCGCCTTGTCTGCGTCATGCGCCAAATCTCGTGAAAGCCGCGAATTCGCGGTTGACAAGAAACATGATCAAGTATCAGTTCCGTGAAATGCTGACAACCTGTCAGTTTTTCGAGCGAGCTGCAAGGGAGAGCGCCTCGTGACTGCATCGCAAGCCGCGCAAGCGGAAAATGGCGATTGGCTTGTCGGCAATCCGACGGGCCTGCAGCTGGCCTCGGCGCTGTGGATCGGCTCGGTCGGCCTCCTCGTCCTCGGACTGCAGCCGGTGCTGCTCGGTGCGCTCTACAGCGAAGGCCATGTCACCGGCGACGAGCTGGCGCTGGTCGCCACCGCCGAGATGATCGCGATAGCGATCGGCTCCGGCGTGGTGGCGATGCTCTTGCCGGCCCGCAACATGCGCTGGAAAAGCACGGTGCTGCTTGTCCTGCTCGCGCTCGCCAATGTCTGGACCGCTTATGCTGGCAGCCCCAATGCGCTGATCGGCGCGCGCACGCTGGCCGGCCTCGCGGAGGGCGGGCTTGTCGCCGTCGCAACCGAGCTGATCGCCCGCTCGCGCCGGGCCGAGCGCATCGGCGGCTATTTCGTCACGCTGCAGACCTTGGCGCAATGCGCGCTGGCTCTGATCCTCGCGCTCTTTGCCGTGCCGAGAGCGGGCTCGGCCGGCGGCTTCATCACGCTCGGCATCGTCTGCCTGCTTTCGCTCGTCGTGGCATGGACCGTGCCCGACGACTATGCCGACCTGCCTAAGGAAGAACAGTTCGCCAATGTTGCGACCGTGCCGGCGATCGCCGCGCTGCTGTCGATCTTCTGCTATTTCATGTTCTTCGGCGCCGTCTGGGCTTTTCTCGAGCCCATCGGCGCGCAGTTCGACGTCGATGGCCGCACCGTCGGCCTGATGGTTTCGGCGAGCCTTGCCGCGCAGGTGCTCGGCGCGATGACCGCGACAAGCTTTGAGGCACGCATCGACTATCGTTTTGCCGTCACCTTGATCGGGATCGTCGCGGCGATCAGCTCGCTGCTGCTTGCGTCCGGCCCGGGTCTTTCGGTATTCTGGGCCGTGGCGCTGGTGATGGGCTTCATCCTGCTCTTCATCGTGCCTTACCAGATCCGGCTGGCGATCACCGCCGACGAGACGCGCACGGCGGTGCTGCTGGTGCCGGCCGCCCAGCTCTTCGGCCTCGCCATCGGCCCGGTCGCCGCCTCGCTGCTGATCGACGGCGCGGACTTCCGGCCCGTGCCCGAATTCGCCGCGGCCGCCGCTTTGGCGAGCGTGCTTTTGCTCGGCATTTTCGTGCTGGTCGCGCGACGGCGCGGCCGGGTCTGAGCAAAGGGGTCAAGATGGCAACCGCCTGGAGCAACTGGTCCGGCTTCGTCACGGCTTCCCCGAAATTGATCGCGGCGCCGGCCGATGCCGGCGAGCTGGCAGAACTGGTGCGGTCGGCGCCCGGTCCGCTGCGCATCGCCGGCGCCGGCCATTCCTTCACGCCGCTGGTGCAGTCCGACGGCACCATCGTCTCGCTGGAGAAGATCGAGGGGCTGGTCTCGCACGATGCCGCGAACAACCGGGCGCGGGTGAGGGCAGGCACGCGGCTCGGCTCGCTGATGCGTATCCTGCAGGACATCGGCCAGGGCCTGCCCAACATGGGCGACATCGACCGCCAGGCGATCGGCGGCGCACTGGGCACGGCAACGCATGGGTCGGGCCCGACGCTCGGCGCCTATCACACGCAACTCGAGGCGGTGCAGCTCGTCGATGGGCAAGGCGAGCTGCGCGAGTTCAGCCGGGCTGACGACCTGGACATGATCCACGCCACGGGCGTCGCGCTGGGCGCTTTCGGCGTGCTGACCGAAGTGGCGATGAACAACATCGCCACCTACCGGCTGCGCCGCCGCAAATGGGTGCTGCCGATCGGCGACATGCTCAAAAATTTCGAGACGATGATGGCCGCGCATCGCTCGGCCGAGTTCTACTACATTCCATTTGCCGGGTATGCCCAGTTCATCGCCAGCGATCTCAGCGACGCGGCGCCGACGATGCGGCCGACCGAGGACGACGAGGAAGGGCTGGCGACTTTGCGCAAGCTTCGGACCGCGTTGCGCTGGCTGCCGTCGCTGCGCCGCGCGTTGATCAAGGGCGCGGTGAGGAAAGTGCCAGCGGAAGACTATGTGCAGGACTGGCTCAACGTCTACGCCAGCGACCGGCGCACCAAATTCAACGAGATGGAGTACCACCTGCCTTACGAGGAAGGTCCCAAGGCGTTGGCCGAGATCATTGCGCTGACGGAAAAGCACTTTGCGGAAGTCTATTTCCCGATCGAGGTGCGCTCGGTGGCGGCCGACGAATTCTGGCTTTCGCCATTCTACAAGAGGCTGACCTGCTCGATCGCCATCCACCACGATGCGGCGAACGACCCGCTGCCTTTCATGCGCGCCGCCGAGCCGATCTTCCGCAAGTATGGCGGCAGGCCGCATTGGGGCAAGATGCACAGCCTGAAGGCGGCGGACTTCAAGAAGCTTTATCCGCGCTGGGACGATGCGATGACGGTGCGGCGCGACATCGATCCGCAAAACCGCTTCGTCTCGCCCTACATGGCCGGCCTGTTCGGCATCCGTCAATGAGCGCCTATTTCGCCGCCCTGGCCGATGCTTTGAGGGCCGCCGAGATTTTCCGGCCCTGCCTTGTCCTCGATCGCGACCGGCTGGACGGCAACGTCGCGCTGGTGAAGCAAAGGCTGGCGCCGGGCCTTGGCGTGCGGCTGGTCGACAAATCGCTGCCTTGCGTGCCGCTGCTTTCGCACATCGCCAAGGCGCTTGGCACCAATCGCTTCATGACCTTCCATCCGCCGGTAACGCAGGCCGTGCTTGACGCCTTTCCTGAGGGCAATCTTCTCTACGGCAAGCCGATGCCGGTGGGTGCCGCCAAGGCCGCGCTGACCAGGGGTGGCGCCGGCTGTTGGTCGCGCGTCTGCTGGCTGATCGACACGCCGGAACGGCTGGCGGAATATGGCGCGCTCGCTGCCGCGCTCAACACAGAATTGCGCTTCGCTTTCGAGGTGGATGTCGGCCTGCATCGCGGCGGTTTTCGTGATCCCGCCGAGATTAACGCGCTCACGATTCCAAAAGGTCTGCTCTGCGACGGCATCATGGCCTATGAGGCGCATGCGCCGGAGATACCGGGCCTGTTCGGGGGCGCGGCCAAGGCGCTGAAGCAGGCCTCTGCAAAAGCCGCCGATTTTGCCGCCGTCCTCGATCCGGACCAGCGCCGCATCCTCAACATCGGCGGCTCCAAGACCGCGCTGCTGCATGGCGGCGGCGTCGCCAACGAAGTGTCGATCGGCTCGGCCTTCGTGCTGCCAAAGGATTTCGACACGCCTGGCTTGGAGGGCTTCCAGCCGGCGGCCTTTATCGCCACGCCGATCCTCAAGGCGCTCGATCCGATGCTGCCCGGCCCGCCGGCGGTTTCCAGGGCGCTGCAGGGGCTTGGCCTCTTCCCGCGCAAGGGCTGCTATCTCTATGGCGGCAAATGGATGGCCGAACCGGTGTTTCCCGAAGGCATGAAACCGAACGGATTGATGGGCCTTTCGTCCAACCAGCAATTCATGGGCCTGCCGGCGGGCGCGGATGTGAAGCCGGGCGACTATGCCTTCCTGCGGCCGACGCAGAGCGAGGCGGTGCTGCAGCATTTTGGGGCGATCGCTGTGTTCTCGGCCGGGAGTATTGTGGAGTTTTGGCCAGTGCTGCCAATGGGGTAGGGCCGCTGCGGTCGCGATTGGCATTGGCCTCCGCAACTGCGCGTCGCTTCGCTCCTTGCTCCGCCCTGGAATGACGAAATTGTGTAGTGTTCCGCTCGCCATATTAATTGACTCAGTCAACTAAATGGTTGATCCTGTCCAAGACAGGAGGATTTTCCCATGACCATTCACAATCACCCAGGCAAGGATCGTATCGATGCGGTGCGCGCCTTCAACCGCTTCTATACCCGCCAGCTCGGCCTGCTCGACGAGGGCCTGCTGAAAAGTCCGTTCTCGCTGACCGAGGCGCGGGTGCTTTACGAGCTCGCCCATCGCGATGGGCTGGTCGCAAGCGACCTGGTGCGCGACCTCGGCCTCGACCCCGGCTATGTCAGCCGGCTGTTGAAGAAATTCGAGGAGCGCGGCCTGGTCGGACGCGAAGCTAGTGAGACCGACGCGCGCCGCGCCTCGATCGCGCTGACGCCAGCCGGCAGGGAAGCCTTTGCGCCTCTCAACCAGGATTCGCATGACCAGGTGCGCGCGCTGCTCGATCGCCTGGCGCCGGCCGAACAGGAGCGGCTGGTCAACGCCATGCGCACCGTCCAGGACCTGCTCGGCGACAGACCTGAAGCCAAGGTTCCCTATATCCTGCGGCCGCTGCAGGTCGGCGACATCGGCTGGATCACGCACCGTCAAGGCCTCATCTACGCGCAGGACTATGGTTGGGACGAAACTTACGAGGCGCTGGTCGCAGAGATCCTCGGTGAGTTCGTCAAGAACTTCGTCCCGCAATGGGAGCGCAGCTGGATCGCCGAGCGCGAAGGCGAGGTGGTCGGCTCGGTCTTCGTCATGCGCAAGTCACCCAAGGTCGCGAAGCTCAGGCTGCTCTACGTCGAACCGTCGGCGCGCGGCCTCGGCATCGGTCGGCGGCTGGTCGACGAATGCATCGCCTTCGCACGCGCCAAGGGCTACAGGACACTGACGCTCTGGACCAACGACATACTGGGCTCGGCCCGCCGCATCTACCAGGCTGCCGGCTTCAAGCTGGTCGAGGAAGAACGCCATCATTCCTTTGGCAAGGATCTTGTCGGGCAAACGTGGAATCTCGAGCTTTAGCGCTTTTCCTTCTCCCCTTGTGGGCTGAGAAGGGCTCCGCGTAGCGAACGAAAAGCCAATTGCTTTTCGAACTTCGAACGCCCTGAGCCAGCGAAGGGCTGGGTGGTGCCGCCGAAAGGCGACGGATGAGGGGTGCTCCAGGCAATGCCAACGTCTCAGTCCGCTGGAACACCCCTCATCGCCAGATGCGCCTTGAGGAAATCGAGTAGTTTCTTGTAGCCGGCCCATCCTGATAATCGAACAGGACGAGGAGCTGCGGATTGCCACACTACCGGCACCGACCCCTGCACGTTCATCGATCGCTAACCGTAAGGGAGCTTGCTTTGCTGCAACCTCGATTTGCCGGCTTCTGAAACAACGCAGCCTCTTGAATAGTAAGCACGCTTATTATATATGCCGCTCATGGTTTCCGACGGTATCGACAGATTGGGATTTTTGATCCACGACGTGCAGCGCTTGATGCGCAAGCGTTTCGAGGCGCGCGCCAGCGGGTTGGGTCTTTCCTCGGCGCAATGGCGGCTGCTCGTGCGCGTTGCCAAGGAGGCGGGCGTCGCGCAGGCGCGGCTTGCCGAGCTCCTCGAAATCGAGCCGATCAGCGTTTCGCGCCTGGTCGACCGCATGGAGGAGGGCGGCTGGATCGAGCGCCGCCAGGACGCGACCGACCGGCGCGTGCGCATGATCTTCCCGACCGAGAAGGCGAACGCGGCCTATGCCGACGTCAAGAGCCTTGCCGGCGAGGTCTATGAGGAATCGCTGACCGGCGTGTCGGCGGAAGAGCGCCGCGTCCTGATCCGAGTGCTGGACGCCATCGTGCAGAATTTGACGGACGCCGAGACGTCCCTGGAAAAGATGAAGAATACGGAAGGGGCAGCAGTATGAACGCGGCAGCCAAGATAGAAGACGACAACAACGTCACCAAGCTTGCGCCGGCCCAGCCGGTCGCGGAAGCGCCGGCCCAGCCGGCGGCCGCTCCGGTTGCGGCGGCTGCCGAGCCGCGGCTCGCTCCGGCGCCGAAGAAGAAGCGCCGCCCCGGGCGCTTCCTGTTGATGGTCGCCCTGCCGCTGGCCCTGCTTGCCGGCGGCGCGTATGTCTGGATCACGGGCGGCCGCTATCAGGAAACCGAGAACGCCAACCTGCAGCAGGCCAGGATTTCGGTCGCCTCCGACACGGCCGGCCGTATCGTGCAGGTCGGCATCGCCGATAACCAGCTGGTCAAGCAGGGCGACCTTCTCTTCGTCATCGATCCCGAGCCTTACAAGATCGCGCTCGCCCAGGCCGACGCGGCGGTCGCCGCCGCCCGCCTCAATGTCGAACAGCTGCGCGCCGCTTACAGCCAGGCGATGGCGCAGGAAAAGTCCGCCTCCAGCGAGGTCGACTATGCGCAGTCGCAATATGGCCGCGCCGCCGATCTCGCGCAGAAAGGCATCAACGCCAAGTCGTCGCTCGACGAGGCCCGCAACGATCTCGACAAGGCCAAGCAGCAGCTCGCCGTCGCACAGCAGGGCATCGTCAGCGCCAAGGCAGCGCTCGGCGGCAATCCGGATATCGAGACCGACAAGCATCCGACCGTGATGGCGGCGCTCGCCGCGCGCGACAAGGCCGCCTACGATCTGGCGCAGACGACGGTCAAGGCGCCGGCCGACGGCATCGTCTACCAGGCCGCGTCGTTCAAGGTCGGCCAGTATGTCGGCGTCGGCACGCCGCTGTTCGCTCTGGTCGAGACGGGCGACACCTGGATCGACGCCAATTTCAAGGAGACCCAGCTCACCAACATGAAGCCGGGCCAGAAGGCCGAGATCGTCGTCGACACCTATCCGGGCCGCACCTTCGAGGCGACCGTGAAAGCCATCGGCGCCGGGACGGGCGCGGAGTTTTCGCTGCTGCCAGCGCAAAACGCCACCGGCAACTGGGTCAAGGTCACGCAGCGCATTCCCGTGCGCCTGGAATTGACCGACCCCGACGCCAAGATGGCGTTGCGCACCGGCATGAGCGCCACCGTCACCGTCGATACCGGCGTGGCGCGCGGCCTGCCGCCGATCTTCGGTCACGCCACGGCAGGGGAGCAGGCGCGGTAAGACAGCGAGCCCGTCGCGATCCGGCGGGCATTGAGGGGATTGGTCTGGTGGAGACGTGGCAAGGGATCAGCAAGGCAAGCCGCATGGCGGCTCCTTCGAAAGCTGAGGCTCGGCCACGGACCCGTTGGTCCTCAGGTTTCCGGGCGGCAGGCATCCGCTCCAACAGAGACTTTCGGTCGATGTAACCCCCCACATCGATAGTCGCGTCCCACCGCGATGAAGGTCTCTCAACGAAGGCTTTGCCGCCCGGAAACCTAGAGCCGGATGATTTCGGGCCTGTTCGACCTGAAATCTGAACCGGCCTCTAAATCAAAGAGATAGAGCAGGATACTTCGGCATCATGCTCTAACGTATATGTTTGTTACCTGCTGGAAGTTCAGCATCATGAGCACGCCCGAACCTTTCAAGGAAGTGCCGCACCGCGGACTGATCACAGTCGCGCTGATGCTGGCGACGATCATGCAGGCGCTCGACACCACGATCGCCAACGTCGCGCTGCCGACCATGACCGGCGACCTCGGCGCCTCGCCCGACAACATCAACTGGGTGCTGACCTCCTATATCGTGGCTGCGGCGATCATGACGCCGGTTACCGGCTGGCTCGCCGATAGGCTCGGCCGCAAGGAGCTGTTCCTCACCGCCGTCGTCGGCTTCACCATCTTTTCCATGCTCTGCGGTCTTGCCTGGAGCCTCGAGACCATAGTGCTCTTCCGCCTGCTGCAGGGCGTGTTCGGCGCGGCCATCGTGCCGCTGTCGCAGACCTTCCTGCTCGACATCAACCCGAAGGAGCGCCATGGCCAGGCAATGGCGATCTGGGGCGCCGGCATCATGCTCGGGCCGATCCTGGGGCCGACGCTCGGCGGCTGGCTGACGGAAAACTTCAACTGGCGCTGGGTGTTCTTCATCAACCTGCCGGTCGGCATCCTCGCCTTCCTCGGCATGGCCGCCTACCTGCCGGTCATCGCCAAGCGCGTGCGCGGCTTCGACTTCTTCGGCTTCGCCATGCTGTCGCTCGGTGTCGGCGCGCTGCAGCTTCTGCTCGACCGCGGCGGCGAGGTCGACTGGTTCAACTCGGCCGAAATCTGGATCGAGCTCGCGCTGTCGCTCACCGGCTTCTGGGTGTTCATCATCCACACGGTGACGGCCGAGCATCCCTTCATCGATCCGAAGATATTCCTCGACCGCAATTTCGTGACCGGGCTGGGCTTCATCTTCGTCATGGGCGTACTGATACTGGCCTCGATGTCGCTGTTGCCGCCGATGCTGGCCAACATCTTCGGCTATCCGACCGTGACCATCGGCGTCGTGCTGGGTCCGCGCGGCATCGGCACGATGATTTCGATGCTGGTCGTCGGCCGCATCATGCACAGGATCGATGCCAGGATCCTCGTCGCCATCGGCTTCCTGCTCACCGCGCAGTCGCTCTACACGATGGCGAGCTTCACGCCGCAGATGGACAATTGGCTGATCATCTCCTCGGGCGTCATCCAGGGTCTCGGCATGGGCATGGTGTTCGTGCCGCTGTCGACGGTCGCCTTCGCCACGCTCGACGCGCGCTACCGCACCGACGCCACCTCGCTGTTCAGCCTGGTGCGCAATCTGGGCTCCTCCATCGGCGTATCGGTGGTCGCGGCGCTGATGGTGCGCAACACCCAGGTCAACCACACCGAGCTGTCGGCCTTCATCAATCCATACAACCCGAATCTGTGGGCCGCTTCTCCGGCGGCCGCCGCCGGCGATCCCGTAGCACTTTCGCAGGTCGACCGCGCGGTGAATGCCCAGGCGATGATGATTTCCTATATCAACGACTTCAAGATCCTGATGGTGATGACGCTGGCCGCCATTCCTTTCGTCATTCTGCTGCGCAAGCCAAAAGCGGCACCGGCGGGCGGGGCGCCGGCCGCGCATATGGATTGATAAAGTCGCTGCTCTCAGCCGGCCGCCTTTTCAGCGGCCCAGCACCAGCGCCCAATAGCGCAAAGCCGGATCGCGGCCGTCGCGCACGTAAGCCAGCCCGAAGCGGCTGAAATCCTGATCGAGCATGTTGCGGCGGTGGCCGGCCGAATGCATCCAGATGTCGAACAGCTTCTCAAGGTCGAAGCGGCCCTCGGCGATGTTTTCGGCCGCAGCACCCCGCACGCCATTGTCCTTCATGCGCGAGGCGAAATCCTTGCCCCAGCCAGTGGTGTGGCTCATGCGCTCGCGCGAGGCCATATAGCCGGCCTGCTGCAGCGCCGCCTGTTCGAGCTGCGCGTCCGGCGTCAGCGTCGGCAGACCGGCGGAGCTGCGGATACTGGCCAACGTCGCTGTCGCGGACGAAGAGACGCCGGCGCCTTCGCCGGTCGGCACGGAGACGGTGCTGCAGGCGGCTATGCCGGCAAGCGCCACTAGGCCGGCGGCCGCGAGCAACGTGCGGCGGTTGAAATCGGGGGAGGTGGTGATCAAGGTGGTCATGCGGCCTCTTGATACCGGCGATCGTGGCTTTTGCCGGGCAGGGCGATGAAAATCGCATGAAGCGCGACATTCCCCGGAAGATCGGTTATCATCCCGGCGTTCTTGAAAGTGGCAGCCACGGGCGGCCACCCAGGTGGTGACCGCCCCCGGTATAAAACGGAGGACGGTTATGGCTGGTTTTCATGTCATGGCGGACGCGCGCGGGATGCATGTGCAGCCCACGGTGCGCCACATCACCACGTCGGATCTCTGGGATGCGTTGAGGCTCGGCGCCGAGGATTTCTGGGCCAAGCCGTCGCATTATGTGTTCCTGTGCCTGATCTATCCGATCGTCGGCCTGATCCTGACGCGGTGGAGCTCCGGCTCCAACGCCATCCAACTCGTCTATCCGCTGATGTCAGGCTTCGCGCTGATCGGGCCCTTCGCGGCCATTGGCCTGTATGAGATCAGCCGCCGGCGCGAGCTCGGCATGAGCAGCCGCTGGCATCATGCGCTCGACGTGCGCCATTCGCCGGCGCTGCCGTCGATCGCGGTAATCGGCGTCCTGCTTTTCGCGCTGTTCCTGTTGTGGCTGTTCGCCGCGCAGTCGCTCTACACCAGCCTGTTCGGCGCCGAGCCGCCCGCTTCGGTCGGCGCCTTTGTGCGCGATGTGCTGACGACCGGCAGGGGCTGGACGTTGATCCTCGTCGGCAACGCCGTCGGCTTCGTTTTCGCCGCCGTCGTTTTGGCCACCACCGTCATTGCGTTCCCGCTGCTGCTCGACCGCGACGTCGGCGCCGTCTCGGCAATTGAAACCTCGGCCCGCGCGGTGATGGCAAATCCGCTGACAATGGCGCTTTGGGGTTTGACGGTCGCCGTGTTGCTGGTGATCGGCTCGATCCCGCTGTTTGCCGGGCTTGCCGTCGTCATGCCGATCCTCGGCCACGCGACCTGGCATCTCTACCGCAAGGTGGTCGAGCCGGAGCAGATCCGGCCTGTACGCCGGCCGATGTAGGGCTGCCAGCGCGGGCAATTGGCAAAATCGGCGAAACTGCCAATCTCCCCCCTTGCGGGGGAGATGCCTGGCAAGGCAGAGGGGGGTGCTGTCCCGGCGGCTTATCAGGATCTGGGTTCCTCGCCCCGCGAAGTAGAGGAAGGAATTCAAGCAGGAATGAAGCCGAGTTCCTTCACACCCCCCTCTGGCCTGCCGGCCATCTCCCCCGCAAAGGGGGAGATTGGCAGCTTCAGCGCCGGCCCGCCTTACCCAACCACGCGCAAATTGGACAGCTCGTTGGCAATCTCCTTGAAGTTGTCGGAGAGCGTTGCGCCGGTGGCGTTCCAGAACAGCTTGGCCGGTTTACTAGGGTCGGTCGGATCCTTGCGGAAGCGGGAATCGGAAGAGCAGGCCTTCAGCACGGCCATCGCCTTCTGGTCGCTTGAACTGATAGACGACATGTCGAGCGCCACCGTCATCACCATGATGTTGGCCGCCTTGGCATTGTCGCACAGCTTCGCCATCTGCTCGTTCATCGCCGCGGTGTAGTTGCTCGACGAATAGTTGAACTGGCCGATGGCGCTCGACGTGCCGCCGAACAGGCGGGTGACCGATGTGCCGTTATAGCCGACGCCGGTATAGCCGTAGGCGGCATAGGTCGACTTGTTGCCGGCCGGATCGGAACTGACCGTCGAATAGGTGTTCTCGCCGTCGGTGAGCACGATGACGACCTTGTCGTTGCCGCGCTCGGATTCCGGACGGCCTTCGGTGAAGGGTTCGGCGCTCGAAACCGTGCGCCAGCCCCAGGCCATGCCTTCGGGCACATTGGTGTTGCCGTTGGGCTGCATCAGGTCGATCGCCGCCTTGATGGCCGCGAGCCCATCTGTTTGGGTGACGTCGGTGAGCGGCGTGATCGGTGTGGTGGTGCAGCTGTAATTCGGCCCGGCGCCCGAGCTCAATACCGGAGCATTGATCGGCCGTGGCATGAAGTATTTGGCCATATTGGACTGCCTGGTCTTGCCGGTGGTGCTCGACGGATCGTCGTTCCACCAACTGTTGGCGGCGCCATAGGTCACTGGCCTCGGTTCGTCAGGATCCTGTGTGACATACCAATGGTTGCCGGGCTCGTCGGGCGCGAACATCGGCACGAACATGGTCGCTGGATCGCCGACGCCGATGCCCGTGTTGTTGGGCCCGCCGGAGGCCGGCGTGTCGTTGACATTGTAGGGATAGGGCCGCACTTCCACGCAACCCTGCCAACTGGCGAACGGGCCATAGGTGTCGTTGTAATCATATTCGTTGTGGCTGCGCTCGCAGGTATGGTTGTCGCGATATTCGTCGCAGACGACGCGCTTGCTGCCGGCGATGCGTTCGTGGCTGGTGACGACCTTCATATCCCGATAGAGCTCGAAGCGGGTCAGTATCTGCCCCTCCTCCGAGCCCCAACCGGTACCTTTTTTATACCAAATGCCGTTGATTTTCTGAGCGTATTTGGCGGGAGCGTTCAGCGTCGACCAATCGAAATTCTCGTTGGCGATTGGCGACAGCCCGTAGGTGTCCATCCAGGAGGCGTTGTCGTTGTTCGGCCCGACATTGACCGACGCCGCGAACGGCACGAGGCTGAACTGGACCGGCTTGTCGATCTGCTTGATCTGCGCCGCCTGCTGCCCCAGCGTGTCGACGAGCTGCTTGGCCGCCTGCTTGAGCAGGTCGATGCGCTTCTGTCCCGTGCCTGTGCCGGGCGTTGTCATGGAGCCTGAATTGTCGAGCACCATCGCCACTTCCAGCGTGTTCTTCAGCCGCACCTGGGAGTCCATGGCAAGGTTGATCGACTTGTTCGCATCGACCGTGGATGCGCCGACGAGCAGCGAGGAGGACGGGTAGAAATAAGGGTGATAGTTCAGCGTCGCGCTCATCGTGAGCAGACCGCCGCCGGCCTGGCTGGTGGGCAGCGTGATGTTGAGCGAGATGTCGGCGGGGTCGATGTTGTTCAAGTTGGCGTTGAAGAAGTCGACCGCATAGGCTCTGATCTGGTCATCCGTGGCGCCTTCGGCAAGCCGCCGCGCCGCGGCGAAATTGGCGGCGTCGAGCGCGTTGAGCACCATCTGCTTCTGGCGGTTGAGCTCGCTGAAGTCGACGGCCATCGCCACCGCCCCCATCAGCGGCACCATGGCGATCGCGGTCATGAACGCATAGTTGCCGCGGCGGTCACGGCAGAATTGATGCCAGAATTTGCGCATTTTTATCGAGCGGCCCCCCGCCGGCGGATTCTCTGTCGGGCGACATTTCCACAAAACGCTGAAGGACCGGTTTGGCAAACCGCTCGATTGCTTAACGGCGACTTCACCAGCCGCTAACCAAATCATTTCCGATGGTGCGCTGCACGATGGAAGCGCCCGCTTTACGACGGGCGTCGTCGATCGCTTGTCCGAGCAGATTAGCTGACGATGCGCAGGTTCGACAATTCGTTGCCGATCGCCTTGAAGTCGTCCGACAGCGTGGCGCCGGTCGAGTTCCAGAACAGTTTCTTCGGCGTCTTGCCGGTCGGGTCCGCTGGATCCTTAGCGTAGCGCGAATCCGACGAGCAGGTCTTCAGCGCCGCCATCTGCGCCGCTTCGGCCGTGTTGGTTGAATCGAGATCGAGGGCGATGGTCATAACGATGATGTTGGCCGCCTTGGCGTTGTCGCACAGCGTCGCCAGATGCTCGCTCATGGCCTTGGTGTAGTTGGCGTTCGAATAATCGCTTTTGCTGACGTTGATGCTGGTGCCGAGGAATGGCCGGCCATAGGTGTAGGTGCTTCCGAACGGCTTGGTCTGGCTGCCGTAGGCAAGATATCCAAGCGCGGAATAGATGGCCTTGTTGCCGGAAAGATCGTTGCCGCCGCTCCTGTAGTAGGTGCCGGAGTACGATTGGGCACTCACCGAATCCGGAGTGTAATAGGTATTGGCCCCGTCGGTCAGCACAATCAGAACCTTGTCGTTGCCTTTTTGTGTTTCCGGGCGTCCCTCGGTGAAGGGCGCGGTGCTGGAAAGCGTCCGCCAGCCCCAGGCCATACCTTCCGGCACGTTGGTAGCGCCGACATCGACCATGGCGTCGATCGCGTTCTTGACCGTGGTGGCGCCGGCAGAGGTGGAGACATCGGTCAGCGGCGTGATCGCGGTCGTGCTGCAACTGGTGTTCGGGCCGGCATTGTTGCCGTAGGCGGGGGTGACCTTGTTGCCGTAGTTGAAATATTTCGGCATGTATTTCTGGCGCGTCGGCGTCGGGCTGTCGCTGCTGGACGTCACGTCGAGATGCCAGTTGTTGTTTGCGGGCCGGGAGTAGCCGTCGGTATAGTCGGTCTCGTCAGGCGCGAACATCGGCACGAACAGCGTCGCCGGTGTGGAGGTCGAGGCGGCCGTATCCTGGATATTGTACGGATAGGGACGCGACTCGACACAGCCGCTCCAGCTCGCGATCGGCGCGTAGGTTATATTGGACGTGCAAACATTGTTCGAATCTTTGGTGCAAGCCGAAATTCGCTGCATCCATTTGTAGAGCGAGAAGCGCGTCAGCGGCTTGTCTTTTTGGGTGGGATCCCAATCGGTGCCGCGCGCATACCAGATGCTGCCGACCTTCTCGACATATCTCTGTGGCCAGAGCGAATTCCCCTGGGTCATCGTCGTCCAGTCGAAATTCTCGTGCTGGATGGGTGAGATGCCATCCTGATCCATCCACGCCGCCGTCGAGTTGGCCGGGCCTATATTCACCGAGGCGGCGAACGGAACCAGGCTGAACTGAACCGGCTTGGAAATCTGCTTCATCAGCTGCGCTTGCCCCGACAACTGGTCGACAAGCTGCTTGGCGGCACTCTTCAGAAGGTCGAAACGTACTTGATTCGAGCCGTGGCCGAGTTCGGCCATCGAGCCGGAATTGTCGAGCACCAGCGACACTTCCAGCGTGTTCTTAAGGCGGATTTCAGATCTGGCCGAGAAGTTGACGTTCGTCTGGCCCGGCGTTCCGCCAAGCAATGCGACCGCGGCCGGCAGGAAGTAAGGTTGGTACTTCAGGGCGGCTTCGAGCACCAGCGTGCCGCCGCCCGCATTGTTGTTGGGCAAGGTGACCGTCAGCGTGGTGTTCGCCGGAAGGACGTGCCTCAGATTGGCCTCGAAAAATGTCTTGGCATAGGCCTTGGCTTCGGCGTCGGTGGCGCCGGCGACGATATGCTGTGCCGTCGCGATGCCGGCGGCGTCCAGCGCGTTCAGCGTCTCCTGCCGCTCTCTTATGAGCTCGGTATAGTCGACCGCAAGCGCCACCCCGCCCATCAGCGGTATCATGGTGACGGCCGTCATCAAGGCATAGTTGCCTCGTCTGTCGCGTAGGAATTTGCGGATCAATGCCCTTAGCCCCCGCCAGGATCCTATAGTTTCTCGTTTAGCATGATCCATGAATCGTTAAATTTTAGCTCCCTCGAAGCGTCAAGATCGCACGGTCGTTTGACTGGGCATTAACCCTGTGCACCGACGCGCCGTCGAAGGCCGATGCCGGAAAGCTGGTGACAGGATGAAGCGCTTCGGTTATGCGGGACCGGCCGTGGCGTCCTCTGAACTGAAGAATGGCTGTCGCGGTCTTGTCAGGATCGAAATCAGGGACACGGCATGGCGGATTCGCCTGACATTATCGCTTCGCTCGACGATCTTGCAGGGCGCTACGCCGCCATACTGTGCGACGTATGGGGCGTCGTGCACAATGGCGAATGGCACTTTCCGGCCGCTGCGGCGGCGCTTGCAAGGGCGCGCGCGGCGAATGTGCCGGTCGTGCTCATCACCAATTCGCCGCGCCGCAGCGCCGATGTCGTCGCCCAGATGAAGGTCATCGGGGTACCCGCCGACGCCTTTGACCACGTCGTCACATCAGGCGATGTGACCCGCGACCTGATCGCAGAAGGACCGAGGAAGATCTTTCACATCGGTCCCGAGCGCGATTTCAGCCTCTATGATGGGCTCGACGTCGATCTCGTCGAGGAATTCGAGGCCTCGGGCGTCGTCTGCACCGGCCTCTATGACGACGAGGTCGAGAAGCCCGCCGACTATGCGGAAATGCTGCAGCGGCTGCGTGCCCGCAATCTGCCGTTCATTTGCGCCAATCCCGATATCCTGGTGGAGCGCGGCGAGCGCACCATCTGGTGCGCCGGCGCGCTCGCGCGAGATTACGCGCAGCTGGGTGGCCGTACGTTGATTGCCGGCAAGCCCTTCGCGCCGATCTATGATGTCGCCATGAAGGAGGTCGCCGGCCTTCTTGGCCGCGCCGTCGAGCGAAGCGAGGTCCTCGCCATCGGCGACGGCATGATGACCGACGTCAAGGGCGCGGCCGACAACGGCTTTGACGTGCTCTATGTCTCGGGCGGCATCCACGCTCGCGACTATGGCGATCCGCTCCGCCCCGATCCTGAAAGGCTGGCCGGCTTCCTTGAAAAGCACGGCTACCGGCCGGTCGCCGTCATTGCGCGTCTGCAATAGGTTGGAGATCTGGCCATGACGGGCGCCTCGACATGAACCAAGCCTTCCAACGTCTTTCGGCGGTCGCGCCGCTGCCCGCGCATCTGCGCGGCGGCGTCGTGGCGATCGGTAATTTCGACGGTGTCCATCGCGGCCATCAGTCCGTCCTGGAGCGCGCGCTGAGCGAAGCAACCCGCAGTGGCGTGCCCGCTTTGGTGCTCACCTTCGAGCCGCACCCGCGCAAGGTATTCCGGCCACAGGTGCCGCTCTTCGTGCTGACGCCGCCGCCGATGAAGGCACGGCTGCTCGCCGGGCTTGGCTTTGCCGCTTTGATCGAGCAGCCGTTCACGCGCGATTTTGCCTCGCTCTCGCCCGAGGCTTTCGTGACCGATGTGCTGGAGAAGAACCTCGGCATCCGCCACGCCGTCACCGGTTTCGACTTCCATTTCGGCAAGGACCGCCAGGGCGGCCCGGCCTTCCTGATGGCGGCCGGCGAACGGCACGGCTTCGGCGTGACGCTGGTCGACGCCTTCCGCGATGAAGGCGCGGAGGTGGTTTCGTCGAGCCGCATCCGGGATCTGCTCGCCGAAGGCGAGGTGGAGGAGGCCGCCGGCCTGCTCGGCTACCGTTTCACCGTCGAGACCGAGGTGATCGGCGGCCAGCGGCTTGGCCGCACCCTTGGCTTCCCGACCGCCAATATGCGGCTTTCGCCGGAAGCGGCCTTGAAGGAAGGGATTTATGCCGTCCGCTTCCGTCGCGCCGACGGTGCGCTTCATGACGGAGTCGCCAGCTTCGGCCGGCGTCCCACCGTGGACGACAATGGCGCGCCGCTGCTCGAAACCTACGTCTTCGATTTTTCCGGCGATCTTTATGGCGAGACCTGCCAGGTGTCGTTCTTCGGCTTCCTGCGGCCGGAGCTCAAATTCGATGGTCTCGACGCGCTGGTGGCGCAGATGAAACAAGACGAGGCCGAGGCGAGAGCGCTGCTCAAGGGCGTGCGCCCGCTCTCGCAACTGGATGCCGAAATCGCGTTCTAGGCTGCGTCGATATTCAGCTGATGCCGGCCTGCGAACGACGATTTCCTGCGCGTCCGGTGCTCACGTACGAAAAGTACGCTCCGCTCCGGTTCTCGGAAACCACCGTTCTCGGTCGGCCCGACCTGAATCTCAACACACCCTAGATCGCCGCTTGCTGCTACCGCTTCAGCGCCAGCCCGATGGCGATGAAGCTCCATCCCTGGAACACCAGGTCGATCGCCAGGAAGATGCCAAGCACCCAAAGACTGTTCACCGGCCAGCCCATGGCGATCATCAGGCCGAGCAGAATGGTGATAACGCCAGCGGCCAGCAGCCATCCCCAGCCTTGCTGCGGCCGATGATTGAAGGCCACCCAGGACCGCAAAAGTCCCGAAGCGACGAGCGCGATGGCCAATAGCAGCGTCAGCACCGCCGAGGCAAGCAACGGGTTGTCGAAGGCGAAGAAGCCGGCAACGGCGTAGAGCAGGCCGCTCAGCAGCCAGTAGAAGAAACGTCCCCAGGTCTTGACCCCGAAGGCGTGGATGATCTCGATGACACCTGCCATCAGCATCAGCCAGCCGACGACATAGACGGAAGCGACGGTGGCGATGAACAGATTGCCGAAAGCGATGCCGCCGAAGATCAGCAGCAACACGCCGAGCGCCACAAACCATCCCCATTTAGCCCGCGTCTGGCCGATCGCGTCTTTCAGAGCATCGCCTTGCAAGGTCATGATCTTTCCCTCCGATGTCGCCGCGCCGCTTGCGGGTGAAAGGAAGGTAGTCCCGATGAACTTGAGCGTCCAGCGAGCTGCGCCAGCGAAGCGCCGCCTTCGTCAGCCCGCCATTTGCCGACGAACCGACTTGGCCGGCGTCGGCCGGATGACCGCGATCGGCGGGCGTGCAGAGATCGTCAACCTGGCGGCGGCTGGATTTCGTCCGGGAAGGGCGCCAGCGTCGCCTCCAGCGTCTCCCGGCCGGCCTGCCCCCAGCTTCGCGCCACGAAATCTGCGGCCTTCGCTTCGTACGGAGCACGGGCCGCGGGCGAGACGATCCACTCCCGCATCGCGTTTTCCCATCCTTCGACGTCGAGCGGATCAAGGCAGAGTCCCGACGAACCGACCACTTCGGCAATGGCTCCGCCCGTCGAAGCGATCAGCGCCTTGCCGTAGGCCAGCGCCTCGACGGGCGGCAGCCCATATCCCTCATAGAGCGACGGGTACACGCAGAACGCGCTGTTGCGGTAAAGAAGGGACAGCGTACCGTCATCGACGTTGTCGAGATGAACGAGGCTCTTGCCGTAGGCAGGGTGGCCGTGAAGCTTGGCCAGGATGCCATCGACCATCCAGCCGCTGCGGCCGACGAAAACCAGCTTCATGCCGCTACGCGCGACTGTTCCGTCCAGGACGAGGCGCGTCCAGACATCCATGAGCAGCGAATGGTTCTTGCGCGGTTCGATGGTGGAAACGAAGACGACGTAGCGATCCGTCTCGAGCCCATCCGGCAGGCGGCCGTCCGCCTTCGATTTGCGGGCACTGTCGCAGCCGAGAGGGACATGCTCCAGCTGCGGCAGGTGGATGCCGCGCTTGGCGGCGTATTCCACGACATCGGTGGTGACGCGCCTCGAAGTCAGGATGAAACGGTCTGCCAGCCTCATCGCCAGATCCACATAATCCGTGAATCTCTTGACGTCGTGCGGCTTGTACCATTCGGGAAACTGGATCGGAATGATGTCGTTCAACAGCACGATCAGCTTTGCGCCGGCCAAGCGCGCCTCACGCGAAATGACCTCGATATCGGTGTGCGCCCAGTCGTTGTTCATCAAGAGCAGATGGTCGCCGGGCGAAAGGTCGTATTTGTTGCCGGCCACGGTCCTGAGCGGGACGATCCGGGCGCGTGAACCGCCCACGCCAGCGACTTGCCGCCGCTCGGTTTCCTTCATCAGCCGGTTTTCGATCCGCTCGAGGAAACGAAGCAAAGGGCTGCCGGGATTGCGTCGGCCGAACGCGCCGATTTCCATTATCAGGATCCGGCGCGGTCTGATGATCGCCATCAGCGACCGCCGGGCCCAGTTCGGCCAGCGATCGTAAAAACGTATCTTGAAGCGGGCAGGGTCTGGGTAAAAGCTCATGTCGCACGAAATGTTGCCGGCGATGATCTCCGCCGCCATGGTCGGCGAAACCTGTCTAAGCACCCGCTCGATCGGGTCGAACACCGTGAATGCCACCTCGGAGGCCTTGAATGCGGCCGCCGCGGCTGCGTAGTGGCGTTGCACGCGGACCAGGCCGACCGGGGGGCCGAGCCAGCGCACCATGCTGGAGAGATCGACGACAAGCCGCATCAGCTGGGCCGAATTCTTGCAGGGCGCGCGATCATCCTGCGCCAGGCCAGTCGAGGTCCCAGCGCAAGCGTCCTGAAGGAAGGGGCGCCGACAGCCGCCAGGAACAGCAGCTTGCAAGTGACGGCCATGGGTATGCCCGCGGTTCGTAACAGCAACTCGATGTCGCGTCTTTCCAGGCTGGAGATGCCGACCCCGGTGGCGGCGCGCGATGCCAGAAAGCTCGCGATGGCCTCGGCGGGTTGGCCGTTGGTGTCGAACGGCTCGGCGCGATTGCGACGCAGCAGCGCCGACTGCCTGGCCAAGGCCGCTGCCGCCTTCTGCTGATCCTGCTTCATGCGCGATACCTGTCCCGGATGCGATCTCAGCTTCACGAGCTGCGCATCCATGTTGGCCAGTTTTCCGGTCTCGGAAAGCCGCAGCCAAAGATCGTAGTCCTCGGCATAGGTGAACGCCCGACGGTAGCCTCCCGCGCGCCGGACGGCCTCGGTCCGGAACATCACCGTCGGATGAAGCATCGGATTGTACCTGGCAAGCGCGTCCCGCAACTGGTCGTTGCCGACCGGAACGTCTATCGGCCCCAACGGGTTTCCGTCCCGGTCGATCTGCAATCCCGCCGTGCCGAGCAACTGCAAATCGGCGTCGGCCTGGAAACACGCCACCTGCAGGCGCAACCTGTCGGATAGCGAGATATCGTCGCAATCCATGCGCGCGGCAAGAGGGGCCCGCGCGAGCGAAATCCCCATGTTCAGCGCATCGACGATCCCCTTGCCGTGGTTGGCGACAACTTTGACGCGGCCATCACGGTTGCCGATCGATGCCGCGATCGCGGCGCTGTCGTCGCAAGATCCGTCGTCTACAACGATGATTTCGATATCCGCCAGATCCTGGTCCAGGATGCTTTGCAGGGCCTCGCCGACATATTGCGCGCCGTCTCGCACCGGAATGATGACGCTTACTATCGGCAATGGAACTTTCCTTGCGATGATCGGTCGCGGCCGAATGGCCGTTGAATTCTCGGATGTCGGCAGTCTGGCTTCAAAATTCCAATTCCAAAGTTTCCTCGGTCTGTCGACCGTCAATTTCCTTGTCGCGCCGATCCGAGCGGGACCTCAAGTGCGGGCGCGAGCAGCCGCAGCACCGCCTCGCGCTTTTTCGCCTTCAACGAGAGGTCGCCATCGAGGCCGACTTCATGAAGCCAGCTTCCCCGCCATTCGCAATAGGCCCGTCTGAGCTCAACCCCAGGCAAGGCCGCGAATGCGGTTATCGGCCGTTGCGGAACTGTGCTCGGATCCACATACCGATAGAGCGCCTCCCAGTTGGCTCCGCCGGTGTCGAGGCCGGCGAACCAGTCGAGCCCGAAATCGAGAGGCTTGCGGCCGACGGCGTCGAATCGGAAGAAGCAATAGCCAGCCCACAAATACCATCGCGAGCCTGCCCTGCGGAGCTCGCCGTGAAACGGCGCAACTTCAAGAGGCTCGAAAGGGTCGCATGGCTGCGTCGGGAAAAGATCCTGGTCCAGGAATCCGAACGCGGTCGGCGCGGCAGGCTTCAGAATATTGTGCCACATCCAGTTGAGCGCCGCGCCATGGGACCGGCTCGGGCTTCTTGCGGTCCACGGATTGGTCGGCAGCCTGACATGCGCGGCGCCATGGGTTGCGCATACCTGCCTGTTGTCGCGTGCGGAAGCTTCGCTGATGCTGTTGTCGGCAACGATGTGGAGATCATGGCGAACGAATCGTCTCGTCAGCCGCAACTGCAATTCCAGGCACTGAGCATCGCCGAAAGCGACGGTAATCAGGACACACCGATCGCGGGCGGCGGCACGGATCCCTTGGATGTCGCCATTCTTGAGCGGCTGATGCAGAAACCTCCGGTCGATTTTCCGGTAACGGGCACTCTTGACGGCATGCAGCAGCGGCTGCAGCCTCAGCCATTGCCGCAAGTCATATTCGCGCAGGGCCTTTGGCACGGCCGCCGCTTTCAGTCGGACCCGGCTTGGCAGCCATGATCGCCCCGTGGAATTTTCATGCGCGCTCCAATTGAGTTTTTTGAAAAAGCTCGAATGCAACAGCATCCAGGTCTCTTGATAACGGGCTATATACAGCATATGCGTCTTTTCAACACGACCAACATTTGAGCGCCCGGCGTGTTTGTTTGAATGGGGAAGTCTGGGGCGCACCCGGGGTCTCTCTCCGATCTGACCTGGGGGTGGGGTGGCGCTCCGGAAAACGCGATGAGAATCTGCTGCGCAATCTCTACCCTCTTCATGAATGGGGGTCTGCAGAGGGATTGTCTCAATATCAGCGACCGATTGGTCGGGCGCGGCCACAGCGTGACGATCCTGACGACGCGCCAGGTCGGTCATGTCGAGAGTTCGGCTACGATAAAAATCCAGCCGGCAAGGGTTCTCTCCAATCCGGGCACCGAATATGCGCTGGGAAGATCGGTGCTGACGGCCAGGCGCGACTTCGACTGCGTGGTCGGTTTCAACAAGATGGCGGGTCTGGACATCTACTATGCCGGCGATCCGCCTTATTTTGTGTCGAAGCTCGGATGGTGGCGGCCGTTTTCGCCCCGCTTCATGCGCCAGCAGAATCTCGAATCGATGATCTTTGCCCCTGGCAACACCGTGCAGATCATTGCGCTCAGCGAAAACCAGGCAGCGCTTTACCGAGACTTCTGGCGAACCGAGGAATCGCGCATTCACGTCGTCGGCCCGACGCTCGATCCGAAACGCCGCAGACCGGAACTGCTCACTGTCGACCGCAATGAGATCCGCGATCGTTTTGGGCTTCCCCGCAAATCCGTCATTGCCTTGACCATCGCCAACAGATTGAAGGTGAAGGGTCTCGATCGGGCGGTAAAGGGCCTGCAGCCGTTCCCGGATATACATTGGCTGATCGCCGGTCTTCGAAAAGGCAGCGAGGAAGAAACGCGACTTCGCGCCCTGATTGCCAAATCCGGCATGTCGGAACGGGTTACCCTGCTGGGCATCCAGGAAGACATTCCGGCGATTGTGGTTGCAAGCGATTTCATGCTGCATCCGGCTCGCCTTGAAAATACAGGCACGGTGATCCTCGAGGCACTCGCAAACGGCTTGCCCGTCATCGCATCGGACGCCTGCGGATATGCAAAATATGTCGAAGCCAGCGGAGCGGGGCTGGTTGTGGCCAACCGCGATGATCCTGAAATCTGGCGGCAGGCAATCCTGAAGGCCGGCAACCCGGCGGTCCCCGCGCAATGGCACAAGGCGGCTCTTGCCTACGGGGCATCAAATCCGCTTACCGGCGGACTGGAAGCGGCCTGCGATCTGATAGAGACGTCTCGCCGCACCCGGCGTGTCGCCTAGTTCGTCCGTCGATTCCGCTGGTTCCGACGTCATGACTTTAAGTCAAATTTTACCGAACGCACGGCATGGCTTGAGCGCTGGCAGGTGGTGCTGCCGGCGCGTTTCGCGTAAGGGGTGACGATGCGTATTGTCCGGACGATTCCGCTGGCCGTTGCCATGGGCCTGTCCACCGCGCCCGTCGCCCAGGCGGGCGAGGGCAGCTGGATATCCGGCGACTGGTATCTGACGCTCGGCGCCACAGCGCTGGTCGCGCCGAATTTCGAGGGCGGCAAGAAATACATGCTCAGCGCCCAGCCGATCATTTCGCTCGGCAAGGTCGGTCCGGAGGCGCGTTTCACCTCGCGCAACGACAACATCTCGCTGGCGCTGATCGATGACGGTTCCGTTCGCGCCGGCTTGACCGGCAAATTCATATTCTCGCGCGAGAGCAAGGATGAGCTCAAGGGGCTCGATCCGGTGCGCTTCGGCGGCGAGGTGGGCGGCTTCTTCGAATTTTATCCGCTGGACTGGCTGCGCGCGCGGGCCGAGTTGCGGCATGGCATACGCTCCCACAACGGCTTCGTCGCCGATATCGCGGCCGACGCCTTCTACGACATCACGCCGACCGTTCGCATCTCCGGCGGTCCGCGCGTTTCCTTCGCCTCGTCGGACTATTTCGACGCCTATTACGGCGTCAATGCCAAGGAAGCGGCGGCTTCGGGCTTGAGCGAGTACCATCCGGGCGGCGGTGTGAAGTCGACAGGCCTCGGCGGCGCGATCACCTGGAAGGTGACCGAGCCGATGACGGCGAGCGTCTTCACCGAATATTCGCGCCTGATGGGGCCGGCTGCCGATTCCAGCCTGGTCAAGGAACGGGGCGACCGCAACCAGTGGACCTTCGGTGTCTCGACCACTTACCGCTTCAATTTCACGATGTAGGTCGCGAAAGCGGCCTCATGCCTTGAAATCCGCGCTTTATTCCTGCCGCGCCATCCGCTAAAAGCCACGCCATGATGAGCTTTTCGCGCCTTTTCGCGATCGCGATACGAATTACGGGCCCGGTGTTCCGGGCGGCCTGAGCGCCGCTGGAGCCGCCGGGAGTTTTCGCGCGCGCCCCTCGCGTTTTTTTCATGAACATCAACGCATATCGCCCGAAGGTGGCTTCGGTTTTGGGAAAACGATATGCGTCAAGGCAAGACCTGAACGCCCGGCTTTTGTCGTCGGGTACCCCTGAGATGGCAGATCAATGACCGACACTGTTGAGATGATCGACTATTCCAAAACGCTTTATTTGCCGCAGACGGATTTCCCCATGCGCGCCGGCCTGCCCGAGAAGGAGCCTGGCCTGGTCAAGCGCTGGCAGGACATGGACCTTTACAGAAAGCTGCGCGAGGAGGCCGCCGGCCGCGAGAAATTCGTGCTGCATGACGGTCCGCCCTACGCCAACGGCAACATTCATATCGGCCATGCGCTGAACAAGATCCTCAAGGACGTCATCAACCGCTCCTTCCAGATGCGCGGCTATGACGCCAACTACGTGCCGGGTTGGGACTGCCACGGCCTGCCGATCGAATGGAAGATCGAGGAGCAGTATCGCGCCAAGGGCAAGAACAAGGACGAGGTGCCGGTCAACGAGTTCCGCAAGGAATGCCGCGACTTCGCCGCTCATTGGATCAAGGTGCAGGGCGACGAGTTCCAGCGCCTCGGCGTCATCGGCGATTTCGACAATCCCTATACGACCATGGCTTACCATGCCGAGTCGCGCATTGCCGGCGAACTATTGAAATTCGCCATGTCCGGTCAGCTCTACCGCGGCTCGAAGCCGGTGATGTGGAGCGTGGTCGAGCGTACCGCGCTCGCCGAGGCCGAGGTCGAGTATCAGGATTATGAGAGCGACACGATCTGGGTGAAGTTCCCCGTCGCGAGTCTCGCCCAGCCGGTCGCCGGCGCCGCGCCGGCGCTGGACGAGGCCGCGCTCGATCTGGTCGAGGCGCATGTCGTCATCTGGACGACCACGCCCTGGACCATCCCCGGCAACCGCGCCGTGAGCTATTCGCCGCGCATCGCCTATGGCCTCTATGAGGTGACGGCGGCCGAGAACGCCTTCGGTCCGCAGCCCGGCGAGAAGCTGATCTTTGCCGACGCGCTGGCCGAGGACTGTGCGGCCAAGGCCAAGGTCACGTTCAACAGGCTTCATAGCGTCTCGGCCGAACAGCTTGGGAAGCTTACGCTTTCGCATCCTTTCAAAGGGCTCGGCGGCGGCTATGAATTCCCGGTGCCGATGGTTGCCGGCGAGCATGTCACCGACGATGCCGGCACCGGCTTCGTGCACACCGCGCCCGGCCATGGCCGCGAGGATTTCGACGCCTGGATGGAAGCCGCGAGCGAACTGAGGGCGCGCGGCGTCGATACCGCGATCCCCTTCACGGTTGACGATGCCGGCTTCTTCACCAAGGACGCGCCGGGCTTCGGCCCCGGGCGCGAGGGCGGTGCGGCGCGCGTCATCGATGACAACGGCAAGAAGGGCAACGCCAATCAGGCGGTCATCGACGAGCTGATCAAGCGCAACGCGCTCTTCGCGCGCGGCCGGCTGAAGCACAGCTATCCGCACTCCTGGCGCTCCAAGAAGCCGGTCATCTTCCGCAACACGCCGCAATGGTTCGTCTATATGGACAAGGACCTTGGCGACGGCACGACGCTGCGCGGTCGCGCGCTGAAGGCGATCGACGACACCCGCTTCGTGCCGGCGGCGGGCCAGAACCGCATCCGCGCCATGATCGAGGAGCGTCCCGACTGGGTGCTGTCGCGCCAGCGCGCCTGGGGTGTGCCGATCGCCGTCTTCGCCGATGAGGACGGCAATGTGCTGAAGGACGAGGCCGTCAACCGGCGCATCATGGACGCTTTCGAGAAGGAAGGCGCCGACGCCTGGTTCGCCGAAGGCGCCAAGGCGCGCTTCCTCGGCAATCACGATGCCTCGAAATGGCACCAGGTGATGGACATCCTCGACGTCTGGTTCGATTCCGGCTCGACGCATGTCTTCACGCTGGAAGACCGTCCGGATCTCAAATGGCCGGCCGACGTCTATCTCGAGGGCTCGGATCAGCATCGCGGCTGGTTCCATTCCTCGCTGCTCGAAAGCTGCGGCACCAGGGGCAGGGCGCCTTACGACACGGTCATCACCCATGGCTTCACCATGGACGAGGAAGGCCGCAAGATGTCGAAGTCGCTCGGCAACACCGTCGTGCCGCAGGACGTCATCAAACAGTCCGGCGCCGATATCCTGAGGCTCTGGGTGGTGACGACCGATTATTGGGAAGACCAGCGCCTCGGCAAGAACGTGCTGCAGACCAATATCGACGCCTACCGCAAGCTCAGGAACACCATCCGCTGGATGCTGGGCACGCTCGCTCATGACGACGGCCAGGATGTGCCGGTCGAGGCGATGCCGGAACTGGAACGGCTGATGCTGCATCGGCTGTCCGAGCTGGACGAGGTGGTGCGCCAGGGCTACGACGCGTTCGAGTTCAAGCGCATCACCCGCACGCTGCTGGACTTCATGGTGGTGGAGCTTTCGGCCTTCTATTTCGACATCCGCAAGGACACGCTCTACTGCGACGCGCCGTCGAGCTTGCGTCGCAGGGCGGCCGTGCAGGTGGTGCGCCACCTCTTCGAATGCCTGGTGAAGTGGCTGGCGCCGATGCTGCCCTTCACCACCGAGGAAGCCTGGCTCGACCGCCATCCGCAAGCCGTATCGGTGCATCTCGATCAGTTCCCGGCGATCCCGCAGAACTGGCGCAACGAGGCGTTGGCCGAGAAATGGCGCAAGGTAAGGCAAGTGCGCCGTGTCGTCACCGGCGCGCTTGAGATCGCGCGCGCCGAGAAGCTGATCGGTTCGTCGCTCGAAGCGGTGCCGGTGGTGACGCTCGACGACGCGGTGCTGGAAGCAGCGATCGCCGATGTCGACATGGCCGAGATGGCGATCACCAGCGATCTCGTCGTCAAGCATGGCAAAGCTCCGGAAGGCGCCTTCACGCTCGACGACGTCAAGGGCGTGGCGGTGGTGGTGGAGAAAGCCGAGGATCGCGGTCTGGTCAAATGCGCGCGCTCCTGGCGCTACACCGCCGATGTTGGCCAGGACCCGGAATTCCCGGACGTTTCGGCCCGCGATGCGGCCGTGCTGCATGAGCTGAAGGCGCTTGGCCGTCTATAAGCCGGTGCAAAAGCAGCGCGCCGGGTGGCCGGAAACCGCCCGTGCGTTGCCCTTGACGAGCGGTTGAGGTAAACACGCGACACTCCGGCAGACAAATTGTCGCCGGATTTCCATCGCAAATGCGGGGAAGCAGGGGACCGTGCCCTTGGCCGGTGGCGACCGAAAGGCTGTTAGAGTGGGACTTTTTGGCATGACCGACAGAACGTTTGCGCGCGCCGCGCTGATGGCGCCGCTTGTGGTATCGGCCATCGCAATGTCCGGCTGCGTGAGCTCGCCCACCTACGGGACCGGCAAGACCGCTGCCGCGCAGCTCTTCGATGATGTTTCCGGCGCTGCCGCGATCACGCCGAAGCGTCGCGATCCGATCGACTACAAGCCGCGTCCTGAACTGGTGAAGCCAGCTCCTGGGCAGAAGGAAAGCCTGCCCGCGCCGCAGCAGAGCATCCAGACGGCGAGCGCCGACTGGCCCGAATCGCCGGAGGCGCGCCGCGCGCGCATCCGCGCCGACGCCACCGCGCACCAGAACGATCCGAACTACCAGCCTGAAGCGGCCGAGGATGTCCAGACCGATCCCGAAGCGGTGAAGAAGGCGATGGCGGATTCGGGTTCCAGCCACCCGCCGCGCTGGTCGCCGGATGATTCCAGCGCCACGCGCCGCGCCGAGGTTCAGCGCCGGCTGGCCGAACAGAAGCAGGGCGATCCGACCACTCGCAAATATCTGAGCGAGCCGCCGCTTGCCTATCGCCAGGCGGCCGCCACCGCGCCGCAGAACGAGCTCGGCGAGGACGAGTACAAGAAGGAGCGCCGTCTCAAGGCGCAGGCCGAAGGCAAGAAGGGCGGCTGGTTCGACTGGCTCGGCCTGTGAAATAGTCAGTAGTCATTAGTCAGTAGTCAGTAGTCAGTAGTCAGTGGTGACTGCTTCACTACTCACTAACCACTACTCACTTCACCCACCATCCCGTCTCTCGCGAAAAAAATCCTTGAGGATGAGGGCGGCGTCGCTTTCGCCGATCCCCGCATAGACATCCGGCGCGTGGTGGCAGGTGGGCGAGGCGAAGAAGCGCGCGCCGTTGACCACCGCGCCGCCTTTCTCGTCGGCGGCGCCGAAATAGAGCCGCCGCAGCCGGGCGAAGGAGATCGCGCCGGCGCACATCGCGCAGGGCTCCAGCGTCACATAGAGATCGTGGCCAGTGAGACGCTCGCTTGCGAGCTTCCGGCAGGCCTCGCGGATCGCCAGCATCTCGGCATGCGCGGTCGGGTCCGCCAACTCGCGCGTGCGGTTGCCGGCTTTCGCGACCACCGTGCCGCCATTGGCGATCACGGCGCCGACCGGCACTTCGCCGCGGCCGGCGGCCGCTTCGGCCTCTTCAAGCGCCAGGGCCATGAAATCCGGTCGTTTCAAGCGGTCTCCATTCCGATTACTCCTCGCCACCCGACAGCGATCCTGTTATCTAGCGCGAGACCTTGAAAACCGGAATCGGTTTTTGCCGCGCTGGCATATGCGCAATAATCAAGATGACACCGCCTGCGCTGGGCGTCCGAAAGGGCGTGCTGCGCTGTAGCAGGTGAAGACGAGCGAAGTAATGAACGACGACAAGAAATCTCCACGCGGGCCGCGCAAAGACGGCTCGAAACCGGCGGGCCGGCGAGACGGCAAGCCGGCCTACGGCGCCAAGAAGCCGTTCGCCAAGCGCGAGCGGCCCGCGGCTGCCGAAGGCGAGCGCCGCCATGGCGAGCGTAGCTATAAGCCACGCGAAACGGGCGAGGGCGCTGGGCGTGCCGAAAAGCCGTTCCGCAAAGGTTCGCGCCCTGACGGCAAGCCCTTCGAGAAGCGCGATGGCCGCAAGCCTTACACACCGCGCGGCGACCGGCCGATGGCGGCCGAAGGCGAGCGCCCGGCCCGCGACTTCAAGCGCAGCTTCAAGCCGCGTGAAACGGGGGAAGGCGGGGAGCCTGGCGACAGGCCGTACCGCAAAGGTCCGCCGCGCGACGGCAAGCCCTTCGACAAGCGTGAGAGCCGCAAGCCCTATACGCCGCGGGGCGACCGGCCGGTAGCGGCCGAAGGCGAGCGGGGCGAACGACGTTTCGATCGCCCCAAGCGCGCGTTCGATGACGGTCCCAAACGCGATTTCGCCGACCGGCCGAAGCGAGACTTCAGCGATCGTCCGCAGCGCGATAGCATCGCAAGGAAACCGGAAGGCGGCTTCAAGCCGCGGCCGCGTCCCTCGGAAGCCGCGCCGGAGAGCGGCGAGCGTATCGCCAAGCGGCTGGCGCGCGCCGGCATCGCCTCGCGCCGCGACGCCGAAGAGCTGATCGCGGCCGGCCGCGTCAAGGTAAACGGCAAGGTGCTGGACTCGCCGGCCTTCAATGTCGGCGCCGACGACATCATCCATCTCGACGGCACCGAGATTCCGCCGATCGAGCGCACGCGTCTCTTCCTGTTCCACAAGCCGGCGGGCGTCGTCACGACCAACCGCGATCCGGAAGGCCGCAGGACCGTCTTCGACGTGCTGCCGCCCGACCTGCCGCGGCTGATGACGATCGGCCGGCTCGACATCAACACCGAGGGCCTGCTGCTTTTGACCAATGACGGCGGGCTGTCGCGCGTGCTCGAATTGCCCGCGACCGGCTGGCTGCGGCGCTATCGTGCGCGCGTCCACGGCAAGGTCGAGGAGAGCGCGCTCGCCGGCCTGCGCGAAGGCATCGCCGTCGACGGCGTCTTCTACGGCTCGATCGAAGCCTCGCTGGATCGCGAGCAGGGCACCAATGCGTGGCTGACGCTCGGCTTGCGCGAAGGCAAGAACCGCGAGGTGAAGAACATCCTCGGCGCGCTCGGCCTCGACGTGACGCGGCTGATCCGCATCTCCTACGGGCCGTTCCAGCTCGAGGACCTGCCGGAGGGCCATGTGCTCGAGATCAAGGGCCGCGTGTTGCGCGAGCAGCTTGGCGAGCGGCTGATCGAGGAGTCCGGCGCCAATTTCGATGCCGAGATCCAAAAGCCGTTCTCCAACAAGCCGGTGCGCGGCGGCGGGCCTCGCCGGGAAGAGACCGACCGGCCGAAATTCACGCGCGACGGCGACCACCGGCCGATCGGCGAGGGCGGGCTGATCAAGGCGCGCAAGCGCCGCGAAGGCAGCCGCGACGAGGCGCTGAGCAAGCTCTCGACAAAGCCGGACAGGGCATTTGGGCCGGACAGGACGTTCGGCGAGCGCGGCCCGAAATCCGACCGCGGCGGTTTCGGCGACAAGCCGCGGTTTGGGGGCAAGAAATCCGAGCGCGAGCAGCGGCCGATCGAGCCGCCGGGCCAGCGCAAGGCCAATGTCTGGATGGCGCCGGGCGCCCGCCCGATCGGCAAGGGCAAGGCGGAGGCCGATGCCGCCAAGGCCGCCGAGGCGAAGGCGCGCAAGGCATCCTACAAGCCGGGCGGCAAGGGTAAGCCGTTCGGCAAGCCTCGCGGCGAGCGTCCTGAAGGCGATGGCGGCGACAGGCCGCGCGGTCCGAAGAGGGGCGGCGATGCGGATCGTCGGCGGTGAATTCCGCGGGCGTCCGCTGGCGACGCCGAAAAGCAATGCCATCCGCCCGACCACCGACCGCACCCGCGAGGCGGTGTTCAACGTCCTGGCGCATCGCTACGCGGAAAAGCTCGAGGGCGGCCGCGTGCTCGACCTTTTCGCCGGCACCGGCGCGCTCGGACTTGAGGCGCTGTCGCGCGGCGCCTCCTACTGCGTCTTCATCGAAGAATCGACCGAAGGGCGAGGCTTGATCCGCGAGAATGTCGAGGCCTATGGGCTCACCGGCCGCACCAAGATCTTTCGTCGCGACGCCGCTCATTTGGGCGAAGCCGGCACGATCTCGCCCTTCGGCCTGATCTTCGCCGACCCGCCCTATGGCAAAGGGCTCGGCGAGCGCGCGCTGCGCTCGGCCAAGGCCGGCGGCTGGCTTCTGCCTGGCGCGCTCTGCGTCGTCGAGGAGGCTGCCTCGGCGGCGTTCGAACCGGGCGCCGGTTTTTCCGTGATGGACGAGCGCAATTACGGCGAAACGGTCATCCGCTTCGTCGAGGCCAACTAGTCTCGCCTCGAAAATGCCGAACAAATCACTTTGCCTCACCAGCGAACCTTGCCTATCGTCGCGCAACCGCGACCGGAGAACTTGATGAGACAAACAGGGATTGGGCTGCGCGCAGCGCTTCTGGCGGGCGCGCTGGCGCTTGCCGCGGCCGCTCCGGCCCGCGCGGCCGATGATGGCGAGGTCAAGGATTTCCTGCTCGACAACGGCATGGAAGTGGTCGTCATCCCGGACCATCGCGCCCCGATCGTCACCCACATGGTCTGGTACAAGATCGGCAGCGCCGACGAGCCGCCCGGCAAATCCGGCATCGCGCATTTCTTCGAACACCTGATGTTCAAGGCCACGACCAACCACGCCGCCGGCGAGTTCGACCGCGCCGTGTCCGAGATCGGCGGCTCCAACAACGCCTTCACCTCTTACGACTACACCGCCTTTCACGAGACGGTGCCGCCTTCGGCGCTCGAGCAGATGATGGGCTTCGAGGCCGATCGCATGCGTAACCTCATCCTGACCGACGATGTCATCAAGACCGAGCGCGACGTGATCCTGGAGGAGCGCCGCTCGCGCATCGACGGCAACCCGCAGGCGGTGCTCGACGAGGAGGTCGACGCGACGCTCTGGCAGAACCAGCCTTACCGCATTCCGGTGATCGGCTGGATGCAGGAGATGGAGCAGTTGAACCGTCCGGACGCGAAAGCCTTCTACGACGCCTATTATCGGCCGAACAACGCCGTGCTGGTGGTGGTGGGCGACGTCGATCCCAACGCGGTGAAGGCGATGGCCGAAAGGACCTACGGCAAGGTCGCCCGCGGCCCGGACCTGCGGCCGCGCATCCGTCCCGTCGAGCCCGAGCAGAACACGAAGCGCACGGTGACGCTGACCGACGCGCGCGTCTCGGTGCCGAGTTTTTCGACGCAATGGGTGGTGCCGTCCTATCACACGGCCAAGCCCGGCGAAGCCGAGGCGCTCGACCTGCTTGCCGAGATCCTCGGCGGCGACAACCGCAGCAGGTTGTACCAGCAGCTCGTCGTCAAGCAGGGTATCGCTTCCGAGGCCGGCGCCTATTTCCAGGGCACCATGCTCGACGCCACCAACTTCACCGTCTATGGCGCCCCGCGCGGCGACGCCAAGCTTGTCGATATCGAGGCGGCGGCCGATGCCGAGATCGCCCGCATCGTCAAGGACGGCGTGAGCGACGATGAGCTGGAGCGGGCCAAGACCCGTTATGTGCGCTCCATGATCTTTGCGCGCGACAAGCAGGACGACATGGCCAACATGTACGGCTCGACGCTTGCGACGGGCGGCAATGTCAAGGACGTCCAGGAATGGCCCGACCGCATCCGCAAGGTAACCGCCGATGAAGTCAAGGCCGTCGCCGCCCGCTATCTGGTGCTCGATCGCTCAACCAGTGGCTATCTCTTGCCGCAGCAGCAGGCGGGGAATTGATGATGAGCATGGTTCTTGGCCGCACGAGCACCTTTCCTTCTCCCACAAGGGGAGAAGGTGGACGCGTCTATCGCGCCGTTGCCATACTTTGCTTCGCCCTGTTCTTCCTGCTTTTGCCGGCGCTTGCCGCGCGCGCCGAAATGAACATCCAGGAGGTGAAGTCCAAGAAGGGCGTCACCGCCTGGCTGGTGGAAGACCATTCGATCCCGCTGGTTGCGATCCGTTTCGTCTTCGACGGCGGCACGGCGCAGGATCCGGCCGGCAAGGAAGGCCTGGTCAACCTGATGACCGGGCTGTTCGACGAGGGCGCCGGCGACCTCGACAGCGAGGGCTTCCAGGTGAAGCTCGACGATGCCGGCGCCGAGATGAGTTTTCAGGCCGCCCGCGATGGCACCTATGGTTCGATGCGCATGTTGTCCGAGCAGAAGGACGAGGCTTTCGGCCTGCTGAAGCTGGCGGTGAACAGTCCGCGCTTCGACCAGGCGCCGATCGACCGCATCCGCGCCCAGATACTGTCCGGGATCCTCGCCAACGAACGGGATCCCAACACGATCGGCCAGCAGCGCTGGCTCCGCGCGATCTATGGCCAGCATCCCTATGCGCGGCCGGACGAGGGCAACAAAGACAGCCTCGCCACCATCACTGCGGACGACCTCAGGGCCTTCCACAAAGCAAATTTCGCCCGCGGCGGCCTGCATGTGGCGGTGGTGGGCGATATCGACGCCGCCACGTTGAGCAGCAGGCTCGACGAGGTGTTCGGCGACCTGCCGGACAAGCAGGCGCTGGCGCCGATTGTCGACGTCACGCCCAAGCTCGGCCAGCAGCTCGAAGTGAATTACGACTTGCCGCAGACCTCCCTGCAGCTTGCCTGGCCGGGCGTGAAGCGAAGCGATCCCGACTTCTACGCCGCCGCGCTGATGAACGAGATACTCGGCGGCTCGACATTCACGTCGCGTCTCTACGAAGAGGTGCGCGAGAAGCGCGGCCTTGCCTATAGCGTCAGCTCCGATCTCGTCGATCACGAGCATTCCAACGCGCTGCTGGTGACGACGGCGACGCGTTCCGACCGCGCGGCCCAAACGCTTGCGATCGTGCGCCAGGTGGTGAAGGACATGGCCGAGAACGGCCCCTCGGAGGAGGAGCTCGCGGCGACCAAGAAATACATGGTCGGCGCCTACGCCATCAGCAATCTGGATTCGTCCAGCTCCATTGCCGCGACGCTGGTGGAGCTGCAGATCGATCATCTCGGCATCGATTATATCAAGCGGCGCGCGGCTCTCATCAACGCGGTGACGCTGGCCGACGTCAAGGCGGCGGCAAAGAAGCTCCTGTCCTCCGATCCGGCGGTGATGGTCATCGGGCCGCCGCTGGTTCAGGTGGCGGGAGGCCGCAAGGGATGAGCCCGACCTTCGGGGTGGCCTTCGGCGGCGGCGGCGCGCGCGGTCTTGCGCATATTCATATCATCGAGGCTCTCGACGAGCTTGGCATCAAGCCGGCGGCGATTGCCGGCTCGTCGATCGGCGCCATCATGGGCGCCGGCATGGCGTCGGGCATGAAGGGCGCCGAGATTCACGATTATGCCCGGTCGATTCTCGGCAGCCGGGCCGAAGTAGCGGCGCGCATGTGGCGGTCGCGGCCGGGCACGATCGCCGAAGCCATGCAGGGCGGCATCCGCGTCGCCCAGTTCAATATAGAGCGCATCCTGAAGGCGTTCCTGCCTCAGGATATCCCCGCCACCTTCGAAGAGCTGAAGATTCCGCTCAAGGTGACGGCGACCGACTATTTCGGCCACAAGCTCGCGGTGTTCGCCGAGGGTGAATTGCATTCGGCGCTTGCGGCCTCGGCCGCCATTCCGGCGGTGTTCCGCCCTGTGGTGCGCAATGATTGCCTGCTGATCGACGGCGGCATCTACAATCCCGTCCCTTTCGATCTCCTCGAAAAGGATGCCGATATCATCATCGCAATCGACGTGGTCGGTGCGCCGAGCGACGCCGAGCGCAAGCATCCGACCACGGTCGACCTGATGTATGGCGCCTCGCAGCTGATGATGCAGTCGATCATCGCCAACAAGCTGCAGCAGTCCAGCCCCGACATACTGATCCGCCCAAAAGTCTCGAAGTACCGCGTGCTCGATTTTCTCAAGATCGAGGCACTGATGGCCGAGACGGCGGAGATCAAGGACGAGCTGAAGCGCGCCGTGGAGAAGGCCGTGGAAGCGTATGGCGGGAGGCAGGACAACAAGAAGGCGGTTTGAGAGCCTCCTCCAGCCGCCTCGGTTCAGGTGCATATGACGTCGACGAAGGTCTGACAACCGAAGCCTGAATGGTCGGCGCAAAGGTCCCTTATAAAATAAGACCTAAGAATAGAGCACAGTATTCTTTATGCCGAATGGTCGAATTCGCACCCGGATTTGAGTTCTGTCATTAACTCTTCATCGAATTGCCCGTTGACGCACGCTGCGGTAGAGTTAATAATATCCTAATATAGTAGAGTGAACAATCTCGAGATCGGCAACAACGAGATACTGCGCTACTGGGGTAGGGGAACGCAGCGCGGCATCTGTGCCGCTACAGCTATCACATCGAGCCACCAGCAGTCGTGAGCAGCCATCTTGTATGTGGCGCTTGCTGCCGGCCGGTTGCTCGCTGCTTGCTGGATGCCATGTCGATCCTCCTCCCGCACGGAATTGGGCGCCGATCTCGGTGCTAATGGCATGGGGTAAATCAGCCGCCTTAGGCGGCCAACAAGTGGCGCGCCTAGGCGCTAAGGGAGTTGAAAATGGCCATAGTGGTTGATCTGACCAACGGGACAACGTCGCAGACTTTGACCGACGGCACCGTATTTTCGGCTGAAGAGCAAACCGGCGCTGGCACGGGCAACTACAATAGCTTCCTCGTGCTTGGCAACAGCGGTACCGAGAGCGGCTTCAACACCGATGGTTCTCCGCTGCCGCTGGACGATAAGCAGCAGGAACACACCAACGCGCTTCTCCTGAGCGATATGCAGGTAGTGTCCGTGAACGGCCACGATTACTACGTCTTCAAGCTCGACGCCAATGAGCCGAACAGCGACAAGGGATCGCTGCTGTCACTCGACTCACTGCAGATATATTCAGCGACGGATCCAAATATCACCACCCTTGCGACGCTTCAGACGCAGCAACTACTCTATAACGTTGATGGAAATGCCACCGACGGTGACGTGACGGTTCAGTTGGACGCTGGAAAGGACGCGCCCGCAGGCAGCGGGGTGGGCGATCTGTTTGTCTACATTCCGACCAGTTTCTTCGCCGGGGCAACCGGTAACTACGTTTATCTCTATTCGGCTTTCGGCAACCCAAGTGACTCGGATGGCGGGTTTGAGGAATGGGGCGTCATCGCAAAAGCCAGCGTGGATCACGCTCCCGCGGTCGCGATCGAGAAGACGGTCGATCCGAGTTCCATCGATGAAGGCGAGTCGACGACGGTCACCTACACCTACAAGGTGACCAATACGAGCGCAGATGGCGCCGGCGATCCCCTGACGCTGACCTCGCTGATCGACGACAATGCGACGCCAGGGGACCCCAGCGATGATATCAACCTATTGAGTGGTTTCGTCGCCAACAGCTCACACGGCACTCACTATGTGTCGGGCGACACGGACAACGACTATTTCGTCGACAGCAACGAGACCTGGATATTCACCGCTGACGTAAATATTGGCGCCCAGAATGCGGGTGGCACCATTACCAACACTGTGGTGGTGCACGCCCATGACGACGACAGCACCAATGACGTGTCGGCCAATGACACCGCGACCGTGACGGTGAAGGATGTCGCGCCGTCAGTGGCCATCGAGAAGACCGTCGATCCGACCGAGATCAACGAGGGCGAGGCAAAGACCGTCACCTACACCTACAAGGTGACAAACACGAGCGCCGCTGGCGCTCTCGACCCGCTGACGCTGACCTCGCTGGTCGATGACAATGCCACGCCTGGCGACCCCACTGACGACATCAACCTTCTGAACACCAGCCACACCGGCGACGGCAACAACAACGGGCTGCTCGACTTCGGCGAGACCTGGACCTTCACGGCCAATGTCGACATCGGCGCTCACAATGCGGGCAGCATCGTCAACACCGTGGTCGTGCACGCCCATGACGACGACAGCACCAGCGACGTGTATGCCACCGACGATGCGACCGTGACGGTGAAGGATCTCGCGCCGTCAGTGGCCATCGAGAAGACCGTCGATGCCGATCATGACGGCATCTTCCATTCGTCCGAAACGGTCCAGTCGGGTGCACAAAGCGTCACCTATCACTATGAGATAACCAACACGAGCGCGGCCGGTGCGTTCGATCCGCTGACATTGACCTCGCTGATCGATGACAACGGGACGGCGAATACCGGCGACGACATAAATCTGCTGGATGGCTTCTCGGTCGCCGGCCATACTTACGGCTCGCACTATGTGAGCGGCGACTCCAACGGCGACTACCTCGTCGACAGCAACGAGACTTGGGTCTTCACGGCCAACAGCTCGTTCAACTTGCTTCCCAATGCCGACTCGCGAACCAACACGGTCGTGGTGCATGCCCATGACGACGATACCACCAATGACGTTTCCGCCAATGATACCGCGACGGTCCAATCATTCGCAGGTCCCGGCGTGCGCACGCCGGGCTTCTGGACCAATCTCGGCAAGACTTTCTGGGATGGCGTTGACGGTGTCGGTAAGATAGGCCCGAACTTCGCCACCCACGAACTGCTGTATCAAGTCGATTCCAACAATGACGGAAACATAAACGGTTCCGACAAGGCCGGCCTTCTGATCGGGGACTACGACCTTGATGGAAAGACGGGTCCGGGTGAAGATACGTTCTTCATCTCCTACGCCGATGCGGTCAAGGTGATCGATGCGTCGACCAAGGACCTGCAGGATACACGCTTCGTCCTTGCCCGCGACGCGGTCGCGACGTGGCTCAACTATTTGGCCGGGAATCCGATCGGCGATGCCTCCGATCCCAACAGCCCGCACAAATATCTCGATCAGGCGATCGACTGGCTGCAGGTGGAGAATGGCGGGACATCCTCTTCTCATTTCGAGGATTGGGGCGGCGGAAGCGCGGTGAAGGCGAGCAGCGCAGCCTGGAACGTGGGACTGGATGACGAGTCCCCCGCCGGGTTGGAGCTCTCCGGAAACCTCATTCACCAGGAGCTCGATTTCTACAACAATACCGGCATGACCTTCGAAGGGGCGATACTGCATGTCTACGCCAATGACGGCGGCTGAGGCAGCGGTCGGCCTGTCGAGCCATGATGTGCGACAGGCCGGTTGGATGACCGGAGTGTTTTGTTCAGTGTCGCTTCGACAATGGTAGCCAAGGTAGCATCTGGTTCAGCGCAGGCAAAGGTAAGGCTCGTCGGGCTGGTCCTGGTTGCTTGCGCTGTGCTGCTCCTTCTCGGCGGCAACGGCTGGCTTTCGTCAGGCCGGCCCGGGTCGATGGGGGAGACGCTTGTTGGTGTGGCGATGGTGGGCTTCGGCGGCTTGGCTTTGTTTCGCGCGCGCCGACCCACGCCGGACAGCGGCATCGGCGATATCGCCAGGCAAACCAACGCGCCTTTAGGCGGCAAACGGCCGGCAAAACCGACAGGCCGGCGAGCGCAATCCGCGCGCTCCGAACTCGCCGAGGCGCTTCGCTCCTGCCGGTCGGCCTTTCTCGCGGTAGGGTTGTTCAGCGGCGTGCTCAACGTGCTGATGCTTGCCGGCTCGCTCTACATGCTCGAGGTCTATGATCGCGTGCTGCCGAGCCGCAGCCTGCCGACACTCATCGGCATCACTGTGTTGTTGGTCATCCTCTACTGCGGCCAGGGCATTCTCGATTTCGTGCGCGGTCGGGTGCTTGTGCGCATTGGCGGAGCCTTGGATGAGGCGCTGGGCCGCCGTGTCTATGCGTCGATGCTGCAGTTGCCGCTGCAAAATGGGCGCGGGGGCGATAGCCTGCAGCCGATGCGCGATCTCGACAGCGTGCGTGCTTTCCTGTCCGGAATGGGGCCGACGGCGCTCTTCGATTTGCCCTGGCTGCCGCTCTACCTTGTCATCATCTTCATGTTCCATTGGTTGCTAGGCGTGACAGCGCTGCTTGGGGCCATCGTGCTGGTGGCTCTGACCGTGCTTGCCGAGCGAATGACGCGAAAGCCTGTGTCGTCAGGAACTTTGACCGGTATTCGGCGCAACGGGCTGATCTCGGCTGGGAGCCGCAACGCAGAGGTCGTCGCCGCCATGGGCATGGCCGGCGGTCTGACCGCGCGGTGGGAAGACGCCAACCTCGATTACATCGCCGAGCAGCGCAAGGTGAGCGACGTGGCCGGCGGCTTCGGCGCGATATCGAAGGTCCTGCGCATGCTGCTGCAGTCGTCGATGCTCGGTCTCGGCGCCTGGCTGGTCATCGAGGGGCAGGCAACGGCGGGTATTATCATCACCGCCTCGATCCTCAGCGGCCGCGCGCTGGCTCCGGTCGATCTTGCGATCGCCAACTGGAAGGGCTTCGTCACCGCACGCCAGGGCTGGCAGCGGCTGAACAGGGTGCTGGCGGCGCTGCCGGCTGAAACCGAGCCGATGTTGCTGCCGCCGCCGAGCGCGAATGTCGGCATGCAGAACGTCTCGGTCGGCGCCCCGGGCACGCAGAGACTGCTGGTCCACGACGCAAGCTTCGCTCTGGAGGCGGGCCACGGCGTCGGCATCATCGGACCGAGCGGGTCGGGAAAGTCCACGCTGGTGCGCGCGCTTGTCGGCGCCTGGCAACCGGTCGCCGGCCGCATCAAGCTGGACGGCGCAGACCTCGATCAATGGTCTCAGGCGGAGCGCGGCCGCCATATCGGATACCTGCCTCAAGATGTCGAGCTCTTCGCCGGCACCGTGGCCGAGAACATCGCGCGCTTCGAGCCGGACGCGGACGCCGGCGCCATCATCGCCGCGGCGAAGGCAGCGGGCGCGCACGAGCTGATCGTCGGTTTCCGCGAAGGCTACGAGACCGAGATAGGCGAGCACGGCGAGGCGGTCTCGGCCGGTCAGCGCCAGCGCATCGCGCTGGCGCGCGCGCTCTATCGCGATCCTTTCCTCGTGGTCTTGGACGAGCCGAATTCCAACCTCGATATGGACGGCGAGCAGGCCCTGATCAAGGCCATGTTGGGTGTCCGCGAACGGGGCGGGGTTGTCGTGCTCGTCGCGCACCGGCCGAACGTGCTGGCGGCGGTCGATTTCGTGCTGGCCATGAACCAGGGGCGCGTCCATGCCTTCGGCCCGAAGGACGAGGTGTTCGCCAAGATGTTCCCGACGCTGCGGCCGGTGCCGACCGGCGCCCCGCAACTGAGAGTGGCTTCCGACGGTCCCCATCTGGCCGTTGCCGACGGAACCGAGGCAGGGCGCTGACATGGCTGCATCAGGCGCCTCGCATTTAGCCATTCGCTTCTACACGCGGCTTGGCGTCGGCGTGGTGCTCCTGCTTGCGGGCGGCGTCGGTGGCTGGGCATCGGTCACCGAGATCGCCGGCGCGGTCATCGCCCCCGGCGCCCTCGTCGTCGATTCCCACGTCAAGGACGTGCAGCATTCCACCGGCGGCATCGTTGCGGAGATCGACGCCCGGGACGGCGACCACGTGAAAGCGGGAGATCTTCTGGTCCGTCTCGACCGCACTGTGCCGGCAGCCAACCTTGGCGTGGTGAGCAAGGCGCTCGACCAGCTCGCCGCGCGCAAGGCGCGCCTCGATTCGGAGCGCCGCGGCAGCGACGCCATCATCTTTCCGAACGAGCTTTTGGACCGCATTGCCGATCCTGACGTCGCCGAGGCGGTGGCCGGCGAGAAGCAGCATTTCGAGACACGGCGCACGTCCCGCGCCGGCCAGAAGAGCCAGCTTGAGGAGCGCATCGCGCAACTCGAGAAGGAGATCGCCGGCGACACGGCGCAGGCTGAGGCCAAGAGCAAGGAGATAGAGCTGGTGCAGAAGGAGCTTGCCTCGGTGCGTACGCTCTGGGCCAAGAAGCTCATCTCCATCGACCGGCTGACCCAGACCGAGCGAGAGGCCACGCGCCTCGACGGCGAGCGCGGCCAGCTGATTGCGGCCCAGGCTCAGGCGCAGGGACGGATCGCCGAGATCAAGCTGCAGATCATCCAGATCGATCTCGACCTCAGCACCGAAGTGAACAAGGACCTGCGCGATGTCGACGGCCAGATGGGCGAGCTTCTGGAGCGCAAGGTCGCCGCCGAGGACCAGTTGAAGCGGGTCGACATCCGCGCGCCGCAGGACGGCGTCGTGCAGCAGTCGATCGCCTATACGATCGGCGGCGTGGTGAAGCCGGGCGAGACGATCATGCAGGTCGTGCCCGACAATGACAGCCTTGCGGTGGAAGCCAAGATCGCGCCGAGCGACATCGACCAGCTGTGGGTCGGCCAACCCGCTTCGCTGCGCTTTTCGGCCTTCAACCAGCGCACCACGCCGCAGATCGACGGCGTCGTCGAGCGAACCTCGCCCGACATCACCACCGACCAGCGCACGGGCGTCAGCTATTACACGGTGCGCATTACCACGACCGCCGCCGAGGTCGCGCGGCTCGGCGAGGTCAAGCTGGTTCCCGGCATGCCGGTGGAATCCTTCATCAGGACCGAGGATCGCTCGGTGATGTCTTATCTGGTCAAGCCGCTGCAGGATCAGATCAGCCGGGCATTTAGACAGTAGGCCACCAATACGTTTCACCGTTTCACGAAACGGCGAAACGCCTATCTCTTTGTTTTGACGCAATTCCGGACGGAAAACCGCTCCTCTGGAGCATGATCCCGAAAAGTGGGAACCGGTTTTCGGAGAAGATCATGCTCCAACAAAGAGTTAGATCAGGATGGCGATTCAACGAAACGTCATCCTGATCTAGTCTAAGCTTTCGCGACCGCCCTGTATTCCATCGCCACCACGCCATTGCTGAACGGCACGGCCGAGACAAGCTCGAGCGCTGTCGGTTTGTCCGAAGGAAAAAGCCGTTCGCCCTGGCCTGCGGCTGCCGGATAAACGAGCAGTCTGAGGGTATCGACAAGGCCAACGCCGAGCAGTTGCCGGGCGAGATTCACGCTGCCATGCACATAGATGTTGCCGCCGCTTCGTTGCTTCAGCCGGGTGACCGCATCGGTAAGGGGGCCTTCGAGCAATTCGGCCGGATGCCAATCGACCGCTTTCAAGGTCGTCGAGGCGACATATTTCGGCAGTGCGTTGAAGCGGTCGGCGAAGTCGCCTTTTTCGGCAGGCCAGTGGCCGGCAAAGATTTCGTAGGTCACGCGTCCGAGAAGCATGGCGCCGCTGTCGGCAAGCTCATCCTCCTTGAATGCCTGCATCTCGTCGGTCCAGGCGACGTTCGGCAGCCTCTCGTGCTCGGCGACGCCGTCGATGCTGATGAATTCGGTGACGATGAGCTTTCTCATGGCATCCTCTGTTGGTTAGGTCTCGCACCATAGGACGGCCACGCCGGCGCGTTCCCGACAAAATAAAAAAGCCCGCCGGAATGACCGGCGGGCTTTCGCTTTGGCTGGAGGCCTTGGCTTAGTTGAACTTGTACTTGGCGTCGATCCGAACGGTGTGGAAGGACGGCGTCGCCATCGCGAGACCGCTCGGGATCGGCAATGCATCCGAGAAGTCTTCCTTCTCGAATTGCGAGTAACGGTATTCGATGCCGACGGTCATCTTGTCCGACAGGGCAGTTTCCAGGCCCGCGCCGACCGAGAAGCCACTGGAGCCCCAATCGGCGTCGAGCGGTGCCGGAGCATCGAGCTTGAAGTGCTGCCAGCTGTAGCCAGCGAGGGCGTAGGCCAGCGTCGCCTCGTTGACCTTCATGCCGATGCGGCCGAGCACGTCGAAACCATAATCGGTATTGAGGTTGATCGAGTCGACACCCAGGAACCCGCCCAGCTCAAGCTTCGACTTGATACCGGAGAGACGCGCGTCGACGAGGCCGCCGACCACCCAGCTGCCCATGTCCTGATCGTAGCCGATGCTGGCCTCGCCGAACACGCCTTCGCCGCCGAGGCCATTGAACTTGGCGCCGGCGAGCGGCGGAATCTCGATCTGGTGCACGACCGCGCCGGCGCCGAGCCCACCGCCGACATAGAAGCCGGTCCAGTTGTAGGAAGGCGTCTCGAAGCTGGCGCCGCCGCCGTCATTGGCGTTGAAGCGATAGCTGGCGGCGACCTCGAACGTATGGCGCGAGGTGTCGAGGTTGAGCGTGCCGTCCGGCACCGGCAGGCCTGCATTCGAGAGCAGGCTGTCGTTGGTGCTGAAGCGGGTGTAACGATACTCGCCCTTCAGCGTCCAGTTGCTGTTGATCGCCGTTTCGACACCGGCGCCGACAAAGTAGCCGCCCTGGTCCCAATCGAAACCGAAGCCGGCATTGGTGTCGAGCTTGTACTTCTGCCAGGCATAGCCGCCCAGGACATAGCCCAGCGTGGTCGGCGTCAACAGGTAGCCAGCGCGAACGCCAACATCGAAGCCATAAGTTTCCTTGATATCGGCATTGAGGCCGCCGGCATCGAGCGAAGTCTTGATCGTGCCGACATGCGCGTCGATCAGGCCGCCGAGCAGGAAGCGCTGCGAGACCATGTAATCATAGCCGGCAGTCACCTGGCCATAGACGCCTTCGCCACCGATGCCGTTCAGCGAAACAGGCACAAAATCGCTGCTGAGCTTGTGCACATTGGCGCCGGCGCCGAGGCCGAAGCCGACATAGACGCCGCTCCAGTTGAAGCCCGGAGCCGCCTGCTCCTGGACCACGTCGGCGGCCTGCGCGGCCGACATCAAAGCGACGGCCGAAACGGCGCCCAACAAAACGGATTTCGCAGAAATACGAAGAAGCATAGCCCATAACCCCAAGTTAAAACCCGACGAGGTTCTAGCAGGGGTTGCGGGAATTTGTGGTGGCAGAATTACCACACTCATGGCCAAACTGCCGTAACGACAGGTACAAGCAGGCGATGCTCCCAAAATGGTCAGCCGGGACGGGCCCGCGCGCTGATCCCCGCAAAGCCGAACGTGCCCGCCGCGTCGGCCAGCGAATGGGTGAATCGGATCAGGGGATCGTTGCCGGGCAGGGGAGTGGCCTGAAGCGCAATGGCCTTCAGCTCCGCGAGCTGATCGGCGCAGCAAGCGAGGAAATGTTGGCGCAACGGGACGAAGGGGATCGGTGGGGATGAGTGGCGCTCCCGGGTGGCAACGGGGTATTCAAGCAGAAAGCGGTGTGTGGTGGAATGTGGCCCCGTTACGCTGTCCTCGAGCCCATTGGCAGCTCTGCGCCTCGTTGTTGCCGTCCAGAAGCCGAATCGCAGATGCTGCAAGCCGCCATCAGAGTCATTCGATCACCTGCACATCTGCAAAGATGCCGTTCTGACTGTGGGACGCAATTGCCGCTAAAGATTCATATTGTCTAATCCACCGGTTGCCATACGCAGATTCTGGCCGCTAAAGACGTTAGAAGGTATTTAGATCATCGAGGGGAGAAAACCGGTTTGAAGCCATTCATAAAGTGGGCAGGCGGCAAGAGATGGCTTCTGAACGATCCCCGTTTCGGCCTTCCCGAATTCTCCGGACGATATATCGAACCATTCATGGGCGGTGGCGCGATTTTCTTTCATCTCGCACCACCAGACGCGATTTTATCTGACGTCAATGAACGGTTGATCGCCACCTACCGATCCATTCGCGACGACTGGCGCTTGGTACAATCGAGCCTGGCCGAATTTCAGGAGAGGCACTCGAAAGAGTTCTATTATGAGGAGCGAAGTCGGCAGCACTCGAGCCCGCATCTCCGCGCGGCGCAATTTCTCTATCTGAATCGAACCTGCTTCAACGGCCTCTACCGCGAGAATCTCAAAGGGCAGTTCAACGTTCCCTTGGGGACAAAGACCCAGGTTATGCTTTTCGATGATGATTTCGAGAAGGCGAGCGAGATCCTGTCTCGCGCTGATCTTCGGGTTGGCGACTTTGAAGCAGTAGTTGCCGAAGCGGTGGAAGGCGATCTGGTCTTCCTTGATCCTCCCTATACCACGGCTCATAATTGCAATGGCTTCATCAAGTATAATCAGAAGATCTTTACTTGGGACGATCAGAAAAGGCTAATGGAGGCCATTAGGGGCGCCAAGCGGCGTGGTGCTAGGGTCGTCCTGACAAACGCGGATCACGAAAGCATTCACGAGCTTTACGGCAAGCTTGGTGTGCCGACAGTGGTTTCGCGTCCGTCGGTTATATCGGGCGCCGTGAATTCGAGGCGCGGAACTACCGAGGCGCTGTACGTCTTCTGATTCCTGTAGACCTGCGTAGAAATTTTTTGGGGGGTGCCTTGTCGTTTATCGATCCTGCCGAAGCGGCTGCGCTTCGTAACAAAATCAGCAGCGACAAGTCGCTGCTCGGCAAAATCTATGTAGCGAAATCTTCCAAGTTCCATTCTCGCAATGTCGACCATGGCTTGGTCGAAGGTTTGCTTGAGGAGGGTTGGGAGGAATATGGCACTCCTCTCAAAACCAAGACGCGGCTCCGCAAGCTGAAGAGCCATAATGTTAAGTTCGAGGACGATCTTTGGTGCCAGCTTTATCGTCTGGGTTATCGCACACTCAATATCGACGAGAAGTTCTGCCTGCCCTTCGGGCAGGAGCCGTCGGACAAGAAGCAAATCGACGTCGTCGCGATCGACGACGACACCGTGTTGCTCGTCGAGTGCAAATCCAGCGAAGTTTCGGCGAAGCCGCCCTCATACAAGACCGAATTTGAGGCGCTTCGATTACGTCTTGATGGATACCGGAAGGCAATCGATCAGACATTCGGCCCGGGTCGCCGGGTGAAGTACATATTCGCGACGAGAAATCTTCGGCTGAGTCGAGATTCCGCCGATATTCAGAGGCTCGTTGAATCCGGCGGATTTTACTACAATGACAACACGTTCGAGTATGTCGATAGCCTCCTGAAATCGTACCGGGATGCCGCTCATTATCAGTTCATGGGACTGATCATGAAGGGCCAGGCCATCAACAAGGCAAAGATCGAGGTCCCGGCCATCGAAGGCACAATGGGCGACAAGACGTATTACATGTTTTCGCTGGAGCCACAAACGCTCTTGAAGATTGGGTTCGTTCTCCATCGAACCCGGGCGAATGAGGCCGAGATGCCGACATACCAACGCCTTCTTCTGCCGTCGCGGCTCAAGGGAATCACCAAGTTCATCGATGGCGGAGGATACTTCCCCAATTCGGCCATTCTGAACTTTAACGAGCGCGAAGCGAGGCTCGAATTCCAGGGGCAATCGCGATCGAAGGATTCAGCATCCCGGACAGGAGTGTTGAAAATCCCGAACGCGTTCGCGATCGCCTACATCATTGACGGCCAGCACCGGATCTATGGATATGCAAACTCAAAGTTCAAGGCGAGCAACACCATCCCGGTAGTCGCCTTCAAGAATCTTGATCCAGGCGATCAACTCGAACTTTTCATGCAGATCAACGAAAATCAGAAGGCTGTAAGCCCAACCCTCAGGATCACCTTGGAGGAAGATCTTTACTGGAATGCTAGTCGTCTGGACTCCCGGCTGAAGGCGCTTCGCTCGTCTGTCATCCGGGCATTAGGTGGTGACCCTTCCGGTCCGCTTTACAACAAGATTTCTCTCGGTGAGGATCGGGCTGTGCTGCAGGCAAAGCCGTTCGCGGACGCCTTGCTCAAGTGTAAGCTATTGCCAGAAGCTAAGGGCAACAAGTTCGTCGAAGGAACCACTGCTTCGTCATTATATGACACTGCAAATGTAGAGCATGGCGACGAGATGAAGAAAGCACGAGACCGTGCGGTCAACCTCATCAACGCCTGCTACGAACTAGCGGAAGCGTCCTTTGGGAAGGATCAGGAGGCGCTCACTAATTATGTCCTTTCGAACAGAGGCAGCTTTGCGTTCATATCACTTGTTGGCGATCTCCACGCATTCGAGGCCGGCCAAGGATCGATTTCAATAAAGTCGAGCACGGATCAGCGGATGCAAGCCATCGGCAGGTACCTTCTTGTACTTTTCAAGGCATTGCAGTCGATGACGCAGGAAGACGCGGAGATTCTGGCGGGGAAATTGGGCAGTGGCGCGGAAACCACTTGGTTGAGGTTTTTCCAAGGGTACATCCATGGCAAGTTTAGTGACTACAATCCACCTGAACTCCAGGACTGGAAGGAGCGCCAAGACAAGGCTCTCCAGAATGAGGGAAGAGAACTCGGCACCCAGATCGAACGACATATGAAGCATTTCATAATTGCGCAGCTAAAGGCGCTGTTCGGCGAGAATTGGGATATCGAGATCGGGGCGATTCAGCGTGAATGCGAGACGCGCGCGAAGGAGCAGATGGAGAAAAATTACAAGGAAGGCTTAGGGCGTCAGGAGATCCCTTGGACGGATCAGTTCTTTATCAAGGACTATAAGGCAATAATCGAGAAGTACTGGACAAAAAAGCCGGAAGGTCAAAAAAATGCAGAATCGTTCGAGCAGCACTTCTCGATAGACGTTGGTCACGAGTTCAACAGCAAGTCTGACAAGGTAAGATGGCTATCTCTCTTTAATACCCTGCGGAACAATTGGGCGCATGAAGGAACAAAAGAAAAGGGATTGAATAAGAACGATGTTGAGCTGTTGCACAAGATTCATAGTAGCCTTGGTTTAAAATAGGAGTAATTTTTTAAGTGAGCTATATTCTAGCGGTTTCCAATAAGGATGCCCTTGATTCTGTCAGCCAATCGAACAAATCAACTCTGAGGATTTTGTTCGATCTGTTGACGGTTGCGGCCGTCATGTACCGAATAGGCCAGCCGCGGTCGAGCGGGCGTCATTCTTTGATCTGCGACGTCAGCATCGCTCGCCATTCGGGCAGATTAATTCTGCAATCGGCCTTGGGCCTAAGGCGGCGATTTGGCGTGCTTCATCCCCCTTGCCAACCCCGCCCCCTTCCCCTAATCTCCCTCTGAGAAAACCTTTTCCCAACCCGCTCCGCGCTCGCTGACCTCACCCGTCATCGCCGCGCAGGGCGATAAGAGAAAACCTTTTCCCAGCTAAGGAATTCGCCGCGACCATGTCCGCCGACGCCGAGCCAGCGCCAGTTTCCGCCAAGCCGCCGGTCACGCTGCGCGAGGTCGCCGCCGCGGCCGGCGTCAGCGTCGCCACGGCGTCGAAGGCGCTGAACGGGCAGGGGCGGATGACGGCGGAGACGCGCGAGCGCATCCGCGAGACGGCGCGGCTGCTCGGCTTCCGGCCGAACAGCCTGGCGCAGAGCCTGCTCAGAAAACGCTCCTTCACCGTGGGGCTGCTCACCAACGATACCTATGGCCGCTTCTCGCTGCCGCTGATGGCCGGCGTTTCGGATGCGCTGGTCGACAAGGGCGTGTCGGTGTTCCTGTGCAATGTCGAGGACGATCAGCGGCTCGGCCAGCTGCATGTCGAGGCCATGCTCGACAAGCGCGTCGACGGCATCGTCGCCACTGGAAAACGCATCGACCGCCATCTGCCGGTCGATCTCTCCAACCTGCGCATCCCGGTCGTCTACGCCTTCACCCAGCCGGATCCCGGCGCGGTCGGCCTCGTCTCCGACGATGCCGGCGGCGCGCGGCTGGCGGTCGAGCAGTTCTTGCGGCTCGGGCGCCGCCGCATCGCCCATGTCAGCGGCCCGGCGAGCTTCGCCGTGGTGCATACGCGGGCCGAGGCTTATCGCGACGTCCTGAGGGAGAACGGCTTGCCCACAGCCGAACCGCTGCTCGGCGCCTGGTCGGAAGCCTGGGGGCGCGATGCGGTGGCAAGACTGTTCGGCAAAGCGGGCAGGGAAGGATGGCCGGACGCCGTCTTCTGCGGCAACGACCAGATTGCCCGCGGCGTCATCGACGCGCTGCGCGAGCGCGGCATCCGCGTGCCGGAGGATGTCGGCATCATCGGCTTCGACAATTGGGAGATCGTGGCCGAGGCGACGCGCCCGCCGCTGACTTCCATCGACATGAACCTGGCGAGCCTCGGGCGCGAGGCCGGGCTTGCCCTGCTTTCGCTCGTCGACGGCCACCCGGCCGCGCCGGGCATCAGGAAACTGCCGTGCCGGCTGGTGGTGCGTCAGTCATGCGGCAGTCCGCCGCAATGAAGCAACAAGGCCACGCGCCCGATTAAGGGCGGCGTGGCCAAAACAGGGAGGAGAACCATGAGGAGGAGTAAAATGAAGACCATGTTTGCCAAGCTGGCTTTAGCCGCGGCCGTCATCGGCGGCGGCCTGCAGGCGGCGTCCGCCGAGACCGCCAACATCTGGGTGCGCGCCGACGGCTCGAACTTCATGCCGCGCATCGTCGACGCCTTCAACAAGGCGAACAAGGACCAGATCAAGCTCGATATCATTCCCAATGCCGAGATCATCCCGAAATATGGCGCCGCCGCCGCCGGCGGCACCGCGCCCGACGCGCTCTCGCTCGATCTGATCTACACGCCGTCCTTCGCCGCCGCCGGCCAATTGGAGGACATCACAGATTGGGCGAAATCCTTGCCCTACTTCGCCAGCCTGTCGCCGGCGCATGTGAAGACCGGCACCTATAAGGACCGCATCTACGGCCTGCCGTTCTCGGCCGACGCCTCGGTGCTGATCTGGAACAAGAAGCTGTTCAAGCAGGCTGGGCTGGACCCCGAGAAGGGACCGACCAACTGGGCCGAGATCGAGGCCGATGCCGAAAAGGTCAACGCGCTTGGCGGCGATATCAAGGGCTTCTATTTCTCCGGCAATTGCGGCGGCTGCAACATCTTCACCTTCACGCCGCTGATCTGGGCCTCCGGCGGCGACATCCTGTCCGAGGACGGCTCGAAGGCGACGCTCGACAGCCCGCAGCTGCGCGGGGCGATCGATCTCTATCGCTCGATGGTCAAGAAGGGGCTGGTGCCCGAGGGCGCGCAGACCGACACCGGCGCCAACTTCTTCGCCGCCTTCGCCGGCGGCAAGATCGGCATCTCGCCGTCCGGCGCCTTCGCCATCGGCGCGCTCAACACGCAATATCCGGACGTCGACTACGGCATCACCTTCCTGCCGGGCAAGGATGGCGGCTGGTCGTCCTTCGCCGGCGGCGACAATTTCGTCGTCACCAAGGGCACCAAGAAGATCGCCGTGGTGAAGGAGTTCCTGGACTTCGCCTATTCGCTGGAGGGCCAGACGATCCTTGCCAAATATGGCAGTCTGCCAGTGCGAAACGACATCGCCAAGGACGCGCTGAAGGACCTCGACCCGCGCTATCAGGTGGCGGCCGAGGCGATGGCCAAGGGCAGGACGCCCTATTCGGTGGTGTTCAACGACCTGATCAACTCCGCCAACGGGCCGTGGACGCAGATGATCAACGAGGTGTTCTTCGGCGACGATGTCGACGGCGCCATCAAGAACGCGCAGGAGACGATGCAGTCGATTATCGACCAGGCGCCGAACAAGTAGACACCAGGGCCAGCCGGCGGCGAGGATAGCGCAACGCTTCGCCGCCAAGGCTCTGACCGGCCGCCCGCCCCGTCTCCCTGGCCGGGCGGCCGGGGACTGTATCGCTGAATGGCAGGGTTTTATCGGTTGAGAAAGCACGCTCACCAATTTGCGGCGCCGCGAGGTTCGCTCCCCCTTCTCCCCTTGTGGGAGAAGGTAGATCGGCGCGCAGCGCCGAGACGGATGAGGGGTGTTCCAGGGAACGCCGACGTCTCACTCCGCTGGAACACCCCTCATCCGGCCGCTTCGCGGCCACCTTCCCCCACAAGGGGGGGAGGGGAGGCGCAGCCATGACCGCCATCACCGCAACCTCCGCTCCCGCCCGCTCACGCATCGGCGTCAGCCGCCGGCAATGGGTGGGCCTGCTCTATGTCCTGCCGGCCGTCGCCCTGGTCACCGTCTTCTTTGTCATTCCGCTCGGCATGACCGCGTGGATGTCGCTGCACAACTGGCCGCTGATGGGCGAGCATGCCTTCATCGGCCTCGACAATTATTTCGCGATCCTGCGCGACACGCGCTTCTGGAATGCGCTGAAATTCACCTTCTACTACACGGTGATCGTCACCATCGCGATCTTCGCCGTCGCCTTCCCGCTGGCGATCTTCATCGAAAAACCGCGTCCGCTGACCAATCTCTACCGCACCGCCTTCTTCATGCCGGCGGTGGTCGGCTTCGCCTCGGCGAGCCTGCTCTGGTCCTGGCTGCTCAACGTCGATTCCGGCCTGTTCAGCCCGGCCGCTTATGATCTCGGCCTGACCGAAAAGAAGGTCAATCTTCTCGCCACCTTCCAGCCGGCCTTCTGGTCGATCATCGCCATGGTGGTCTGGAAGGTGGCCGGCTTCACCATGATCATCCTGATGACCGGCCTGCAGTCGATCCCGCAGGATCTGCAGGAGGCGGCGGTCATCGACGGGGCAGGGCCGTTCGCCAGGTTCCGGGCGATCACCTTGCCGCTGATGCGCCGCACGCTGGCGCTGGCGCTGATCCTCTCGGTCGCGGGCTCGATCCTCGCCTTCGACCAGTTCTACATCATCCTGCGCGGTGGCCCGCGCAACCAGACGCTGACGGCGGTCTACTGGATTTTCAACCAGTCCTTCGTCTCGTTCAAGCTCGGCTACGGCGCTGCACTTTCCATGGTGCTGCTCGCCATCCTGGTGGCGCTCAGCCTTATCCAGCTCTGGCTGCTGCGCAAGCCGGAAGGGCTCGACTGATGGCCGAGGCGATGTCGCAAAACCGCAAAATCGGCTTCAGCCTCGCCAGGCATTCCACCGGCGTCATCGCCTCGGTGCTGTTCCTGGCGCCGATCGTCTGGACGGTGCTGTCGACCTTCAAGCCGGCGCAGGAGGCGCGCCAGCCGCCGCTGCCGCCCTGGCCGACCACCGGCTTCTCGATCGAGAATTATCAGACGCTGAACTCCTTCGGCGACGGGCTCTGGGTCTCGGCGCAGAACAGCATCTATGTCTCAGTCATGACGGTGCTGCTCTCGGTGCTGGTCAGCGTGCTTGCCGGCTACGGTTTCTCGCGCTTCCGCTTTCCGTTGCGGGATTTCTTCTTCATCCTCATCCTGTCGACGATCATGATCCCGTTCCAGTCGATCCTGACGCCGATCTTCCTGGTGCTGACGAAGCTCGGCCTGCACAACACGCTGACGGGCCTGGTCTGCGTCTACGTCACGCTGCAGCTGCCGTTCTCGATCTTCATGATGCGCAACGCCTTCGACGCCGTGCCGCGCGAGATCGAGGAGGCCGCGCGCATGGACGGCGCCAACAATGTCACCATGCTCGTCAAGGTGATGCTGCCGCTGGTCTGGCCGGGCGTCGTCACCATTGCGCTGTTCGCCTTCCTCGGCGCCTGGAACGAGTTCCTGGCAGCGCTGGTGCTGATGACCGACCAGTCCAAATTCACCTTGCCGGTGATGATGACCGCGCTTCAGTCCGGCCGCTTCGGCGCCATCGACTGGGGCGCGGTGCAGGCCGGCGTCACGGTGATGATGGTGCCTTGCCTGATCCTGTTCCTGGCGCTGCAGCGCTTCTACATCCGCGGCCTGATGGCCGGGGCCGTCAAGTAATTCGAATGGAGTGAAATCATGACCGCATCGCAGCCCGCCGCGCAGACCGGCGCCTTCGCCAGGCCGAAGCTCGCTTTCCGGCCGCTTCCCGTGCCGCAGGTCGATGTCCGCGGCTTCTGGGGCGACCGTGTCGACGCGGTCGCCGCCAAGACCGCCGGCATCCTCTACGACCGTTGCGTCGAGGCGCGCATGCTGGAGCAGATCGATCCGGACGTGCCGTCGCCGGGCGTCGTCATCCCCTTCCATGTCAGCGACGGCTTCACGGCGCGCACCGTGACGACGCAGATGTTCTGGGATTCCGATTGGGGCAAGACTATCGAGACCGCGGCCTATTCGCTCTACCGGCGCCGCAACCCCGATCTGGAAAAGAAGATCGATGCCGTCATCGACATGTACGGCAAGCTGCAGCAGGAGGACGGCTATCTCTCCAGCTGGTACCAGCGCATCCAGCCCGGCCTGCGCTGGACCAACCTGCGCGACTGCCACGAGCTTTACTGCGCCGGGCATCTGATCGAGGGCGCCGTCGCTTACTTTCAGGCGACCGGCAAACGCAAGCTGCTCGACATCATGAGCCGCTATGCCGACCACATCGCCGACACTTTCGGGCCCGAGCCCGGCAAGCGGAAGGGATATTGCGGCCACGAGGAGATAGAGCTGGCGCTGGTCCGGCTCGCGCGCGCGACCGGCAACGACAAATATATGAAACTGGCTAAGTATTTCATCGACCAGCGCGGCCAGCAGCCGCATTATTTCGATGAGGAGGCGCTGGCGCGCGGCGCCGACCCCAAGGATTTCCACTTCAAGACCTATGAATACAACCAGTCGCACAAGCCGGTGCGCGAGCAGGACAAGGTCGTCGGCCACGCGGTGAGGGCGATGTATCTCTATTCCGGCATGGCCGACATCGCGACCGAATATGGCGACGATACGCTGAAGGTCGCGCTCGAGCGGCTCTGGGACGATCTTACGACGAAGAGCCTTTACGTCACCGGCGGTCTCGGTCCGTCGGCCGACAATGAAGGCTTCACCAACGACTACGACCTGCCCAACGAGACCGCTTATGCCGAGACCTGCGCTTCGGTGGGCCTGGTGTTCTGGGCAAGCCGCATGCTCGGCATGGGTCCGAACGCCCGCTACGCCGACATGATGGAGCGCGCTTTGTACAACGGCTCGATCTCCGGCCTGTCGCTCGACGGCTCGCTGTTCTTCTACGAGAACCCGCTGGAGAGCCGCGGCGGCCATCATCGCTGGAAGTGGCACCGCTGCCCGTGCTGCCCGCCCAATATCGGCCGCATGGTGGCGTCCATCGGCAGCTATTTCTACGGCCTCGCCGACGATGCGCTGGCGGTACATCTCTATGGCGATTCGACTGCGCGCTTCGAGATCGCCGGCCGGCAGGTGACGCTCGTCCAGACCAGCAGCTATCCCTGGGACGGCTCGGTCGCGATCGCGGTCGGGCCGGAGGCGCCCGTAGAGTTCACGCTTCACTTGCGCATACCCGCCTGGTGCCGCAAGGCGGCGCTTAGGGTCAACGGCAAGCTCGTCGATCTGGAAGCCGCGACGGTAGACGGCTATGCCGCGATCCGCCGCGAATGGCGCCAGGGCGACAAGGTCGAGCTCGATCTCGAAATGACGATGGCGCGCCTCTTCGCCAATCCGCAGGTGCGGCAGGACGTCGGCCGCGTGGCGCTCGCGCGCGGCCCGCTGATCTACTGCGTTGAGGAAACCGACAATGGCGGCGGGCTGCATCGCATCGCCTTGCCGCGCGAGGCAAGGCTCGAGGCCCATAAGGAGCCGAACCTGCTCGGCGGCATCGTCACGGTCTCGGCCATCGGCAGCAGGGCCGAGACCGAGAACTGGGGCGCCGATCTCTACCGCCCCGAACCGCCGGTGACGCAGGAGACGAAGCTCAAGGCGGTCCCGTATTTTGCCTGGGACAATCGCGATCCAGGCGAGATGCTGGTCTGGCTGAGGGAAGGGTAGAAGCGGCCTCTCTCAAAGATGCACGAAGGCCGTCAGCGGCAGGTGGTCGGAGGCGACGCGCGACAGCGGCGTGTCATGCGCCTCGACGCCTGAAACCAGGTCGTGCCGGTTGCCCATGATGCGGTCGAGCGCCAGCACCGGCAGGCCGGATGGGAAAGTCGGCACCGCCGGCGTCGGGCCGAAGGTCGTGTGCAGCGTGTTCAACGCCGAGCGGTTGCCGAGCCGCCATTCGTTGAGGTCACCCAGAAGCAGCGTCGGCCTCTCGTCGGCGCTGCTCATGATGTCGAGCACGACGCGGGCCTGTTCCGAGCGCGAGCGGCGCAGCAGGCCGAGATGGGCGGCAATGACGCGCAGCGACCGTTTCTCGTCGAGATCGATCTCGGCGACCAGCGCGCCGCGCGGCTCCAGTCCGGGCAGCTTGAGCTGGTGGACGTCGCGCACGGTGCCGCGCTTGAACAACAGCACATTGCCGCGCCAGCCATGCCCCTTGCCGTTGCCGCTGACCGGCACCGGCACCAGCCCCGTTTCCAGCTCCAGGCGGGCCAGGTCGAGCAGCCCGGCCCTGTCGCCGAAGCGGTTGTCGGCCTCCTGCAGCGCGATCACGTCGGGGCTCATTTCGCGGATGACCCGCGCCGTCCGTTCGGGGTCGAATCTGCGGTCGGTGCCGATGCATTTGTGGACGTTGTAGGAGGCGACGACGATCTCCGTGTCGTTGACGCGCTTGCGCGGCGTCGCCTTCGCCTTGCGCGCGCTTCTGCTGCGGATCGAGAGCAGCACGGTCTCAGGCAGGCTGCGTCCTTTGATGTCGTCTATCTCCATGATCCCGATGCTCGATTTCCTGCTCTAAAGATAGGGCGATCCCAGCCACAGCAAACGGTCGAAGACGCGGATTGCGAACGGCCTTGCCTTCAGCGTCTGCAGCGTCACCGGCTGGGCGGTCGAGATGGCGGCCGCGATGCGGGCGTCGATCTCGGCGGCGAAGTTTTTGTCCAGCACTTCCAAGTCGATCTCGAAATTCAGCCTCAGCGAGCGGGCGTCCAGATTGGAAGAGCCGACATAGGCCCACACGCCGTCGATCGCCATCAACTTCGAATGGTCGAAAGCGCCGTCGTGGCGCCAGACGCGGCAATAGTGCTTCAAAACCTGGTCGAACTGCGCCGTCATCGCATGGTCGACGAGAAAGAGGTTGTTCACCGCCGGCACGACGATGTCGATTTCGACGCCGCGCCGGCCGGCCGTGGTCAGCGCGCTGATGAACTCCCGGTCCGGCAGGAAATAGGGCGACATGATGCGGATCGATTTGCGGGCGACCGAAAACGCTCCCATCAGCAGCTTGAGATTGGTTTCGTTGGACGCGTCCGGCCCGGTCGCGACCGCGCGCACCAGCATCGGCTGCCCTGGCGGCGGCACGACACGCTCGACCTGCCAGGGTCCGTCCTTCAGGGCTTCGTTGCCGGCGAAGCGCCAGTCCTCGGCGGCCACCGAGAACAGATCCGCCACCACCGGCCCGGTGACCTCGAAATGGGTGTCCCGCGAACTGTCGGAACCGGCGAGCTCGGCCGAGAATCCCTTGCGGATGTTCATGCCTCCCGTGAACGCCACCGTGCCGTCGATAATCAGTATCTTCCTGTGGGTCCTGAGATTGGCATAGGGAAGTCTCAGGCCCATGACGATGTTGCCGTTGAAGAGATCGACCGTGACGTCGGCCTCCCTGAGCTGCTTCAGGATGCTGGGCACCGAATAGCGCACGCCGACGGCGTCGATCAGCACGCGCACGGTGACGCCGCGCTTGACGGCATTGCCGAGCGACTGGACGAAAAGCGCCCCGACCGCATCATTGTCGAAAATATAAGTTTCCAGAAGCACGCTTCGTTGCGCCGCATCGATCGCCCGGCACATCGCCGTATAGGCCTCGTCGCCTGTCTTGAGCACGGCGATGGTGTTTCCCGAGGTGAGCGGGCGCCGCGCCACCCTGTCGCCAAGCGTCTTCAGCCCGGTGAAACGCTGGCCGAATTCGGCGTTGATCAAGCCTTCCAGCGCGACGTCCCGGTCATGCCTGGCGGCAGCGGCCTCGGGCGAGACCGGCCGCATGGCGCTGATCGTCGCGCGGCGGATCCGGTTGATGCCGGCAATGGCGTAGATGATCGCGCCGAGGAAAGGCGACAGAAGCATCACGCCCACCCAGCCGGTGGCCGCGCGCACGTCTTCCTTCGTCATGATGGCGTGGACGATGCCCACCGCCGCCATCGCCAGCGACAGGATCAGGATAAGCGTCGACCAGTGACTCGCAATCGCCTCGAACATCGGCCCGACTATTGTGCGAGCCGGCGCGGAAGGCAATGCGCCAGGTCAAAGCGGTCCAGGGGCAGGCACGCAGCGGTTCCGTCCGGAGCCGAAAGGAGATACCGAGTGCCGCCAGGGACAGTCAGCGGCTCATCTCATATTGCTGAATGCGGCTTCCGACGGCCATCCCTGTGGGCGTGTTGGACCCGCGCTTCGAGCCTCATCTCGGCCAGGCCCACCTGGCTGCTCCGCTCCTCGCCGTGTCGGGCGTTCCGCCATGCGCGATGGAAGATCATCGCCATGAAGGCCACCATCGCAATCTGACCGACAGGAATGAAGGTCGTCATGGTCAGCACGCGGGCCAACAATGGTGTGGCCCAGATGACCGCGAGAGCCGTTTTCTCCCAGGGGAGGTAACCTTTTTCCAGCCCATGGGCGATAACGAAGGCCAGCGCCGGCCCGAGCAACATCATGTCATAGTCCAGCGCATAGGGCGTCGACAGAAGAGCGCCGGTCATCAGCGCGGCGGCCGCCAGCCGGCGGTCGGCACGGCTGAACCACATCCAGGCGACGATGGCGGCACAGCCTAAGGCGGAAACGGCCTGCGCTACATAGGCGAGCGGAACCGAGCCGCCCCACATTCGCGCCGCCGAGAAAATCGTTTGAATCTTATACCAGCCCGTCGCGCCCTGTTCGGAAATGACCACGCGCGAGAAATGCATCATGTCGAAGAAACCGCGCCAGGCTTCCCAGCCAAAGGCCAGCATCGTTCCCAGCGTCATCGCGACGATCGTTGCCCCGGCGGCGACGATCGCGCGCCATTGGCCGCCGGCGAGAAGCGCGATGGGAATGAGCAAACCGAACTGTGGCTTATAGGCAAGCAAGCCGAACAGGATGCCGGCCACGACAGGCCGTCGTTCCAGCGCCAACAATGCCAGAGCCATCAAGCCGGCGCTGAGGAAGCCATTGTGTCCATGGCCGACGTTGATAAAGACCGCGGGAAAGGCCGCCGCTACCAGTAAGCAGTCCTGGAAAGGTGCGATGCGCCGCACGGCCGCCAGATAAAGCAGCAAGGTCGAGGCCTGCCACACCAGTAGCGAGAAGGCATAGGGGAGCAGGGCGAATAATGCGGCGACGACCAGGAAATAGGGCGGATAACCCCAGTGAAAGAAGCCCGACGTAGGCGAGAAATACTCCTGCTGCCGGCGCGCATGCGCCGCGTTGTCGAACGGTTTTTCCGGATGGCCTTCAAGCACGAAGCGCCCCGCCGTCCAGACTTGTGAATAGTCGGTGCCCAACGGACGATCAAAGCGATCGACGCGGCCATTCGAGGTCACGAACAGGAAGGCCATCGCTGCGACGTAAAAGACCAGCAAGGTGGCAGCGATGAAACGGACCCGCTCGCGGGTCAGCCAATCGCCGGTGCGAAGATGTTCGAGCATGGTCCGGATCCGGCGTCGGCACCCGCCGACAGCCGAACCTGCACCGCTTTGCCTAAGATTCGATTGACGAGGGAAACCCGTTCAGAGGCTCAGCCTGGCTATCGGTTGTAAGGGCGGTGCTCTCGCCAGCGATGGAGAGGACGCCAGACAGGTTACCGCCATGGCGGAGCGGCCGGCATCTCAGGTCGCGGCTTCGGTCGGCTACGCGAGCGCGGCTCAGTTCAGCCGCGACTTCAAGCGGCATTTTGGACGCACGGCTTCTGAGGAGATGAGCTGGATCCGTCGCCATCTGGGCGAGCTCGCCTCGGAAGAGTAGTCCGCTATTGCCGCTCAGCGGTCACGGGTCGGCATAGTGTCGCGGCGCGCTAGAGCCGGTCGGCAAGGCCGCCGGCCTAAAGCTTCCTGAAGAAGCCCGACAGAATGTTCGGACCTGCTTCGCCTGGCCGTAGCCTGATCCCGTCCTCGAAGCAGTTCAGCGTCACGCATTCGAAACCGTTGGCCGCGAGGAGCGCCACCAGCGAGTCGCGGTCGAAGTGATGCAGGTGCTCGTTGGGCAGACGCATGCGCCATTTGGCGAACCACGCGTCGCCCTCGGCGCCGAGCTCGCGCCAGCGGCAATAGGGGACGGCGACAGCCAGGTGGCGGGCCTGAAGCCGGGAAAGGAAGCCGAGATCGGGGATGTGCTCCAGCACGTCGAACATGGCGACGAGGTCCCAGGCGCCGGCGAGCGCCTCATCCCAATCGACGAAGCGGACACCCTTGGGCAGTGGGAATTCAGCGATATCGCAGCCGGCGCAATCGGCGACGCCGGTTATCTTCGCGGCTTCGATGAACGTGCCCGTGCCATATCCGATTTCCAGCACGGAATGAGGAATCTCGCCGGTGATGCCAAGCACCCAGCCAAGCCGCTGATAACCGAGCTTGATGGTCCGGTCGCTCAGGTCTTCATAATAGGAGATATATTTCTTGTCGTATTTGATCGGTGTGAAGTCGATCTGGTGGATCACGCCGAACCTGTCCACCTCATAATTGTCCAACATTGTCCGCGCGGCCTCCGGGTGCCGAATTCCTTATAAGTCAATTGCACGCAGCCACGGTTCTAAGCGCTTCGGCTCGGGAAGGTGCGGGCAAATTTCCGATCCGTCGAACAGAAGCGTAGAACCTCGGGTAGTCGCCGGAGCACAAGTCGAACAAGCGAAGAAACGCCGGGACCTGTTCGCCGTAGACAGCGGTCGCGGCGAGCTTTGCGTTGTTGATAGGGCTATCGAACCAGGCATCATATCCCCGGTATCCGGCCCATCGCCTGTCGCGCATTTGCCGGTAGCGCATCCGCAGCCTGTCGATGGCGGCTGCTTTGGCGGCCGTCATCTGCTGCGGGCTGCGGGGACTTCCATAGACCTGCCTCAGCTCATCCCGGGTTTTCGATATCAGTCCGAGAAAATCGGCCTTGCGCTTGCGATCGATTTCGTAGCTGCGCAATCCGGCGCGATTGCCGGTGGCGCGGAGCCATTTCCTCGTACCGGTGGTTTCGACGGAAACCGCGAAAGCCTCGTTGAATGTGGAGTCGCCGTTCACATAGACTTTCTGATGCGCCAGCTCATGGAAAATAAGGCTTGCGAGATAGGTGTCGTCCTGACGCAGCATGGTGCTGAGCAGCGGATCGCTGAACCAGCCCAGCGTGGAATATGCGGTGACGCCCGACACATAGACGTCCAGCCCCTGCCGCTGCAGTTCAGCAGCACTTTCGAGCGCGTCTTTGCGCGAAAAATATCCCTTGTATGGAACGCAGCCGAAGACTGGAAAGCACCAAGTTATCGGCGCAAGCGAGAATTGCGGCGCAGCAAACACGGCCAAGGTCACATTGTTCCGACCGACGTCGACATAACTGCGGTAGCTGTTGTTATCGGGCAGCGCCAGCTCTTCCGTGGCAAAGCGGCGTATGGCGCTGGCGGAGGTCAATTTGGCGCGCAACGCCTGTGGCGTCGACGGATCGCGGATCAGTCTTCCAACATTCTTGCGCGCGGCCATGATCTCGACATGGCCCTCCAACGACTGCGCGTAGTAGGAAATGCTGGTACATCCAGTCACGCCGGACGCCAGGATCGCCGCGGCAAGCAATCGAAAAACGCGCTTCACAGCTTGCTCACCGCGTGCCCGTCTCCCATGGAGCAAATGCCTGCTCCCGTGTCTCAGGCGCGCCTGTTTTCGTCAAGACCTGGAGGGGCAGAGTCGGACTTTAGATTGCTCAGCGGCCATCACCCCCGCCGCGCCGCCAACCGCAGCCACGGCGCCAGATGGAACGCTGCCATCAACAGATACATCGGCACCATGCCGCTGAGCGCCGAGGCGCCCGACATGCACATCATGTCCTGGCCGCCATAGGCCGCCGTGAGCAGCGCCATCGTGGCGAAGGTCGGCGTCGCGGCGAGGCAGAGCCAGTCGGCGAGGCTGAAGCCGATCAGGCCGTTTGGGCGAGGGGCAGGATTGTCGATGCTCATGATATCCACCTTCTGATGCGGGCAGGGTTCGAGCCCGTTGGAACAAGCGCGAGGCGATCGGCTCCGGCGGCGCGCGGTTTGCGCCGCCGGAACCGCTTCACGCTCAGGCGTTCTTGTTGCGGAACGCCGCTTCGCCGGCATCCGAGACCTCGACCCATCTCTGGTCGGGGGCGGCGCCTTCCTCATAATTGTCGTGCCAGTTCCACCATTTGTAGGTCTGGGTCTGCGGATAGCCCTCGGGCGAATCCTCCCATACCTCCTGGCGCCCGAGCGGGGTGACGTCGAGATAGCTCCAGACGGTGCCAAAGGCTTCGTCGCCGCGGTTGTTGACGAAATAAGTGCGGAAGATGCGCTTGCCGTCATGGATGAAGACGTTGTGGCCATGCCATTCGTCGACGCCGAAATCCTTATCCCAGCTGTCGGTGATGGTGTACCAGGGCATCTTCCAGTCCATGCGCTGCTTCAGCCGCTGGATGTCGGCCTGTGGCGCGCGCGAGGCATAGGCAAGCGTGGTGTCGCGGGCGTTGAGATGCGCGAGGTTGCCGACCTGGTCGGCGCCGAGCGAGCAGCCGCGGCACGCATGTTCGGGCCAGCCATAGACGCCGGGCTCGAAGAAGGCGCGGTAGACGACGAGCTGGCGGCGGCCTTCGAAGAGGTCGAGCAGGCTCATCTTGCCGTTCGGACCTTCGAACACATAGTCCTTCTTGACTTCCATCCACGGCATGCGGCGGCGTTCGGCGGCCAAAGCGTCGCGGGCGCGGGTGAGCGCCTTTTCCTTCACGAGCATCTCTTCATAGGCGCCTTCCCACGCTTCCTGCGAAACGACCGGCGGTGTCTTCATATGTTGGGTCATTGCTCTTGTCCCGTTCTTGGGTTTGGTTGGGGTGACGAGGACAGACATAGGACAGCGCACTGCGATGGTGAGAGTTACAAGTGTGACGCGATTTGCTGCGGCGGGCGCTGAGACGGTGGCATGGATTCGCTGATCAATGCCGCCGGCCGCGCGCTTGCCGCGGGCGATCCGCTCGGCGCCTTGAAGCGCGTTGCGCTGCGCGACGACGCGCCGGCGCTGGCCCTGCGCGGCATCGCGATGGCGCAGCTCGGTGATTTCGCCAAGGCCAAGGCACTGCTGAAGGACGCCGCCCGCGCCTTCAGTCCGAGGGAGGCGGTGGCGCGCGCCCGCTGCGTCGTCGCCGAGGCCGAGATCGCGCTGGTCTCGCGCGACCTCGGCTGGCCGGAGAAGGCGCTGCGGTCCGCCCGCGCGACGCTCGCCGCGCATGGCGACCGGCTGAACGCCGCCTATGCCGGCAGCCTCGAGGCGCGCCGCCTCATCCTGGTCGGCCGCCTCGACGAGGCCGAGCGCCTGCTTGCGGACTTCGATCCGACGCCGCTGCCGCCGGTGGCGCGCGTCGCGCATGAACTGGCCGCGGCTGGCATCGCCGTCCGGCGCCTGAGAACAAAGGCGGCGCGCTCGGCATTCGGCCGGGCATCGCTTGCCGCCTATCAAGCCAACATCCCGGCATTGAAGGCCGAAGTCGAAGCGGCGTCCCTGGTGCTGAACACGCCGGTGGGCCGGCTGATCGCGCGCGGCGCGGAGAAAGAGTTGCTGCTCGACGAGGTCGAGGCGCTGCTGGGGTCCGGCGCGCTGGTCATCGATGCTTGCCGCAACGTCGTGCGCGAAGGCGGCGCCGTGGTCTCGCTGGCGACCCGGCCGGTGCTGTTTGCGCTGGCGCGCACGCTCGCCGAAACCTGGCCGGCGGATGCCTCGCGCGAGACATTGCTGAGGCGCGCGTTCCGCGCGAGGCACGCCGACGAGTCGCACCGCGCGCGGCTCAGGGTCGAGATGGGGCGGCTCCGCGCCGAGCTCGCCGGCTTGGCCGAGATCAACGCAACAACAGGTGGCTTTGCGTTGACGCCGCTGAACGCCGCCGAGATCGTCCTGCTGGCGCCGCCGGTCGAGGATGAGCATGGCGCGGTGCTTGCCTTCCTGACCGATGGCGAGGCCTGGTCGAGCTCGGCGCTGGCGATCGCGCTTGGCGCCAGCGCGCGCACCGTGCAGCGGGCGCTGGAGCAGTTGTCGGCCGAGCACAAGGTGCAGGCGGTGGGCCGCGGCCGGGCGCGCCGCTGGATGATGCCGCCGGTCACCGGATTCCCGACTGTCTTGTTACTCCCCGGTCCGCTGCCGAGCGACTAGTTTGCCGGTACTCGGCATCGAGGGAGAGACGTCATGAAACTGATCAGATTAAGAGCGCCCGGCGGCCTGGAACAACTCACGCTGGTCGAGGAAGATCGGCCCGAGCCCGGACCGGGCGAGTTGCTGGTCCGAATCCGGGCATGCTCGCTGAACTTCCACGACAGCATGGTTGCAACGGGCAAAAAGCCCTGCGCCGACGGCCGCATTCCGCTGTCCGATGGTGCTGGCGAGGTGATTGCCGTCGGAGAGGGCGTCGACGCATTCGAGACCGGCGATGCCGTTGTCAGCTGCTATTGGCCCAATTGGCTTGGTGGCGAGGCTACGCCTGCCACCAAGCAGGGCGAACCGGGCGATGATGTCGATGGCTATGCAAGGGAATATGCCTCGATGCCGTGGCATGCTTTCACGAAAGCGCCGGCGGGTTACACCCATATGGAGGCGGCTACACTCAGTTGCGCCGGGGTAACCGCCTGGAGGGCACTGGTGGTGTGCGGTCAGGTGAGGGCTGGCGATACGGTGCTGGTCCTCGGCGCGGGCAGCGTGTCGTTGTTCGCGCTGCAGTTCGCCAAGATGGCGGGCGCCCGTGTCATCGCGACATCTTCCTCCGATGACAAGCTCGAAAAGCTCAGGCGGCTCGGCGCCGATCATCTTATCAATTACAAGGCCGTGCCGGACTGGGGCCGGAAGGCCAGGGACCTGACCGATGGACGCGGTGTCGATCACGTGGTCGAGGTCGGCGGCCCCGGCACGCTGGCGCAGTCGATAACGGCTTGCAGGATGGGCGGCCATATCGCGCTGATCGGCGTGTTGACCGGCTTTGCCGCAGAAGTGTCGATCCCGGCGCTGTTTTCCAATCAGATCCGCATCAATGGAATTTCCATCGGCAGCAGAGCTGACCAGGAAGATATGATCCGGGCGATAACGGCCAACGGCCTGAGGCCTGTTATCGGCCGCAGCTTTCCGCTGCGCGATATTGCCTCGGCTTTCCGGGCGTATAAGAGCCAGAAGCATTTCGGCAAGGTCTGCATCGAGCTTTGAGGCGGTTCATAAATTCCCGACTGTGTTGTTGCTCCCAGGTTTGCAGCAGAGCGGCTAAAGTCGAAGCTGACACAAGAGACCGATGAGGATTGGAAGATGAAAAGAGCCGCTGCCGAGATCCTGCGCGAATATGGACCCTTTCCGGACGCCGAGCGCGTCAATGGCGTCACCTACGATGGCAAGAATGTCTGGTTTGCCACCGGCGACAAGTTGAAGGCCCTCGACCCGGAGAGTGGCACCATCGTGCAATCGATCGACGTCGCCTCGCATGCCGGAACCGCTTTCGACGGCGAGCACCTCTACCAGATCGCCGAGGACCGCATTCACAAGGTCGACCCCAAGACCGGCGAGGTCGTCGCCACCATTCCCGCACCGGGCAATGGCGGCGATTCAGGTATGGCCTGGGCCGAAGGTTCGCTCTGGGTCGGCGAATACAGGGCCCATAAGATCCACCAGATCAATCCTGAAACGGGTGAGGTGATCCGTAGCATCGAGTCGAAGCGCGTCGTCACCGGCGTCACCTGGATCGACGGCGAACTCTGGCATGCCACTTGGGAAGGTGAGGAGGGCGATCTGCTGCGCATCGATCCCGAGACGGGTGACGTGCTGCAGGAGGTAGCGATGCCCTCCGGTGTGTCGGGACTGGAATCCGATGGCGACGGCTGCTTCTTCTGCGGCGGCGGCAGCAGCGGCAAGATCAGGGCCGTGCGCCGGCCGGGATACGACGCTAGCAAATAACGGATGGCCGGAACGGGCGGCCCGGTCAGGCCGCCTCGCGTGCCGGCCGGGTCATGGACTTGCTGGAGGCCTTGGCGGCTGTCGGCCTGTCGAAATGCGCCCAGGCCGGCCGCTCGAACAGGAAGGTGCCGAAGCCGACGCGCTGGACGATGAAGTAGAGCACCACCGGGCTTATGACCGAGACCAGCAGCACCGCCAGGCTGAGCATGCCGGTATCGGTGAGGAGACCGCTCGCCAGCATGACGCCCCGGAAGATCGACATCGGGATGGTGAAGGCGACATAGACGACCAGCGAATGCTCGCCGAGCCAGCGCAGCCATTCCATGGAAGCGAATTTCGACAGGAAACCGCCGGCAACGCAGAGCGCCACGGCGCCGGCGACGGCAAGCGACAGATGCAGCGGCGGCCATGCCGCCAGTCCCATCTGCATGCCGACCGGCTGCATGGCATAGCCCGGCGAATAGACGAGCAGGCCGTTGACGATCGCCCAGGCGAGCAGGCCGAGAACGGCGATCGCCGGCCGTGCCTGCGTCCACTCCACCAGCCGGAATATCGGCGGCGCGAGCACGAAGCCGAGATAGAAGAACACGAAATAGGCCGCGAACTGCTCAAGCGCGTAGCTGTCCGGCTTCGGCGCCCACATTTGCAGCGCAGCCGCAGCCAAGATGACGACCCAGTGCGGCACGCGAAGCTCGCGCAGCACGCGGATGACGATCCCGAACACCGCCAGCATGTAGATGAACCACAACACGCCGTATGGCTGGACGGCGGCCATCGCGAGATCATGCAGCATGCCGGCGGGGTCGCGGCTGAAGATGCCGATCTTCAGTCCGATCGAGATGATCGCCCAAAGCACGTAGAAATAGAGGTAGTGGACGACGCGGCGGTCGATATAGCGCCGCCATGGACGGTCGATCACCTGCGACAGGAACAGGCCCGAGATCAGGAAGAATTCCGGCATCCGGAACGGCGTCGCGAAGCCGATGACATAATGCAGGAAGCCGGCGCCGCCGGTATATTCGCCGGTGTTGTAGGCGGCATACATCATCACCACCAGAATGATGGAAAGACCTTTTGCCGTGTCCACCCACGGCATGCGGTTCGGGTTGCTCATGAACGATCTCGAGGAAATGTACCTGTTCAGATTGTAGCGGACAGGCACATCCCGCGCAGCTTCAAGCTTCCATTAACGTAAACACGGCCTTCGTTTCCGAGGCGGTCTCAACGATCGCCCGATGTCGGAACCACGGTGGCGGAACGCGGCTCGCGCATCGTTACCGCGACGATCGCGCCCGACAGGAAGGTCAATGCGGCAATGGCCGCGATCGCCGCAACGAAGCCGAAGAAGTCGGCGATCAGGCCGGCGGACAGCGCCCCGATCGCATAGCCGAGGTCGCGCCAGAAGCGATAGACGCTGAGCGAGCGCGCCCGCCAGGAAGGGTGCGATGCGTCCGACACCGCCGCGATCAGGCACGGATAGACCATTGCCGTGCCGAGGCCGAGCAAAAGGCTGGCCAGCAGCCACCAGCCGAATTCGCGCATCATGGCGGTGGTGAGAAGCCCCGCCGCCTGCACCCACATGCCGGCGACGATCAGCCCCTTGCGGCCCCAGCGGTCGCTCAACGGCCCGGTCGCGACCTGGAGGATGCCCCACACCGCCGGATAGACCGCCTTGAGAATGCCGATGCGCTCGATGCCGAGCCCATTGGCAACGAAGAAGAGCGGAAACAGCCCCCAGCTCATGCCGTCGTTGAGGTTGTTCACCAGGCCGGCCTGCGAGGCTGCGAACAGATTGCGGTCCCCGAACGAGGTCAGCATGAAGATCTCGCGGAAGCTGAGCGGGGAAGCTTGTCTTGGATGGTTGGCCAGCTCCAGCCGCAGATGCTCGCGCGTGTCGCGCACGAGCAGGATCGACAGCGCCGCACCCAGGATCGCGTAGCCGGCGCCGAGATAGATCGGCACGGGACGAAAGCCGTAGCGGCTCGCAAGATAGCCGGTCAGGAAAGCGGTGACGCCGACGGCGAGGTAGCCGGCGAATTCGTTGAGGCCGACGGCGAGCCCGCGCGACTTCGGTCCGACCAGGTCGACCTTCATGATCACGGTCATCGACCACGCGAAGCCCTGGTTGATGCCGAGCAGCGCGTTGGCGGCGACGATCCAGCCCCAGCTCGGCGCCCAGATGATGATGAAGGGCACCGGCAGGCCGAACAGCCAGCCGAGGATCAGGACGCGCTTGCGGCCCCATCTGTCGGCAAGCTGGCCAGAGACGAGGTTGGCGCAGGCCTTGACCACACCGAAGCTGACGATGAAGGAGACGACCAGAGTGGTCGAGGCAACGCCGAACTCCTCCGCGCCGATCAGCGGGACGACGGTCCGTTCGATTCCGACCATGCCGCCGACGAAGGCGTTGATCAGCACCAGGAGCGAAAACTGCTTCCAGTTGGCCTTGAGGCCGAGCGCGACGGCAGACGCCGCTATGTTCAAGATTTCGCTCCGGCGTTGACGGCCCGGGTCCGGGCGGCCTGCGGCGGCGGGGGAGGGATGTCGGCGGTCATGGCTGCGACGAACTCACCCTCATCCTCGATGCGGAACGCCTTGTTGAAGCGTCGCTCGAAGCCGATGGTCGATGTAGGCTTACCGCTCAGCGAGCGGCCGCAGACCGAGCCCGAATAGGCGCCGGGCAGCACCTCGATATGATCGGGCAGTTCCTTCAGGCGGCGCACGCTGGCATAAAGCGCGCGCGCCCCGTCCTCGGCGCTTGAAGCAAGCTCGGTGCGGCCGAGATCGCCGACCATCAGCGTGTGCCCGGTGAGCACGAACCAAGGCTCGGCCGACCGCGTCCGGTCGGTGACCAACAGGCTCAGATGCTCCGGCGTATGGCCCGGTGTATGCAAGACCGTCGCCGTGACATTGCCGAGCTCGAGCACCTCGCCATCCTTGACACGCCGGAACGGGAAGCCTGCTTCGGCCCCTTCGAACAGCACGTATTCTGCGCCCGTCGCCTCGGCCAACGAGCGTCCGGCCGAGATGTGGTCGGCATGGATATGCGTGTCGACGACATAGAGGATGCGCATGCCGGTCGCGCGCGCCGCATCAACATAGGGCGCGATGTCGCCGACCGGGTCGACCACGGCCGCGGAAGCCTTGCCGCCGCAGCCGAACAGATAGGAGGCGGCAACCGGATCGTTGTGCAGGAACTGCCTGAGAATCATCGCTTTTCCTCCGAACGAGCGGCTGCGCCCCGGGGAGCCGCTCTGCTTGACAGCAATGGTCGAAACCGTCATTCAATTATTCCATTGAATGACGGCAGAAAGGTCGATGTCAATCCGCAATCCGAAACAGGCGCTGTACGAGCAGTTCGCGATCGTCGCCAAGGCGCTCGGGCATCCGCTGCGCCTGGAAGTGATCGAGCATCTGGCGCAAGGCGCGCGCAGCGTCGAGGCGCTCGCGGCGAAGCTCGGCCGGCCCGTCGCCAACATCTCGCAGCATCTGCAGGCGCTGCGCCGCGCCGGCATCGTCTCGGCCGAGCGCGACGGCAAGTTCGTGCATTATTGGCTGGCCGATGACAGCGTGCTTTCCGCGTTCGCCGCCGTGCGCGGCGTTGCCGAGCGGCAGCTCGCCGAGGTCGACCGCATCGTGCGCCGCTATTTCGACGCGCGCGACGACATGCGACCAGTCACGCGCGACGAGCTTCAGACGCTGATGCGCGACGGACTGGTGACGCTGATCGATGTGCGCCCGGCGGACGAGTTCGCGCTCGGCCATGTGCCCGGCGCCATCAATGTCCCGCTGGGAAAAGTCAGGGCCTGGTCAGCCGACGCCGCTATCGGCCGCGAAATCGTCGCCTATTGCCGCGGCCCGTGGTGCGTGATGTCCTTCGAGGCGGTGGCCGCGCTGCGTTCGGTCGGGCATGCGGCGCGCCGGCTGGAGGACGGCATGCCGGAATGGAAGGCGGCCGGCCTGCCGGTGGAAGGGGCGGCCTGATGATGGCCCGCCGACGTGCCACTGAGCGCCAGTTGCAGACCCTTGATGGCAACATCGCGACGCCTTAAGCGAAGCCGTGAGCGGATTGGCAGGTCTCCAACCCTTTTCCGCAACGCCAGACCCCTGGCAAACCATCTCGACCGCTTAGTAGGTGATCTTCGGGTAACCAGTCGGTCCCGCGACCTCCCGGCGTCCAGTCCAGGACGTTCCACAGCATCATCAGGTCCGGCTCGGTTGTCGGGTCTTTGCCTGGATCGGCTGACTCGAAACCCAGCTCCGCCCCCCGAAGTGCCGAATGGTTCCGTCGTGCGATACCCAGACTGTCGTATAAACGGCACTTTATTGCGCTTCGTAGAGTTCCAACGGCAATCCATCCGGGTCGCTGAAGAAGGTGAAGCGCCGATCCGTATATGGGTCTATCCGGATTGGCTCCACGGCAACGCCGGCGGCTTCCAGGCGCGCAACTACGAGGTCAAGGTTCCCCACAGCAAACGCCAAGTGCCGCAGCCCTGTCGCCTCTGGATAAGACGGCCGCGGCGCTGGGGCAGGGAAGGAAAATAATTCCAGCTGGGCGGATCCGATCCGCAGGTCGGCCTTCCAGGACTGCCGCTCCTCCCGATAGACCTCGCGGATCAGGTCCAGGCCGAGGAGCTCGACATAGAACCGTCGCGACCGATCGTAGTCGGTGCAGATAAGCGCGACGTGGTGAATGGCGTCCAGCATCTTCGAACTCTAGCCAAGCTGGGCCTTGGGGCCAAGGTCACCACGTTGTTGCTGTCATCGCTGGCAGGATCGCCTTATCGTTTCGGGTCAGAGCCTAACATCCAGACGGCGGGCAACCGTGCTGACCGTGGCTCGCTTGGTTGCAGGCGGGCCTGCTGTCCTGCGGGGCATCAGGATCGTCCGCGTGTTTACCAAAGTCGAGATAGGCTGGGGTTCGTAGATACGTTCACACGGGGAAACCGGCCTTTCTGAAGCCCGACGTGAAAAGCTCAAGGGCGACTTGATCGGTGAACGGGAGACCTGAAATCAGCCGGACAGTCAGCTCGTGTTTCCTTGTCAGTGCTTCCTCGACCTCAGCGCGCGCCTTCTCCATCTCGCCCAAATGTGCGTATGACGCTGCGAGGAAGGCATGGATGAAGAAATGGTCACCGGCCTTCCGATACGAAGCGACAGCTTCCGAGTACCTTCCAAGCAGGAACAGAGAGCTGCCCTTCACCTCCCAGAACCACACCGGAGGTAACGGCTCGCGCAGGAGCGCGGTTTCGAGCACGTTGAGTGCCGTCTCGGCCCGTCCGCCGTAGTTGAGCCAGCTTGCGTAATCCCCCGCTATATTCGTCTAGCGGGTTCAACGAGCGCGCGAGCTCAAAATGCACTCCTGCATCGCTATGCTGGCGCATGTGTGTAAGCACCAGCCCCATGCTCTGGTGACAGACGCCATCGCTTCTGTCGAGAGAGAGCGCCGTCCGTGCCGAGTCCCAGGCCTTCTGTAGCGTCCGCGGATCATTGTCGTACCAAAATCTGCCGACGAGGGCCTGCGCGAGGAAGGCGTGGGCTTGAGCGAATGTTGGATCGAGATCGACAGACCGGACGAAGAGGGGCTCAGACTTTTCCAGTTCATATCGGTAAAAGTGCGCGCGCCCCTGCAGGTAGTAGTCGTATGCATCCCAATCGGCGGGTGGCTTGCGTCTGGTACGGGTCGCCGATTCCGCCTCCGCTTGCCCTTCGACCATCGAGGCGATAAGCGCCGCAACCTCGTCTTGCAACGCGAAGATGTCGTTAAGGGCCCGATCGTAGCGTTGGGCCCATAGATGGGTGCCGGTGGCGGCGTCGATCAGTTGTGTGGTGATCCGAATGCGATCACCGAGTTTTCTTATGCTGCCTTCGACGAGATAGCGAACTCCGAGTTTGCGATGTACTTCGGCAATGTCCATTGCCGGATGGCGAAATTGAAAAGACGAATTGCGCGCGATGACGAGGAGAGAGCGAAACCTGGCCAGCTCCGTGATTATGTCCTCGGTTATGCCGTCGCTGAGATACTGCTGGTCCTGATCGCCGCCCAGATTGGCAAAAGGCAGCACCGCGATCGAAGGCTTGCCGGACGGCGGTATCGGTTTGTAGGGCGCGCTCGCCACCGGCTTGACAGTCCCGGTGAAGCGGTAGCCGACGCGAGGCACCGTGGCGATCCACTCACCGCCATTATCAGCCGGACCGAGTGCCTTTCTTAGAGTCGCGATTTGAACGGTAAGGTTGCCTTCCTCGACGGCGGTTCCCGGCCAGGCAGCGTCCAGCAGTTCGGCCTTGGTCAGGATCTCGCCGGGCCGTGCCGCAAGCGCAGCAAGCAGCGTCAGTCCCCGATGCCCAACAGCGACCGGGATCTCCTCTCTAAGGAGCGTCCCGATGTCGGGGTCGAGTACGAACGGACCAAAAGCGATGCGAGTCCCGTGCATGCAGGCATAGTAGACGTTTCGGAAATTTCGGAACAGTTCCGGCGCCGCGCAAATCTAACGGCGAACTTTCCGGGAAAGTGCGTCATCAATTTGCTATGGCGCAACTCTGCTCATGGCGCCAGCGCTGCCGATGCCCGCCTTTGGGTTCGGTTCAAGGGCGGGACAATCACGCAACCAGCCAGCCTTCTCGATTGGCGTGGGAGGCTCTCTGTTGTCGGCATTACGCAGCCGCCCCGCCGGAGCGTCGCGCTCCAAAAGGGCTGACCTCAATAACCGAGAATTGGCGCTCGTACTCCACTGCAAGTTTTACAGGCGCAACTTTTCTACGCGAAGAGGAAGTCTAATTCGGTGATGTGAGCTGCCGCCGTCCACCGCCACGTTTAGGTCGATTGTACCGGCGTCGTCGCTGAAACCGACAATGAGCCCGCTGCTTCCGGTGTCGACTTTCACCACTGCTCCTTCGGCGGATATGTTGTGTGCGTGAAGATAGTCGAGAGCTGCCTGAGAGGAGGTCCGCTTAGTACCGGGAGCGTACCTCTGTCCGCATACGTGTATCTCACTATCAGGTGTTGGGGGGGCGACTTGTGCGCCGCCCCTCACTGTAGGTTACACCAGAGCGCCGAAGAGGAAGTCCGCCTGTGTGATATGCGCCGCCGCCGACGCGCTTACCGACACGTTGAGGTCGAGAGTGCCGGCGTCGTCGCTAAAACTGACGAGGTCGACGGCAGAACCGTCGATGACCTTTACTACTGTACTCTCGACAGAGAGATTGTGCGCGTGGAGATAATCGATAGCCGACTGTGCCGAGTTAAAGTTGGGGCCTTGCAGGAACGCGGTGTCGTGAGTGTCCCTCAGGTCGAACTTATCGTCACCGTGTTTGAAGTCGGTGATGACGTCATGTTGGCCAGCGACGAAGGTGTGGCTGTGGAAGACGAAGGTGTCGTTACCCCCGCCGCCCGTCAGGGTGTCGCTGCCGGAATTGATCGAGAAATTTGCCCTACCCCCTTCGATGGTGTCGTTGCCGGCCCCACCGTTGATGGTGTCGTCACCGATAAACCCGACGATGGTGTCGTTGCCCCCGTCACCGTACAGGAAGTTAGCTCTGCCGGACGGGAGAAACATGACGTCACCTTCGATATAATCATCACCGGCACCGCCGTGGATGGTGTCGGTGCTGTTGTGATTCATAGCGCCGTTGTCGCCGTAGAGGGTGTCGTTGCCGGCCCCGCCGTTGATAGTGTCCTGGCCCTCGCTGCCGGTGATGGTGTCGTTGCCAGCGTCGCCATTGAATATGCCGCCGTCACGGCCGGCCCTGATAAAATCGTTGCCGCCACCGCCATTGACTATGTCGACACCGGGGGAGTAGTGGGCTTGGCTGTCGTCACTGGTATAAATGGCGTCATCACCGGCCCCGCCGTTGATGATATCGTTACCGTCACCGGCTCTGATAAAGTCGTTACCGTCACCACCTTTGATGGTGTCGTCGCCGGCGTTGCCGTAGAGGGAATCGTCGCCGGCGTCACCGGCAATAGAATCGCTACCGTCACCGCCTTCAATCCAATCGTCACCGCCGCCGCCGTACATGAAATCGTTGCCGCCGCCGCCGAGAAGATGGTTGAGGAGATCGTCGCCGATCATTCGGTCTGAGAATTCCGAGCCGGTGTAAACACGGAGATAATCCCCGGTGGGGTTGGTGAAGTCGGTGGTGTAGGCGATGCCGTTACTGCCGGCGAAGTAAGCGGACTCGTCGACGACTGTCGCGCTCGGGGGGTTCTCTTCGAGCTGCACTGTGTGGTTATGCAAGTTCAGGTCGACGCTGGCCGCCGACAGTGAGAAATCGGGGCCGATTGTTATAATTACTGGATTTTTCGCCACGGTATTTCCTCCCTACTGCACACACAATTGTGCGATTTATAACCCTATAGTGTGGGTATGGACATAAATGAGCGAGGTGTAGACTTGTGTCTTTAATCTGGATCCTCCCTTGTTGTGACATGGATACGCACGTGAGCCACTGATGTTTGCATTATTTCTCACGCAATGAGCGACGGATGTTTTGCGTGAGCGGTTCGGCGAGATAAGCCAGCACGGTGCGGGTGCCGGTCTTGATCATGGCCTCGCTCGACATGCCGGGCAGCAGCTTGCGACCGTCGAGCTTGGCCAGTTCGCTCTTGTCGATCACCACCGTCGCGGCGAAGTAAGGAGCGTTGGTGCGCTCGTCCACCAGCCGGTCGGCCGACACCGTTTCCACGACGCCGTCTAGCTGCGGCAGGTTGTATTTGGCGAAGGCCGGGAAGCTGACATAGGCTGTCTGGCCGGGGGCGATCGTCTCGACGTCCTCAGGCTTGACCATGGTCTCGATGACCAGCTTCTCGCCGAGCGGCACGACCGTCATCAGCGTGTCCCCGGGTTTCACCACTCCGCCCGCCGTGTGGACTTTCACGTCCATTACGATTCCGTCGACGGGCGCGGTGATGTCGGTGCGCTTGAGGACATCCTCGGCCGCGCGCGCTTGCTGCCGGAAGTCGAACAGCTCCGCTTCGACCTTGCTCAATTCGTCAACTGACTCGTTCAACTGTTGAGTTGTAAGGTTGAGGATTTGCATGTCGATCTCGGCGATAGAGCTGCGGGCGCGGGCGATCGATGCGACATTCGTGGCGCGTTCTCCCTCGGTCTGGCGTTGTTGCTGGGTGAGCGTCAGGTTGCGTTCGCGGGTGGTGAGCCCCTTGCTGAGCAAAGTCTCGAGGTCTTTGTTCTCGTTCGCGAATGCCGCGATCCGCTTGTCCTCGGTCGCGATAAGCTGTTGCAGCCCGGTAATTTGCTCGGCGGTCTGCTGGCGGCGTTCGTCGAGGATTGCCTTCTCGTCTTTCAGGTTGCGGTGCTTCGCGTTGAAGACGTCACGTTGGGTGGCCACCGCGTCCTTGACGGCGGGGTCCGGGTTATCGAGCAGTGCCTGGTCGAACGCGATCCTGTCCTTGCCATCGCGTTCGGCCCGGAGACGGGCGACGAGCGCCTCGCGTGTGGCGATCTTGTTTTGGATCGAGTCCAGTTGAGCCTTGGCTTGGGTGTTGTCGAGACGGACGAGCACTTTGCCCTTCTTGACGACGTCGCCGTTGACGGCGTCCAGTTCGGCGATAATGCCGCCTTCGAGGTGCTGGATGAGTTTGCGGTCGCCGTCGACCTTGACCACTCCGGTCGTCACCGCCGCGCTGTCGAGCGGTGCCAAGGCCGCCCAGCCCCCGGCCACGCCGAAGAACAGGAACATGATTGAGAAACCGGCGTTCGTGACGGCTCTGAGACGGAGCGGTTGCAACGTCGGCGGGGGTGGCAGTGGCTGGGGGAGAGCGACTATGTTCATATCGTTGTCTGCTGGGTTTGCGCGGGTCATGACGGGACCGCCGTGACGTGGGTGGTGTTGGGCAGCTGAGCCACTCTCCTGGCGCGGGCGGCGAGTTCGTTGAAGACCGTGTCACGCGCCCCGAATAATTCTTGTCTGCCCTGATTGAGCACCAGCACCTTGTCGACTTTCTCCATGATGCTTGGGCGGTGTGCGATTAGGATCATCGTGGTGCCCGTCGCCTTGACCGCGCCGATCGCGGCCATCAGGGCGTCTTCGCCCTCGCGATCGAGGTTGGAATTCGGCTCGTCCAGGATGATGAGTGTCGGATCGCCGTAGAGTGCCCGCGCCAGCCCGATTCGTTGGCGCTGTCCGCCTGACAGCGATGCGCCTGAATCCCCTACTTGAGTTTCGTAGCCTTTCGGCAAGCCCTTGATCAATTCGTGAACGCCCGCCAGTTGCGCGGCCTTGATCACGCTGTTGAAGACCGCGGGGCTGAGCTTCGCGAAGCGGGCGATGTTCTCGGTGATCGTGCCGGCGAACAACTCGATGTCCTGCGGCAAATAGCCGACGTGCCGACCACGGTCCTCGGCGGGCCATTCGGCGACGTCCATGCCGTCGAGCAAAGCGCGACCGGCTGATGGGCGCCAAGCGCCGGCGAGAACGCGGGCCAGGCTTGTCTTGCCGGATGCGCTCGGGCCGATGAGCGCCATCACTTCACCGGGCTTGAGTTGGAAACTCACGCCTTTCAAGACAGGCTCGCCGCCACCCTGCCGGGCGAGGACAATACTCTCTGCCTCGACCTTTCCTTGTGGGCGTGGCAAAGACCACACTGCTTTGGCCTCAGGGCGTTGGCCGACAAACGCGGTAAGACGCTTGTAAGCGGCGCGTGCCCCGAGCGTCGCCTTCCAGGTGCTGATCGCTTGCTCCACGGGGGCCAGCGCGCGACCCATCAAGATTGAGGATGAGATCATGATGCCGGGAGAGGCCTCGTTTTGCAGCACCAGGTAAGAGCCGAGGCCGAGCACCGCCATTTGCAAGGCCATCCGCCAGAAACGTGCGACAGACGCGATGGCGCTGGCGCGGTTACCGGCGGCGACTTGTCCGGCGCTCGCTTCATCCTGCTGCTCTTGCCAACTGTCGAGCAACGGCCGCAGCATTCCCATGGCCTGGACGACCTCGGCGTTGCGGACTGCCGACTCGGCTTGGGTGAAAGCCCGTGCCTGCGCATTGCCGGCCTCTGTCAGCGGTTTGCGGGTGGTGAGTTCGTTGAGCAATGCCAGCGCAAACAACACGCACCCGCCGGCCAGCGCCAACCAGCCGAGCCACGGATGCATGAAGAAGATGGCGATGAAGAAGATTGGCGCCCACGGTGCGTCGAGAATTGGATAGATGCTCGGACTGGTGAAGAAATTCCGCACTTGGTCGAGATCGCGCAGAGACCGCGTGCTGCCTTGACCCGGCGCGGCGGCCGACTGCTCTACTGACGCGGTCAACAGGACTGGGGCCAGCCTCGAGTTCATCCAGGCGCCTACGGTTGACAGCAGGCGGGCGCGTACCATTTCGAGCCCTGCCATCGTCAGGATCGCCGCGCAGGCGATCAACGACAACGCTGCTAAAGTTTCCACGCTGTGGCTGGACAGAACCCGGTGGTAGACTTGAAGCATGTAGAACGAGCCGGTGAGCATCAGTATATTGATGCCGCCGCTGAACCAGATAAGCGGCGTTATGGCGCGTTTGGCCTCTTTCATCACTGCCTGCAAAGCAGGAGCCTGTTTGTTGCTTATTTGCATGACGGCGACCGCGCCCGTTCCGCGCGCCGCACGCTATCTTGCTTTTTGGCCTCTGAAATCCATCAAAGGAATGATGCGGCGATACAAGCGTGCCTCGCCTTTCGCTAAACGTTCGGAGGGTAACTGCCTTTGATAAAACGCAGCGTGCGCTGGGTATTTGGGCAATCAGCAGATGCACATGCGGCGGCGCGGGCCTTTGGTGCCAACACTATTTCAGCTTTCGGGTGTCGGCATTCGTGGTTCGCGCGGCTGAAGTGAGGCGTAAGCGATCGTCCGCAGGCGAAACTGGCGGATACGGGTCAAAAAAGCCAACTATGTGTAATTGCAGGCCCGCCTGTGCTCAGGCGAGCCACTTCAATCGCCCTAAAATCTCAGTCCTTGGCGCGCTCGACGTAAGAACCGTCGGCGGTCATCACCACCACGCGCGTGCCGGCCGAGATATGTGGCGGCACGGCCGTGCGCACGCCGTTGGAGAGTATCGCCGGCTTATAGGACGAAGACGCCGTCTGGCCCTTGGTGACCGGCTCGGTGTCGACCACCTCGAAGGTGGCGCGCTGCGGCAGCACCAGCGAGATCGGCACGCCGTTGAACTGCGCGAGCTGCACGGCCATGCCTTCCTGCAGATAGGGCGCCATATCGCCGACCACGGCTTCCGAGGCCACGACCTGATCGTAGCTTTCCGGGTTCATGAAGTGAAAACCTTCGCCGTCGGAATAGAGGAAGGTGTGCTCGCGCTCCTCGACATAGGCGCGCTCGACCATTTCGGTCGTACGGTAGCGCTCCGAGACCTTCACGCCGTCGCCGATGCGGCGCATGTCGAGCTGGGTCACCGGCGTGCCCTTGCCAGGGTGGATGTTTTCGGCAAAGAGGATGACATACAGCTTGCCGTCCTTATCGACGACGTTGCCTTTGCGTAAGGAACTGGCGATGACCTTGACCACGATATTCGATCCCGTTCGAGTTTTTCGGCCTGCAAGCGTCGATTTCCGCGAAGCGGCGACGGCGGCCATCGCGTGCGCCCTAGCGCATCTTGCGCCGAACCGCCAGCCTGTCGGGCGATTTTCCTGCCCATGACCGCCGCTTCGCCCTGGTGGACGCCGCATATCCATGCCGACCGCCGGCCCCGGCTGATGGCGCGCAATGCCATCGCCGCCGCCCTTCGCGGCTGGTTCGCGCAGTGCGATTTCGTCGAGGTGACGACCTCGGCCCTGCAGGTTTCGCCGGGCAACGAGGCGCATCTCGCCGCCTTCGCCACCGAGGCGATCGGGCCTGACGCATCGCGCCGGCAGCTCTATCTCCACACCTCGCCGGAATTCGCCTGCAAGAAGCTGCTCGCCGCCGGCGAGGAACGCATCTTCAGCCTCGGCCCGGTCTGGCGCAACCGCGAGCGCGGGCCGCTGCATCACCCCGAGTTCACCATGCTTGAATGGTACCGCGTCGGCGATACAGTTGAGCGTCTGATGGCCGACTGCGCCGAATTCCTGGCGCTCGCCGCGGAAAAAGCCGGCGCCAAGAGTTTCCGTTTTCGCGGCCGCGAGGCCGATCCGTTCGCCGAGCCGGAGCGGCTGAGCGTGGCGGAGGCTTTCCTGCGCCATGCCGGCATCGACCTGCTCGCGACCGTATCGGCCGACGGCAGCACCGACCGCGACGCCCTTCACGAGGCACTGGTCCGCGCCGGCCTGCGCACTGCGCCCGACGACAACTGGGCCGACCTGTTCAGCCGGGTGATGGTCGAAAAAGTCGAGCCGGTGCTGGGGCAGGGGCGGGCCACCATCTTATACGGCTATCCGATTTCGGAAGCGGCGCTCGCCCGGCCGAGCGCGCAGGATCCGCGCGTCGCCGAGCGTTTCGAGCTCTATTGCTGCGGCGTCGAGCTTGCCAACGCCTTCGGCGAGCTCACCGACGCAGCCGAGCAGCGCCGCCGCTTCGCCGCCGAGATGGACGAGAAAGAGCGCGTCTATGGCGAGCGCTATCCGCTGGACGAGGATTTCCTCGCCGCTTTGGCCATCATGCCGCAAGCCAGCGGCTCGGCCCTCGGCTTCGACCGGCTGGTGATGCTGGCAACAGGGGCCGCAAGGGTCGACGACGTGATCTGGGCGCCGGTGGCGTGATTTTAGCCGCCGTCGGCCCTCGAGTCAGGTCGGGATTTTCTCTGACCCTGCAAGGCCAGGAATTGCTTGTAGCCTTTGCGCCCCATGCGAGCGCGCAACGCCTCGCGCGTCTCGGCTTCCCCGCACGCCGCCAGGATCTCGTCGAAGTGATCGGCCAAAATATCCTGAATTGCAGGGTCGTTGAAATATGCCTTCAACGGAATCCCATCCGGCACGCTGGGAGCGTCCATCAGGGTCCAGAAAGCACGTCCGTGGGTCGACACAAAATCCCGGGCACGTGAGGCCAGTTCGCGCACCATAGCACTTCGCCGCACGCGCGAACGCTGATGGGCGGCTTTGCTGAATGTCCTCAAGTTCGGCAAGGAGGGCTGCGCGCCATGCACGTTGCTCCCGTGAATTCGGTAGGCCGAAAGCGGAAGGTCTATGCAGGCCGAGCCAGCCAAGGCATGCACGAACGGCATGAAATAATTGTCGGTCGCGGCATTGCCGACCACAGCCAGGGATGGCTTGCATCGGACGAGATAATGCCGCTTGTACATATTCGCCGTACCAGGCGACCAGTGCCAGCCGGCTTCGTGAGGCTCTATCACCGTGGACTGTTGCCAGAGCAGCTCGCGCTCCCGTCGTCCCAGAATCATGTGATCTGAGTGTGAACGGTCGGGATCAAGGGGGCTGCCCACTCTGCGGTGCAGCAACCATGCGAAACCAGAAGACAGCGGCCGCCCGGCATGATCGGTTTCAAGAACGCCGCCCGACGTGGCGCCGATCGTCGGGCAATCGCAATGAAGCTGGGCGTGAAAGGCCGCGAAGTTCGCGAACAGGAAATCGTCGGCGTCAACGATACAGACCAATTCGCCCGCCAGGCGATCCAGAACGTGAAGGAACGCGCCCATCTGGTGCAGGTTGTCATCCAGATATTCAAACGCCAGCCTGGGGTCGGTATTCTCGAATCGCGCGATGACATCGCGGCTGTCGTCGGTCGAGGCGTTGTCGAGGACAACGCATTCGAGCTCGGCATAATCCTGCGACAGAACGCTCGATATCGCCTGGCCGACATACTGGCCGTAATTGTGGTTGATGATGACGAAGCTGATCTTCGGCGCGGTCATTATCGCTTCCGTCCGATCCTCAGAAAGATGCGGACATCGCGCAACAGCGATTTCGAGAGGACGCGCATTGGAATTCGGCCGCCGAAACCGGCTCTGAGGATGGATCTTGCCTGGGCTCCGGAAAACCGGGCCAGCACCTCTCTGCTGAACCTCCTGGCACCGAAAACAGACCTCAATTGCGGCGCGTTGCGCTCGAATATCTCGACCGCGATCTCGTCGCTGAAATAGTCGCGCAACCTGTCGGGGTTTTCTCGCGTGACCCGGTCCACGACCGGCCAGAACTCGCCTCCTAAAAGCCAGTCGAATCTTTCGCTTCCTTCGATCAGATACTTGACGCTTTCATATGTGAATTTCTGCAATTTGGCCGCGTATTCTCTGGTTCCGCTGCGAATGCCCTCCACGCTTTCGCCGGTGGCGAAATAATTGCTTGAATGCAGACGATAGCCGGACAAGGGCATGTCGATCAGCGCGCTGCCGGCAACCGCATGGCATATTGTATTGAAATAGCCGTCGGCCGACGTCATCCAGGGTTTGCTGCCATCGTCCAACCGCAGCAGATGCAGGACCGAGGTGCGGAACATGTTGGCGCTGCCCGGCGCCCAGAACCAGCCGACGTGCGCACGCGGTATGGTCGCCGTGCTGGCGTCGAGGAGCCGGTATTGCGACGGGGAGACGGTCGGCAGCCGCAGCACGGTCCGCTCACCTCGCAGGCCTCGCTGCGCGCCCGGTCTGTTCAGCCGGAGTTGCTGGTACGAGGCCGTCAGGGCTGCGCCTGTCGAGTCCATCTCTGCGACGTTGGCCGAAGTGAAGCCGACGCTTCGTTGCAATGCCATATGCACCTGAATGTGCGTCGAAGCGTAGTTGTCGAACAGCACGTCGTCCGCGTCCACGAAGGTGACGAATCCGCCGTTCACCTTGTCCAGAGCCCACAGCGCGGCGCCGAGCTGGCCGTGGTTCTGCGCCAGCGTCTCCACCCGGAAACGCGGATCGCCTTCGACATGCCGGGCAATCACCTGCGCGCTGTCGTCGGTCGAGCCGTTGTTGATGACGATGCACTCGAAATGCGGATAGTCCTGTCTGCGTATGGAATCGATCGTCGCGCCGACATAGCCGCCGTAATTCCAGTTGATGACGACGAAGCTGACCAGCGGCGGCGACAGCGCGCCGCCGGCGAGCCCGTCAATGTCGCGGCCGGCGATCGTGAATGACTTGGCCGCGACGATCTCGCTCTTGCGAATGACGATCTGCTGGCCCCGGTGCAACAGCTCGTATTCCCCGGCGACCTGGCTCAGGAAGGCTTCTATCCCTGCCTGGGGACGCCTGGCCATCGGCAGATCCGGCCCCCACCGGTAATCGTCCAGGATCATGACACCGTCATTGTCGAGCAGGTCCCAGGCCAGTCGGGCATCGCTGTAAACGGAGGTGGCGGAATGGTCGCCGTCGACATAGACCACGTCATACAGCCGTCCTTCGCCGGCAAGGCCTGGCAGGATCGTCAACGAATGGCCTTTGCGTTTCTCGACCCGGCCGGCGAAGGGCTTGAGGTTTCGGTCGAAGCGTCGTTCGACCTCGGCCATATCAGATTCATGCTTCGAGCCAGGCTCGAGATGCTCTTCGCTGCCCTGGAAGCTATCCACGCAGGTAATGCGGGATTTTGGCAGGAATTGCAGGAAAAACAGCGCGGAACGCCCCTCGAACGAGCCGATTTCGAGCACAGCCGTCGCCGTGCCGGCCTTGTCGCCGAGAAGCTCCTCCCAAAGCTTCAGATGATGGGAGGTCCAGTCATGGGTAAACTCTCCGTCGACAAAATAATCCATCCTTCCCCCATTAGCCCGGCGCTGAAGCGCGCGCGGCCAAGCCCATTTCGTCAGAACGTGACACTATTCCAGCGATCGGAACCCCTTCCGGTCGCTTTGGACGGTTTGGCCGCGATATCCTGATTGTCCTGAGCCCATTGCACAAGCGGCAATGGAACAATAGATGGTGCATGAGCATCCAGCAGATAGTGCGTGAGCATCCGCAGACGGTGCGTGAGCATCAATGGATGGGTGCGGGCGTGATCCCGACCTCACAGACTGCGTGAACAGACAGGAACAAACGCATGACCGATAAGCTCGACGCAGCGAAATTGACCGATCGCGTCGCGGCGCTCGTCGAGGCCGCCAGGCGCGCCGGCGCCGATGCGGCCGACGCGGTGGCGGTGCGCGGCCGTTCGGCCGGCGTGTCGGTTCGGCTGGGCAAGGTCGAAGGCACCGAATCGTCGGAGAGCGAGGACGTGTCGCTGCGCGTCTTCGTCGGCCAGCGTGTGGCGAGCGTCTCGGCCACCGCCGCCGCATCCGACCCGAAGGCGCTCGCCGAGCGTGCCGTGGCGATGGCCAGGGTTTCGCCCGAAGACCCGTTCCAGGGCCTCGCCGACCCCGCGCTGCTTGCCCGCAATTTGCGCGATCTCGACCTCTTTGACCCGACAGAGGTATCGGCAGACGAGCTGAAGGAAGCTGCACTTGCCGCCGAAGCGGCCGCGTTGGCCGTCAAGGGCGTCACCAATTCCTCGGGCAGCAGCGCCGGCGCCGGCCTGGGCGGTATGGTTCTCGCCACATCGCATGGCTTTGTCGGCCAGTACGTCGCCTCGCGTTTCTCGCGCTCGACCAGCGTCATTGCGGGTGAGGGAACGGCGATGGAACGCGACTACGAATTCTCGTCGCGCCAGCATTTCGCCGACCTCGACACGCCGGAAGAGATCGGCCGCAAGGCGGGCGAACGTACCGTTCGCCGCCTCGGCGCCCGCAAGGCGAAGACCGGCCCGGTCGACGTAGTGTTCGATCCGCGCGTCGCGCGCGGCATTGCCGGCCATCTCGCCGGCGCCATCAACGGCGCCGCGGTCGCCCGCAAGACCAGCTTCCTGCGCGACATGATGGGTAAGCAGGTGGCGTCGGCCGCGATCACCGTCACCGACGAGCCTTTGCGGCGGCGCGGCCAGGCCTCGCGCCCCTTCGATGGCGAGGGCATCGAGGGCGAGAAGCTGCTGATGGTCGAGAAGGGCATCTTGAATCACTGGTTCCTGTCCACCTCGGCCGCGCGCGAGCTCGGCCTTGTCACCAACGGGCGCGGCTCGCGCAGCGGCTCGTCGGTTTCGCCGTCCTCGACCAACCTTGCCATCGAGCCCGGCGAGCGCTCGCCGGAAGATCTGATCGCGTCGTTGAAGAGCGGCTTCTATGTCACCGAGGTATTCGGCCAGGGCGTCGACATGGTGACCGGCGAATACAGCCGCGGCGCTTCCGGCTACTGGATCGAGAACGGCGCATTGGCCTATCCGGTCGCCGAGGTGACGATCGCCTCGAACCTGAAGGCCATGTTCCTCAACATGGTTCCGGCGAACGATCTCGACCGCAATTTCGGCACCGCGGCGCCGACGCTCCTGATCGAAGGGATGACCCTTGCCGGCGCTTGACCAATTGAACTCGAGCGAGGCCCGCGACGATCTTGCTTTGCTGCGCGACGCCGCCCGCGAGGCCGGCGTCATCGCCATGGGCTATTTCGGCAAGAACCCGCAGGTGTGGATGAAGGGCGGCACCTCGCCGGTGAGCGAGGCCGATCACGCCGCCGATACCTACCTGCGCGAGACCTTGCTCCGGCTGCGTCCGGATTATGGCTGGCTGTCGGAGGAGACCGCCGATGACCATGCCAGGCTGTCGGCCCGCCGCACCTTCGTGGTCGACCCGATCGACGGCACGCGCGGCTTTCTCGACGGCCTGCATTCCTGGTGTGTCAGCGTCGCAGTGGTCGAGAACGGGCGCTCGCTCGCCGGCGTGCTCGAATGCCCGGCCAAACGCGAGACCTATTGGGCGCTGCCGGGCGAGGGCGCCTATCTCAATGACAAGCGCATCTATGTGCGCCCGCTGGGCGAAAGCGTCGATATCGGCGGACCCAAGCCGCTGGTCGACTTGATGCCGCCGGCATGGCAGGACAGGCTGCGGCGGACGGCCTACATCCCTTCGCTTGCCTATCGGCTGGCGATGATCGCCGCCGGAAAGCTCGATGCGACCTTCGTCAAGCCGAGCGCGCATGACTGGGACATCGCCGCCGCAGACCTCATCCTTGCCGAGGCGGGCGGAGCTTTGCTCGACCGCACCGGCAAGCCGCCGCGCTATGCCGGCGAGGTGATCAACCATGGTGCGCTCGCCGCAGGCAGCGGCGAGCTGCTCGGCGTGCTCGCCAGGGTGATCGCGGGGATTGACCAAGGGTGAGTCGGCCCGCAGTTCCAAAATCGGCTGCTTTGGGCTAAACGTTTCACAAAACTCATGAATCTGCGAAGGATCGGCATGGCCGTGGAAGACGGAAAGAAGCAGCTTTTGCACCTGGTGTTCGGTGGCGAGCTGAAAAAGCTGGGTGGAACCGAGTTTCGCGACCTGGACGCCCTCGACATTGTCGGCATCTATCCCGACTATCAATCGGCGCACGCCGCCTGGAAGGCGAAGGCGCAGGCAAGTGTCGACAATGCTCATATGCGCTATTTCGTTGTTCATCTGCACCGCTTGCTCGATCCAGAATCGAAGGTCGGCGGTTGACGTCGATGGAGCATGAAGCGGTGAAAGGGGCGACCCGGCCGCGCGCCGCCAGACGCGGCGGAACGCGCACGCTGTGGCGGCGCATCCGCGAGCCTTTGGCGCAGTCGAGTTTCGTCAAGAACTTCATCGCCAGCCTGTTCGCCTGGTTCTTGCGGTTGATTCGCGTCACCAGCCCGCTCGTCGAAGGCTCGACCCGAGTAGCCGGCGGCGCTTATGCGCATCTTGAGCCGGGCATCATCGCGCTCTGGCACGGCCAGCACCTTTTGACCCCTGCCTATTACCCCGAGGGCCGGCCGCTGGTCGCCATGGTTTCGCGCAGCGCCGACGCCGAGCTCCAGGCGCTGATGATCGAGAAATTCGGCATCGAGGCAGTGCGCGGCTCCGGCGGCCGCGACAATTCGAGGCATTTGGACAAGGGCGGCGCCAAGGCCTTGATCGCGCTGAGGAAGGCGCTTGCCACCGGCAAGAACGTCGCCATGATCGCCGATATTCCGAATGGCACGCCGCGCGACGCTGGGCTTGGCATCGTTCTCCTGGCAAGGCTTTCCGGCCGGCCGATCCTGCCATCGGCCATCGCCACCAGCCGCCGCAAGGTGCTGGAGAAGAGCTGGGACAAGACCACCATCAACCTGCCGTTCGGCCGCTCCGCGGTCATCGTGGGTCAGCCAGTCTTCGTGCCCGCCGATGCCGACGATGCCGAGATGGAGCGCAAGCGCCAGGAGGTCACGGCGTCCCTCAACGCCGCGACGGCTGAGGCTTATCGCCTCGTGGACGGCGGCAAATGAGCGAGCGCTGGGCGCGTGCGGCCCTGACTGCCTATCGCTATGCGGGGGCGGCCGCCTATCCGCTGATCGGCCCCTATGTCGCCTGGCGCGCCTCGCGCGGCAAGGAGGATCGTGTCCGCCGCCGAGAACGCTATGGCATCGCCGGCCGTCCCCGTCCGGAAGGACCGGTGATCTGGATCCATGCCGCAAGCGTGGGCGAGACGATCGCGGTGGTGCCGCTGGTCGAGAGCATCCTCGACTATGGCGTCAACATCGTTTTGACCACTGGCACCGTGACCTCGGCCAAGGTCGCCGAAGAGCGCCTCGGCAGCCGCATCATCCACCAATATGTGCCGCTCGATCTGAAGCCCGCGGTAAGCCGTTTTCTTGACCACTGGCGGCCGGAACTGGCGATCATCGCCGAATCGGAAATCTGGCCGATGACCATCCTGGAACTTGGCGCCCGCAACGTGCCGCAGGTTCTGGTCAACGGCCGGCTGTCGGACCGCTCCTTCATGTCCTGGAAGAAGCGCGCCGGCGTTGCCGAGGCGCTGTTCGAGAATCTTGCCCACGTCATCGCCCAGTCGGATGTCGACGGCGAGCGGTTCCGCGCGCTGGGCGCCCGGCCAGTCACCGTTTCCGGCAACCTCAAGGTGGACACCAACCCGCCGCCGGTCGACGAGCGGGCCTTGGCCACCCTGCAGCGCCAGATCGGCGGCCGTCCGACCTGGGCTGCGATCTCGACTCATGATGGCGAGGAGGTCGTGGCCGCGGAGGTCCATGCCAGCCTGCATAGGCGCCATCACGGGCTCTTGACCATCGTCGTGCCGCGTCACCCCGATCGCGCCGATGCGCTGGCCGCGCAGATTTCCGGCATGGGCCTGTCCGTGGCAAGGCGCGGCAAGGGCGACCGCATCTCCCATGATACCGACATCCTGCTCGGCGATACGATCGGCGAGATGGGCCTTTATCTGAGGCTGACCGAGATCGCTTTTGTCGGCCGCTCGCTGACTTCGCAAGGCGGCCAGAACCCGCTCGAGCCGGCGATGCTCGAAACCGCCGTGCTGGCTGGGCGTAACGTGCAGAATTTCCGCGAGGCCTATCAGCGCCTGCTCGACAGCGGCGGCGCCAAGCTGGTGCGCGACCGTGACATGCTGGCCGGCGCCGTCAATTTCCTTTTGACCAACGAAGTGGCGCGCCACGAGATGATGGCGGCGGGTGCCGCCACCGTCGACGAAATGCGCGGCGCGCTTGCCCGCACGCTGAAATCGCTGGAGCCCTATATCCAGCCTCTGGTCGTCAAGGCGCGCCTGAAAGGCGCAAACGGGCGCTAGATCATGACCCCAGAAATCGGATCCGATTTTTGGACAAGTCCATGCGCGAAGCCGAGACGCATGGGGCAGGCGCGATGACCAGCGAAGCGCCACCCTTCTGGTGGGAAAAGCCGGACTGGCGCGTGCTTGCGCTGTCGCCCGCATCGGCGATCTATGGGCTGGTCGCCGGCCGTCGCATGCGCCACGCGCCGCGCGAGAAGGTCGCAGCGCCGGTCCTGTGCGTCGGCAATCTTACCGTCGGCGGCAGCGGTAAGACACCGGTCGCCATCGCTTTGGCCAAGCAGGCCAAGCGCATGCAGCTCACGCCAGGCTTCCTGTCACGCGGCCATGGCGGCTCGTTCGCGAAGCCGCATGTCGTCGATGCGCATCACGACGCCGCCAAGCATGTCGGTGACGAGCCGCTGCTCCTGGCCGAACATGCGCCCGTCGCGGTGACGGCGAACCGCGCCGCCGGTGCGAAGCTGCTCATCGAAGAACGTGGCTGCGATTTCCTGATCATGGATGACGGGTTCCAGTCGGCGCGCGTCCATATCGACTATGCGCTGGTCGTGGTCGACGCCCGCTTCGGCATCGGCAACGGCCGCGTCATCCCGGGCGGGCCGCTCCGCGCCAAGGTCGTCGACCAACTGGTCTTCACCAGCGGCTTGCTGAAGATGGGCGAGGGGACCGCCGCCGACGGCGTCGTGCGCCAGGCGGCGCGCGCCGGCCGGCCGATCTTCCTGGCGCATGTCGAGCCGGCCGATCCGTCGCGCTTCGCCGGCGGCCGCTTCCTGGCCTTTGCCGGCATTGGCCATCCGGAGAAATTCTTCGACACGGTGCGCGGCGCGGGCGGCGAAGTGGCTCAGTCGCGCGCTTTTCCGGATCATCATTTCTACGCCCAGGACGAGCTTGCCGACCTCCTGGCGCTCGCCCGGCATGAGGGGTTGCGCCTCGTCACCACGGCAAAGGACGCCGCGCGGCTGCGCCATGGCGAGACGCCTGCCGGTTTCCTCGCCCAGCTGGACGTGCTCGACATCGAGGCCGTGTTCGAGCTCGATCATGTGCCCGAACGCATCGTCGACGAGACGCTCGACGCCTGGCGCCTGCGCAAGATGCGGGGCTAATGCATGTCGCGCAAAAGTGTGCAGCGGTTTTGCGATAACGACATGCATGAAGACAAAGACTTAAAGGGGCGCCACCGTCAATTGCCGTTGATGAGGCGGCGGAAGTAGCGAACCGTTTCGGCGAGCCCATCCTCGAGAGCGACGCGAGGAGACCAATCCAGCGTCGACCGCGCCAGACCTATATCGGGTTGGCGCTGGCGGGGATCGTCCTGCGGCAGGGGCTTGAACTCAATTTTGGACTTGCCGCCGACAAGGCTCAATACAAGCTCGGCCAGTTCCAGGATCGTGACTTCCGTCGGGTTGCCGACGTTGAGGGGGCCCACGAAATCGTCGGGCGTAGCCATCATCCGAACCATCGCATCGACGAGATCGTCGACATAGCAGAAGCTGCGGGTGTGGCTACCGTCGCCGTAGATGGTTATGGGATCGTTCTGCAAGGCCTGGACGATGAAATTGCTGACCACCCGTCCGTCCGACGGGTGCATGCGAGGCCCGTATGTATTGAATATGCGCACCACCTTGATGGGTAATTTCGACTGACGCCGGTAGTCGAAGAACAGCGCCTCGGCGCATCTCTTGCCTTCGTCGTAGCAACTGCGCGGCCCGATCGGATTGACGTGGCCCCAATAGGCCTCGGTCTGGGGATGGACTTGCGGATCGCCATAGACCTCGGATGTCGATGCCTGAAGGATCCTGGCCCCGGAAGCGCGTGCAAGATCGAGCATGTTGATCGCCCCATAGACGCAGGTCCTGGTCGTCTCGATCGGAATGCGCTGATAGTGAACAGGCGAGGCCGGGCAGGCGAGGTTGAAGATTTCATCCGTTTCGACTTTGAGAGGCATGGTAACGTCGTGCCTCAGAAACTCGAAATGCGGATTGCCCAGAAGATGACCGATATTTTCCGCCGAGCCGGTGGAAAAATTGTCGGCACATAGTACCTGCCGGTCTTGTGCCAGCAGCAGGTCGCATAGATGCGAGCCGATAAAGCCGGCCCCACCCGTCACAAGAACCTTCACAATAAACCCCCGTACCCGTCGCCCTTTGCTGTCTATAGCCCCAGAAAGGCGAAAGTGTCAGCACTGAAACGACGGAGTGGGACCATCGATGAGAAGGGAAGAAGTGGCTACGGCTATCCTGCGCGCCGCATCGCCTGCAGGATCGCCTCGTCGCGCTCGACATTGAGCTTGCTTTCGAAGTCGAAATGCCAATCCCTGTCGCGCAGCGCGGAAGTCGAGGCGTCGCCGCGCCGGATTTTCTGGTCGAGGTCGGCGAGTGATCGCGACCAATAGTGATTGATCCTCAGGATATCGAACTGGGGAGGCATGCCGGGCGCGATGGTCCGTCGACGGGTGTCCATCCCTTCACCGGACAGGAATTTCGACTGATGGACGCCCACTCTGTAGACCATGCGCGGGTTGAGGATTGTCTTGACCGTCGTGATGTCCGGCCCGGCTCGCATCGTATAGGCCTCGACCACCGGCCGTTCTGGTCGCTCCGCTTGGCCGGAGGAGCCATAGAAAGCTTGCAAGACGCAAACGCCTGGCAGGTCGCGATAGTCCCTCAGAACCGAGGGTACGTCACGTCCGTCGGGCGCGAAAAGAAACTCATCGATGTCGAAGAATCCGATCCACAACGCTTCGCGCCAGCGCCTGCGGATGCAGTCCCTATAAGCCGACAGCTGCCCCACCGGCCGCGGCCAGTCGACCAGCGTAACCAGGCCCTCCTGAATGAACGGATTCAATACGGCTTTGAAGTCGTCGGTCGAGAAGTTGTTGTAGAGATAGAAATGCTCGAATCCCACATTCTGATGGAACCTGATCCATTCGGCCAGGAACGGCGCTTCCTCGCGGAAGATGGCGCAGGCCGTCAGCTTGAATCGGGGCGCTCTCGACACCGCCCGATCGCGCCATCTCGCGCGCATGACAAGCGGCATGCGAAGAAGTGTCTTGAGAGATTTCCTGAAGTTTTTCACTGTAGTACCCTGAGCGGTCGAGCTTGGCTGCCAAGCGCCATGGGCTCGCAAGGCTTATCCGCGCTTGCGCAATTCCGGGTGCATCTCGATCTCGCGGGCAAGCGACACCGCGGCGTTCACATAGGGCTCCTGCCGGGCGACGCTCCAATATTTGAGCTCGTCGAGCGGAATGTTCTCGCCCGTCACCGCACAGCGCACGAAGGAGCCGGGACTGGTGACTTGGAAGTCGCCGTCGAGATAACGGATCCGGGCTTCCCTGCCGCCCGGGCCTTCGAAACGGTTCATCATGAAAGGACGCTGCAGTTCATCGGGTTTCAATCGCCATAAATCGCAAGCAACGTCAAGCTTGACGCAATGCTCATCCGGTATGGCTGCAGCGATAAATGGTTCCCGGAGCCCCGGCATGGACATCACTCCGACCCGCTTGAACACGCTGATCAATGAGGCGCTCACCCCGCAGGCGGTGCCATCGCCCAAGGCCGATCCGGCGACGGCGGCTTTGATCAAGACGCTGGTCCAGCCGCCGGCGCCATCAATGGTGCAGGCGGCGCAAATCGCGGCCCAGTCGCTGCAAAGCGCGGCGCCGCGCCCTGCGGCTCAGGCATCACCACGCCTGTCGTCCTCCGAGGCCGAGGACGCTTACCGGGCCGTCATGGAGCCCGATGCTGCCTTGGATGACGCGCCGGCAACACCTTCGACGGGCAGGGTGGCGACAGATACCGATCGGGCACCGCGCGGCGTCGCCCCGCCACCGGCAGCGGTCGTCGACACCACGCCGAGGCCCGCGGTCACTCCGTCATTGTCCACATTTTCGCCGGCCGTCGCTTCCGCCGCGATGCTGGTCGCGGCCAACGCCAATGCACCGCAGCCTCGCGGCGCCGCGGTTCGTCCGGCTGGTCACGCGCCGCGATCCGATTCTGTTGCGGTATCGCTCTGGACGATTTCGGTCGTCACGGCAATCGTCTCGGCCGTGACCGCCACCATCATGGTTCTGTTGCTTCGATAAGCCCGCTCTAGACGTCGTCCTGAAGGAAAGCCTCGAGCTTTTCCGGAGCAAGCCCTGCCTGTTCGGCGATGCGCCTGGCAAGGTCCGCCGCTGCCGCGCGCGGCCGGCCGACCGGGCGGTCCATCCAGTAAGACACCGGATTGAGCGCAGCGCGCTCGTCGACGGCAACGATGCGGCCGGATTGGAGCTGGTCCGCCGTCAGCGGCGGCCGCGCCAGCGCGATGCCCAACCCATGCGCGGCCGCATCGAGCACCAGATTGTAGTCCTCGAAACGCCGGTCCTGCGGACGCGGGCGATAGTCCATGTCCTGCGCCGCGAGCCATGCGCGCCAGGCGGATGCGTCGGAATCGTTGATCAGCGGGAATTTTAGCAGCCGGGCAGGGTCGCCTCGTCCGATCTCCTTCGCCAGCTCCGGCGAGGCGATCGGGAAAATATGCTCCTCGAACAGCTGCACCGAGACGCGACCCGGAATGCGGCCGCGCCCGCAGCGCACCGAAAGATCGATGCCTTCGTCGGCGAGATCGGCCTGGCGGTTGTCGACGTCGAGCACGATGCGCAGCTTGGTCGGATGGTTCTCCAGCGCGGCCATGCGCGGCATCAGCCACAGCCCGCTCACCGACGGGATCGACGCCAGCCGCACCACGGCCGTGCCGCGCGGCTCGACCCAGCGGTCGGAGTTGAACGAGATCAGCGCGAAAGCTTCGGCTGTCCTCAAATGCAGCCGGTTGCCCTCGATCGTCAGCGTCACGCCACGCGCGTTGCGCTCGAACACTTTCAAGCCAAGCCAGTCCTCCAGCTTGGCGATCTGACGGCTCACCGCGCCATGAGTGAGGTTGAGCTTTTCAGCCGCCGCGGAAAAACTCCCCATGCGCGCCGCCGCATCGAAGGCGCGCAGGGTTTCAAGCGGCAGTATCTGGTCAGAGCTGTGATCCATGCTCACAGCTGACCCTCGAATTGGTCGTTTGTCAACCGGCCGGCAATGGCGTTCTCTGCATCCATGACGCAGAAAGACGAGGCTACGGCAATGAGCGCTTACACTGGCACGTTGAATGAGACACAGCGCATGGACACCACCGCCGCAATCGCGGTGACGCTGACGGTCATCGGCTGGGCTTCGGCTTTCCCGGCCATCCGCGCCGGCCTTGCCGCCTTCCAGCCGCTGGAGCTCGGCGCGCTGCGCTTTGCCATCGCCGCGGTTCCGGCCGCCATCTTCCTCGCGGTGAAGCGCCCGGCACTGCCCCGAGTGGACGAGCTGTGGCGCTTCGGCTTCGGCGGCGCCATCTTCGTTGCGCTCTACACCGCCATGCTCAATTTCGGCGAGCTGACCGTCTCGTCGGGTGCGGCCGGCTTCATCATCAATGTCAGCCCGATCTTCACCGCTATCATGGCGATGGCGCTGCTCGGCGAGCGCTTCTCGGGGCTTGCCTGGCTGGGCACCGTCATTTCCTTCGCCGGCATCGGCATCATCGCGGTGGCCGACGGGCACGGCCTTCATTTCAACGCCGGCGCGCTGCTGGTGCTGGGCTCAGCACTTTGTTCCGCCGTCAACACCATCGTCCAGAAGCCGCTCTTTGCCCACCACCATCCGCTGACCATTTCCGCTTCCAACATGGTGCTCGGCGCGCTCTGCCTGTCCCCCTTCCTGCCCGAGGCTTTTTCGCAGGCAGCGGTCGCCGACACCGCCGGTCTCGGCGCCGTCATCTATCTCGGCATCGTGCCCTCGTTGATCGCCTATGCCGCCTGGGCGACCGCGCTGTCCCGCCTGCCTGCCGCGCGCGCCTCGAACTTTCTCTATCTCGTCTCACCGACCTCCGCCTTGATCGGCTTCTTCTGGCTGGGCGAAGTGCCGTCGCTGCTCGGCATCCTCGGCGGCGCGCTGGCGCTGGGCGGCGTGATCGTTGTGAATTTGAAGCGGTAAATCAACGGTTGCGATCGTTTCCAGACTCAAATTGACAAGTTGGACTCGGTAACCGGGCGCCCCCTGTGATGCGGACGTGAGGCAAGCTATCCTGATCCGCCTTTGATGGAGGGGATCGGGATGGGAAGAGGCTTCATTGCCACGGTTTTCTGCCTGCTGATGCTAAGCGGGAAAGCCTTCGCGGGCTGGTACCAGGTGGAAAACTACGAAGGCTCCATCGGACCGAACCCGGTTCACGTCTCCCTGCAGCGCTATGCCAGCTTCGGCAGCGGCATCAGTGTCAAGGGAAGCTATTTCTACGACGCCAAGCAAAGCCCAATCGCGATCTACGGCAAGGCGGAGGGCTCAAAGCTCACGCTGTGCGAGATCGCGGACGACCAGGAATTTCAACGCGTCCTCGTCATGGGGTCAAAAACACCCGTCGACACCACCGGATGTCCTTTCTCTATCGAGATCAGTGAAAGCGGCGCGGCGGGAAGCTGGAGCAAAGGCGTGGACAAATTTCCCGTTACGCTCAGGAAGGTCGCGAGTCTTGACAATACAGGCGACCTGAAGATCGACGGGACCGTCGAAATTCCCTTTTGGGCTGAGACGACCCGCGACAGATTTGCGGGGATTTACACGAAGTCCGACGCCGGCATCTGCATGACGAAAATGCTGGTGATCAACAAGAAGAAAAAGACGGCCGTTCAGGAGATCGGCTTCGACGATGAGGACTGCAACGCCGGTATGTCGACGACGCCCATTTATATGAACGTGCAAAAATGGGTGGAGGCAGGCAAGGACATCATTTCGGTGGAATTTGGAGGCGGCAAATTCGCAGGCGCGAACGACTATGTTCTCAACCCGAAGACAGGAAAATACCACCTCAAGAAATGATATTCAGCGTATGGCGCCGACCCTTGCTGTTGCAACGAGCCAGGGGACGCTCACCGCCGCCCGAACAGCCGCTCGATATCGGTGAGCTTGAGCTCGATATAGGTCGGGCGGCCATGGTTGCAGGTGCCGGAGCCGGGTGTCGCCTCCATCTGGCGCAGCAGCGCGTTCATCTCCTCGGCCTTGAGCAGGCGCCCTGACCGCACCGAGCCGTGGCAGGCCATGGTCGCGGCTATTCTGTCCAGCCGCTCCTTCAGCGTCTCGACGGTGTCGTTGTCGGCGATCTCGTCGGCAAGGTCGCGCACCAGCTGCTGCACATTGGTTTCGCCCAGCATCGACGGCGTCTCGCGCACCGCCACCGCGCCTGGGCCGAAGCGCTCGAGGCCTAGGCCAAATTTGGCGAGCGTCTCGGAATGCATCGCCAGCCGCTCGGCATCCTCTTCCGGCAGGTCGACGATCTCGGGCAGAAGAAGCATCTGCGACGGCACGGCGCGAGAATGCAGCGCATTCTTCAGCGCCTCGTAGACCAGCCGCTCATGCGCGGCATGCTGGTCGACGATGACGAGCGAATCCCTGGTTTGGGCGACGATGTAGTTCTCATGCACCTGCGCGCGCGCCGCGCCCAGCACCATGCCGAGCAGCGCCTCGGTCGGCTCGGCCATCCCGGCGCGGACATCGGTGCTGGCGAGCGGGCCGGTTTCGAAGGCCGCCTGCTCGTTCTCGGCGAAGCCGTTTCGTGGCGCCCGTGCCTCGCCCATGTCGAGCGGCCGCTGCGCTGAGCGCAACGGGTCGAAGCCTCCGGAGGCGGAAGCGTGATAAGCGGCCTCGTAGCTGCGATGGCCGTTGGCCGGGCCGGCATGCGAGTAGGGCGCCGCGCCCGGCCGGAATGCCGCCATCATGCCGGCGGCGCCCGTCGTCGCCGCGCGGATGCCGGCGCCGGCCAGCGCCTCGCGGATGGCGCCGACGATCAGCCCGCGCACCAGGCCGGGATCCCGGAAGCGCACGTCGGCCTTGGCGGGATGGACGTTGACGTCTACCGTCGAGGGATCGAGCGACAGGAACAGCACCGTCACCGCATGCCGGTCTCGCGGCAGCACGTCGGCGAAGGCGCCGCGGATCGCGCCGGCGATCAGCTTGTCGCGAACCGGCCGTCCATTGACATAGGCATATTGCTGCAGCGCATTGGCACGCGTGTAGGACGGGATCGAGACGTGGCCGGCAAGGTGAACTCCCTCCCGTGCGGCATCGATGGCAATGGCATTGTCCGGGAAATCCTTGCCCATCACTTGCGCGACGCGGGCAAGCCGGCCCTCCGGCGTGTCGCTGGTTGCGGGCAGTTCCAGCGTCGAGCGGTCGGCGCCGGCCAGCGTGAAGCGGACAGCGGGAAAGGCGATGGCGATACGCTTCACCACGTCGCTGGTGGCCGAGCTTTCGGCGCGCTCGCCCTTCATGAATTTCAGCCTGGCCGGGGTGGCGAAGAAAAGGTCGCGCACCTCGACCGTGGTGCCGCGGTTTGCCGCCGCCGGCTTCACCGCCGAGACCCGCCCGCCGTCGATGCCGATCTCGGCCGCGCTGTCGCCGCCAGCCGTGCGCGAGCGGATCGACAGCCGCGCCACCGAGCCGATCGAAGGCAGCGCCTCGCCGCGGAAGCCGAGCGAACGGATGTCGTGGATGCTGTCGGACAGCTTGGAGGTGCAGTGCCGCGCGACCGCCAGCGCCAGTTCCTGTTCCGGAATGCCCGAGCCGTCATCGGTGACGCGGATGAGATTGAGCCCGCCGCCGGCGGTGACGATTTCGACGCGCGATGCGCCGGCATCGAGCGCATTCTCGACCAGCTCCTTCACCACGCTCGCCGGACGCTCGATGACCTCGCCGGCGGCGATCTGGTTGATCATCGTTTCGGAAAGCTGGCGGATGGGCATGAGGCGACTATAGGCGGATTCGGACGGCGTGGGCAAAAGCTGCGCGTATTATGGAGAGGCTAGCGGGACAGCACCCCCCTCTGGCCTGCCGGCCATCTCCCCCGCAAGGGGAGAGATTGGCTGTGTCATCGCCTCGCTCTTCTGCAACGTACGAGATTGGCGAGGGCCTGCGTCAAGTCTGATCTCCCCCCTTGCGGGGGAGATGTCCGGCAGGACAGAGAGGGGTGTGAAGGATCGCTACGACGGCGATTGCCCGACGATGATGCAAATCTAAGCCTGCGCCACCAGCCAGTCCCTGACCCTGCGCGCATTCTCGCTGAGGTCGCGGTTCTTCGGCCAGATGACGTGGAAGCCGATTCCGGTCCGCATCACATGATCGGTCACCGGCACCAGCAGCCCTGATGCCACCAGCCGCTCGACCAGATGCCGCCATCCAAGCGAGATGCCTTGTCCCTCCATCACCGCCTGGATCACCAGCGCATAATCGTTGATGCGCAACCCGCGCTCCGCATTGCGCAGGCTGGTTCCGGCCGACGCGAACCATTCGTCCCAGTTCGGCGCCTCGCGATAGGGTTCCTCGAGATGGATCAGCCGGTGCGTTGCCAGTTCCTCGACCGTCTTCGGCTTGCCGAATTTGGCGAGGTAGTTCGGGCCGGCGACCGGGAAGATCTCCTCGTCGGAGAGCGACAGCGAGTGATAGTCCGGCCAGTCGCGCGGCACGCCGCCGCGCACGCCGAGCGGAATCCCCTCGGCGATGATGTCGAGGTCGCGATCGGCGGTCTGGATGCGCAGGTCGATGCCCGGCAGCTCGTCGCGGAACTGCTGCAGGCGCGGCATCATCCAGAACGAGCCGAAGGCCGTCGAGGCGGCCAAAGTCACGTGCCCGCCGGTTGCCTGCAGGCGCAGGTCCTCCGCCGACTTGCGGATATGCGACAGGCCGAGCGAGACGTCGGCATGGAAGCGCTCGCCGGCTTCCGTCAGAAGCACCTGGCGATGTCGCCGCTGGAAGAGCTTGGCGCCGAGCTGCTCCTCCAGCCCGCGCACGGCATAGGAAACGGCGGCCTGCGTCATGCCGAGCTCGCGCCCGGCGGCGGTGAAGCTCGACAGCCGGCCGGCGGCTTCGAAGACGATGAGGCTGCCGGCCGAGGGCAGGAGGTGGCGCAGGCTTCGCATAAGGTGAACTTATACAGAAGATCAGGATTTTCCAGCGTCACAGCCATATTTTGCCTCGCTAACGTGAGTGGCGGGAAGAAGGAGCCTCCATGAACGCACCGGCCGTTGAATTGACCGAACAGACCCACCGCCGCGGCGGTGGCCGTCTTGGCCGCAAGGCGCTGAGAAGCGCGCCGATCGCGTCCTTCCCGACCCTTGTGCGCAAGATCCCAGCCTATGAGATCGTGCCCGACGAGGGGGTGGAGCTGATCCACGAGGAATCGCTCAAGATCCTCGAGGAGGTGGGCTGCGAATTCCGCGACGACGGGGCGATAGAGCTCTGGAAAGCGGCCGGCGCCGATGTCAGGCAAACGCGCGTCCGCATCGACCGCGCGCTCCTGATGGAACTCGTCTCGAAAGTTCCGCCTGAGTTCACGCTCAACGCGCGCAATCCGGAGCGCACGGTGCGCGTCGGCGGCAAGAACTCGATCTTCGTGCCGATGTATGGCGCTCCCTATATCCGCGACCTCGACAACAAGCGCCGTTACGGCACGCTCGCCGACCTCAACAATTTCCACAAGATGGCCTATATGGCGCCGGCGCTGCATTCGTCGAGCTCGGTCATCTGCGAGCCGATGGAAATCGCCGTGCCGAAGCGGCATCTCCACATCATCCATTCGGCGCTGAAACATTCCGACAAGCCATTCATGGGCATCGTCACGTCCAAGGAGCGCGCCGAGGACACGATGGCGATGGCTGGCATCGTCTTCGGCGAGGACTTCGTGCGCGACAACCCGGTGCTGGTGGCGATCACCAACTGCAATTCGCCGCTGGTCTGGGACGCCACCATGATCGACGCCATGCGGGTCTATGCGAGCCATAACCAGCCGCTGATCCTGGCGCCTTTCGCGCTATGCGGCGCCTCGACCTCGGCCTCCGCCGTTGGCGCGGTGGCGCAGGTCAATGCCGAGGCGCTCGCCGGCGTGGCTTTGACCCAGCTCATCCGGCCCGGCTCGCCGCAGCTCTACGGCCAGTTCATGGTTACTGTCGACATGAAGACCGGCGCGCCGATGGGCGGCACGCCGGAAGCGGCGCAGATGATGTATCTGATGGGCGCCTTGGCCAGGAAATACAAGCTGCCCTGGCGCACCTCCGGCTTCCATGTCGGCTCCAAGCTCAATGACGCCCAGGCCGGCTATGAGGCCAACATGCTGATGCATGCCGCGATCCTTTCCGGCGCCAATTACATCTGGCATTCCGCCGGTTGGCTGGAGGCGGGCCTCACCTGCGGCTATTCGAAATTCGCCACCGACTGCGAGCAACTCGTCGGCTGGTATAAATATGCCGGCGGCGTTCCCTTCGACGATTTCAAGGAAGCGATGGCGGCAATCCGCGAGGTCGGTCCGCAAGGGCATTTCCTCGGCACCCAGCACACGCTCGAGCATTTCGAGAGCGCCTTCTTCATGCCCAACATCATGGACTTCAATTCCTTCGAGCAGTGGAGCGCCGAAGGCGCCAAGGATCATGACACGCGCGGCCGAGAAAAGGCGCGCGCCATGCTCGCCGACTACCAGGAGCCGAAGCTCGACGAAGGCGTCGCCGAAGGTCTCAGGGATTTGATCGCCCGGCGTGAGGAAAAGCTGCCGGACAGCGTTAGTTAATAGACGAAAGTTCAAGCAAAAGGGCAAAAGACCCGCTCAAACCAATGGGAGAAAGAGAATGACACTGTTCAGAAGCAATGGCGACCGGGTTCCGGCCGCTATCGAAGCGATGGCCGAGGAGGCGCGGGCAGGGCGTGTCGACCGGCGCGAATTCCTGGCTCTGGCAAGCGCTTTCGGTGCATCGACGGCTTTCGCCTATGGCATGCTCGGCCTTGCCGCGCCGACCAAGGCCCTTGCCGATGAGCCCAAGAAGGGCGGTACGCTGCATGTCGCGATGTCGGTCAAGGCGCAGAAGGATCCGCGCACCTATGACTGGACGGAGATGGCAAACGTCACCCGCACGTGGCTGGAACCGCTGGTGCGCTACACGCACCAGTTCACTTTCGAGCCGGTGCTGCTCGAAAGCTGGGACGTCAATGAGGACGCCACCGAATACACGCTGCATCTGCGCAAGGGCGTGACCTGGAACAATGGCGATGCCTTCAACGCCGATGATGTGGTTTTCAATCTGAACCGCTGGTGCGAAAAGGGGGCGTCCGGCAATTCCATGGCGGCTCGTGTCGGCGCGCTGATCGATGCCAAGACTGGCAAGGCCAAGGACGGCGCGATCACCAAGGTCGATGACCACACGGTCAAGCTGAAGCTCAACGAAGCCGACATCGCCATCATCCCCGGCCTCACCGACTATCCGGCCCTGGTCGTGCACCGCGACTTCGACAAGGACGGCGCCGACCCGATCAAGAAGCCGATCGGCACCGGAGCTTTCGAGCTGGTGTCCTATTCGGTTGGTCAGAAGGCGGTCGTCAAGCGCCGCGAGAACGGCAAGTGGTGGGGCGGCGAAGCGCCGCTCGACGGGGTCGAGTTCATCGACTACGGCACCGACTTCAACGCTACGCTGAATGCCTTCGATTCCGGCGAGATCGACCTCGACTTCGAAACGCCGGCCGACTACATCGACCCGCTAGACAAGATGGATCTGGTGAAGTCGGAGGTCGCGACGGCGACCACGCTCGTTGCCCGCACCAACATCACGCATAAGCCCTATGACGACAAGCGGGTGCGCAACGCGCTGCAGATGGCGGTCGACAACAACCAGGTGATGCAGCTCGGCTACAATGGCCGCGGCACGGTCGGCGAGAACCACCATGTCAGCCCGATCCATCCTGAATACTACCCGCTGCCCAAGAAGGAGCGCGACGCCGCCGGCGCCAAGAAGCTGATGGCGGAGGCAGGTCAGGCCGATTTCGAGCATGAGCTGATCACGGTCGAGGACGAATGGCAGAAGAACACCGGCGATGCGATTGCCGGCCAGCTGCGCGACGCCGGCATCAAGGTGAAGCGCACGGTGCTGCCCGGCTCGACCTTCTGGAACGACTGGACGAAATATCCTTATTCGATGACCATCTGGTACATGCGCCCGCTCGGCGTGCAGGTGCTGGCGCTCGGCTACCGCACCGGCGAGGCCTGGAACGAGACGGCCTATTCCAACCCGGAGTTCGACGCCAAGCTCAAGGATGCGCTGTCGCAGATCGACGTCGCCAAGCGCAAGGAGGTGATGAAGGATGTCGAGGCGATCCTGCAGGATTCCGGCGTCATCATCCAGCCCTTCTGGCAGAAGCTCTACTGCCACATGAACAAGAAGGTGAAGAACTATTCGATGCACCAGACCTACGAAATGGACTTCCAGAACGTCTGGCTGGATGCCTGAGCGCGACTGGACTTCATGAGCCGCAAAAAAGCCGGTATGCAGGATGCGTGGCAGCGAGCTTGCCGCCACGCACCGAACCTCGGAGATCCTGCATGAAGCCGATAGTGCTTGCCGCTGCCATGTCGATAGCCTTGCCCGGCGCCGCGCTTGCCGGGCCGGCTTCCAACACCGTGAAGTTCTTCTACGTGCCGGAGGTGAAGTTCGAGGCGGACGCCAAATACCGCGACCGCTTCACCGAGCCGGTCACCAGGCTGTTCGAAGCCAACGACAGGGCGCAGAAGGAGAAGCCCGACGAGGTGTCCTGCATCGACTTCGCCCCCGGCCTCGACGCCCAGGACTTCGATCAGAAGACCCTGTCGAAGACGCTGAAGCTCACCGAAGCCGTCAACGGCGACACCGCCGAGGTGACGGCAAGCTTCAATCTTTTCCCGGAAGGCGATGACTCCAAACGCGAAATGGTGTGGTCGCTGAAGAAAGTGGACGGCAAGTGGAAGATCGCCGATATCACCTCCAAGACCAGCGACTGGAAGCTCAGCGCGCTGGAATGCGGCGCCTCGACGGAGTGACGCCGTGCTTCGCTGGTCCGTCCTCGTGCTGTCGAGCTTGTCGATGCTGGCCGCGGGGCTGAGCGGCGGAGCCTTGGCGCAGGCGCTCTTCGGCTCGCCGCCCCCGAACGCGTCTTCAGGCGACAAAGCGCCCGAGACCGACAAGTCGCCGCCTGCCGCGGCGCCGGAAATCAAGCCGACCGAACCGGCGCCCGTCGCACCTGTCCTGCCCGGATCGCCGACCGCGGTGGTGAAGCCGTTCTACGAACATGTCGGGTTGGAACTCGACCCTTCTCAGCGCAAGAACTTCATCGATCCGGCGAAAACCGTGCTCGACAAGAGCGATGCGCTACGCGTCTCGGGGCAGGGCGAGTGCCTCGACCCCAACATGGCGCTCGACAATGTAGATTATGACAAGCTCGCCATCGACCGGAGCCTGCGCACCATCGAAGCCGTCAATGGCGACGAGGCCAAGGTGGTCGTCGCCTTCGTCGTCGAAGGCCACCAGCACCGGCTGGAATGGAAGCTGAAGAAGGTCGGCGGCGCCTGGAAGGTCTCCGACCTTCTGTCAGTCACCGGCGAGTGGGCGCTCAGCCAGTATCAGTGCGAATGATAATGGTGATTGAAGATCAGGGCTGGCGTTCCTTCGCGCGCTGTCCCGCCAGCCTTTCGCAACAAATCTCAACCCCTTCCGCGATAGGGCGCAACGCCAGTATCCGGCAGCCAGGCGTCCTTGGGCGGCGCGCCGGTCTGCCAGAAGACGTCGATCGGAATGCCGCCGCGCGGGAACCAGTAGCCGCCGACGCGCAGCCAGAGCGGTTTCGTGGCCTCCACGATGCGGCGGCCGATCATCACGGTGCACTCCTCGTGGAAGGCGCCGTGGTTGCGGAACGAGGTCATGAACAATTTCAGCGATTTCGATTCCACCAGGGTCCGGTCAGGCGCGTAGTCGATGACGATTTGCGCGAAATCCGGCTGGCCGGTGACCGGGCACAGCGAGGTGAATTCGGGGCAGGTGAAGCGCACGATCGCCGGCGGGCCGTCGCCGCGCTGGAACGGCACGGTCTCCAGGACCGCCTGTTCGGGGCTCTGTGGCGTCTCGACGTGCTTGCCGAGCTGGGTGAGGTTTTTGGCGTCGGTCATGGGCGGGCTCCTTGCTCCCGGCCGTTAGAAGCGCAGTTCAATGCGGCGGGCGCGAAACGAAGGTTGAAAGAAGCGTTGCAGTCCTCTCGGGCGCAGCGCGTTTGACCGCTCATTAGCATCGGACCGAAAAGTGCGCAGCGGTTTTCGGATGAATCCGATGCGTGAAATGGAAGCGGGAGCGCTCCGCTCCCGCACAATTTGAAACGGCAGGAAGACAATGACCAGCAACGACCCGCTTCTCCAACCCTATCAGCTCAAGCACCTGACGCTGAAGAACCGGGTGATGTCGACGAGCCATGAGCCGGCCTATTCCGAGGACGGCATGCCGAAGGAGCGCTACCGGCTCTACCATGCCGAGAAAGCCAAGGGCGGCATGGCGCTGACCATGACGGCGGGCTCGGCGATCGTCTCGCGCGACAGTCCGGCTGCCTTCGGCAATCTGCATGTCTATGACGACAGGATCGTGCCGTGGTTGGCCGAACTCGCCGATGCTTGCCATGAGCATGACTGCAAGGTGATGATCCAGATCACTCATCTCGGCCGCCGCACCGGCTGGAACAAGGCCGACTGGCTGCCGGTGCTGTCGGCCTCGCCGGTGCGCGAGCCGGCGCACCGCGCGTTCCCGAAGACCATCGAGGAGTGGGATATCGAGCGCATCGTCGCCGACTATGCTTCCGCCGCGCAGCGCTGCCAGGCAGCCGGGCTCGACGGCATCGAGTTCGAATCCTATGGCCATCTGATGGACGGCTTCTGGTCGCCTTTGACCAACCATCGCGACGACGAGTTCGGCGGCTCGCTCGACAACCGGCTGCGCTTCACCGACATGGTGCTCGACGCCGTGCGCGCCGCGGTCGGTAAAGAATTCATCGTCGGCATTCGCATGGTCGCCGACGAGGATGTCGAAAAGGGCATCTCGAAGGAAGTTGGCGTCGAGATCGCCAGGCGCTTGGCCTCATCCGGCAAGGTCGATTTTCTCAACATCATCCGCGGCACGATCGAGACCGATGCGTCGCTGACCAAGGTCATCCCGGTGGCCGGCATGCGGTCCTCGCCGCATCTCGATTTCGCCGGTGAGGTGAGGGCGGCGACGAAATTCCCGACCTTCCATGCGGCGCGCATTTCCGATGTCGCAACGGCCCGCCACGCCATCGCCACCGGCAAGCTCGACATGGTCGGCATGACCCGCGCGCATATCGCCGATCCGCATATCGTCCGCAAAGTGATGGAAGGCCGCGAGCACGAGATCCGCCCCTGCGTCGGCGCCACCTATTGTCTCGACCGCATCTATGAGGGCGGCGAGGCGCTGTGCGTCCACAACGCCGCGACCGGCCGCGAGGCGACCATTCCGCACGTCATCGCCAAGAGCGAGGGACCGAAGAAGAAAGTCGTGGTGGTGGGCGCTGGCGCCGGCGGTCTGGAGGCCGCCCGCGTCGCCGCCGAACGCGGTCATCAGGTGACTGTGCTCGAAGCCTCCAGCCAGGCAGGCGGCCAGGTGAGGCTCGCAACCCAGAACCCGCGCCGCAAGGAACTGATCGGCATCATCGACTGGCGATTGGCCGAGCTCGACCGTCTCGGCGTCGAGATCCGCTACGACACCTGGGCCGAGAAGGATGACGTGCTGGCGTTGGCGCCGGATGTGGTGATCGTGGCGACCGGCGGCATGCCGCAGAACCCGCCGCTGACGGCCGGCGACAATCTTGTCACCTCGAGCTGGGACATCATGGCCGGGAGCGTCAAGCCGGCCGAGAACGTGCTGCTTTACGACGACAATGGCGGCCATCAGGGCATGGGCGCCGCCGAGCTGATCGCCAACAGCGGCTCGAAGCTGGAATTGGTTTCGCCCGAGCGCTTCTTCGCGCCGGAAATGGGCGGCCTGAACCACGTGCCCTATATGCGCGCCTTCCATGAGAAAGGCGTCACCGTCACCATCAACACCCGCCTGCGTTCGGTTCGCCGCGAGGGCAACCAGCTCGTCGCCGAGCTGGCGTCGGACTTCGCCGACGGCTGGCGCGGCGAGCGGCGCATCGACCAGGTGGTGGTCGAGCACGGCACCGCGCCGCTCGACGATCTTTATCTGTCGCTCAAACCTCTGTCGAAGAACGGCGGCGCGGTCGATTATGAGCGGCTGGTGAGCGGCGGCGACATCTTCCCCGCTCGCAATGCCGAAGGCGGCTTCGTGATGTTTCGCATCGGCGACGCTGTCGCCTCGCGCAACATCCACGCCGCCATCTATGACGGGATCCGGTTTGGGATCAGGATCTGAGGGTTGTGACGCGCAACGGACCTTTGCAAGGAGAGCCAACTGCCGCTTTGGTCCGTTGCGCGCCGCGCCCGGTCGGTTTTGCCGGCCGTGCGATTTCAAAACAGCTTGGCAGACGCCATGCAAAACACGGTGATAACCAGCAGCCCGCCGGCAATGCGTTCGCCTCTGGTCATTTTCGCCCGCAGCTGGGTTTGCCTCGCTTGATCTGCGCCGGCCAGCTGTCTGCTGGCGGAGGCGACAAGCGCACCCTGCACGCCGGCGGCGACCAGCGCCGTCAAAATGCCCAGCGCCAGCACCTTCTCCATCGAGCCGAAAGCCCCTTCGTGGAAGAAATACCAGAGCAGTATGCCAGTCAGGAACGCCAGGCCGGAGGCGCCGAGCTGCGGCCGGATGAAGCGCTCCGCCTTGATCTCCGGATCGCGGGCAACCGCAATGGTTGTGCCGGCCCAGAACACGCCGGCCATGACGTGCAGACCGATGGTGACGATATAGACATATTGCATGACCGCATTCCTCTCTGCCGCCGCCGCGCGTCGCAGCATGCCGACGCCATCAATAAGACAAAGTTAGATATCTAACGGTTAGATGTCAATCATGAAGCCAGGTTTCATGTTCCAATCGCTTTGCTCTACTGTCAGGTCATGACACCGTTTGACCGTCCGCCCGTCGGCATGACTCTCGCTCGTACCTCGAAAGTGGTGGCGCAGGCTTTCGATGCCGCGATGGTCGAGGCCGGCGGCACGCTGCCGGTCTGGGTGACTTTGCTGTCGGTCAAGTCGAAGGAACTGGCGAACCAGCGCGAGCTTGCCGGGATGATCGGCATCCAGGGTGCGACGCTTACCCATCATCTCAACGGCATGGAGGCGCAAGGATTGCTGACACGCCGCCGCGATCCGGAAAACCGCAGGGTCCATCAGGTGGCGTTGACGGAAGCCGGCGAAGCGCTGTTCGAAAAGTTGCGCCTCGCGGCGGTAGCCTTCGACAAGCGTCTGCGGGCTGGTATCCCCGATGACAAGCTCGCCGAATTCACGCAGGTGCTTGCGATGCTAAGGCGGAACGCTGAGCCGCCTCACTCGTAGTCCGATATCGCGCCGAAGGTGTAGCCTCGCCGTAGCCTTCATAGGGCGGAGATACCTATGAGGGCTTCGGCCGGCGAAGGCCGGAGCGGAGCGTACTTAACGTACGTGAGCACCGGAAGCGCGAGAAGCCGGCATTTGCAGGCCGGCCTCACCTGAATATCGGCGCATCTCAAGCCAAGCTGCCGTGCAGCACCTTCAACTTCGCCTTCTTCGGGCTGCGTGCCAAAAGCCATTCGCGCGCCTTGTCCTGCGGCATCGGGAAGGCGATGGAATAGCCCTGCACCTGGTCGCAGCCGATCGCCATCAGCGAGTCGAGCTCGGCCTCGGTTTCGGCGCCCTCGGCGACGATCGAGATGCCCAGCCCGCGGGCAAGCTCGGTGATGGCGCGCACGATCTTGGAGTTGTCGCCGTTCTCGTTGATGTTCTGGACGAAGCGGCGGTCGATCTTGAGCCGGTCGATCTCGTTGGGGTTGACGTGGCTGAGCGAGGCATAGCCTGTGCCGAAGTCGTCAAGCTCGAGATGCACGCCGGCGGCGCGGATGTGGCGCAGCTTCGCGGCGATTCCGGTCTTCTCGTCATCGAGGATGACGGATTCCACGATCTCCAGCGCCAGCTTCTGTGGGGGCAGCCCGGCCCGCTCCAGCGTGCCGAACAAGAAGGCGTCGAAATCGGGCTCGCGCAGCTCCGTGCCCGAGACATTGACGGCGAGGCGCCCGAAATCGATGCCGGCGCGGTTCCATTCGGCAGCTTCCTCGATCGCTTTGGCGATGACGATGCGGCCGACATCCGGCATGAAGCCGCATTTTTCGGCGACGGGAATGAATTCGCCGGGCGAGATCATACCGCGCGTCGCGTGCTTCCAACGCACCAGCGCCTCGATGCCGCTGATCTTGCCGCTGGTCAGCGATACCTGCGGCTGGAAATAGACCTCAAAACTCTTGTTGGCGATCGCGTTGCGGATGTCCTGTTCGAGCTGCTTGCGGTAGTCGAGCTCGCGGCGCAGTTCCTCGGAGAAGAAGGAGAAGTTGCCGCCGCCGAGCTTCTTGGCGGAATAAAGCGCGAGATCGGCATGGACGAGCAGGTCCTGCGCGTTGTCGGCGTCGACCGGATAGACGGCGATGCCGGCGCTGGCGCCGGGCATGATGGTCGTGCCCTGGAAGGTGATCGGCTCGTTGATCTCGTCGAGAATGCGCTTGGCCAGCGCGTGAATGTCCTCGGTGCTGCCAGCGCCGTTGAGGATCATGACGAACTCGTCGCCGCCGAGCCGCGCGCACAGATCCGACGCGCGGCAGGAATCGCGCATGCGCTGCGCGGTGACCACCAGCACGTAGTCGCCGGCGGCATGGCCAAGCGTGTCGTTGATCTGCTTGAAGCGGTCGAGATCGAGCTGGATCACCGCCAGGCGCTCGCGGCGGCGGTGCGCGCCCTTGATCAGCGTTTCGAAATGATCGGTGAGGAAGGTGCGGTTGTGCAGCCCGGTCAGGCCGTCATGCACGGCGATGAAGGCCATCGAGTTGCGCGCGTCGACCAGCTCGCGCGTCTTGCGCAGGATGGCGTTGGACATCGGCCGGAAGATGAACAGCGCGACCAGCACGATGACGCCGAGGGTGGCGAAGAACAGCGTACGGTGCAGGTTGAGCAATTGACCGGAGCGTTCGTCGGCAAAAGCGCTGATGCGCTGGCCGAGCGCGGCATAGCCGGACAAGGTCGCATTGGCGACGGAGGCGTCGAGGCCGGCGCGCTCGGTGCCGCCCTTGTAGCCGTCGCTTTGCATGCCGAGTTGGGATCCGAAGGACGAGGCCAGTCGCTCTCCGTTGGCCACCAGGCCGACGGAGAAATAGTCGAGATGGAACGGCTTGCTGAACAGCACGTATTCGATCGACTTGGGATCGTTGCGCGCCGGCGACAGCGGATCGGCGCCGGTCTCGGTGAGCAGCCGGTCGTAGTTGGTCTCGAACTCGCCGGTCGCCTGTTTGAGCGCGGTCACCAGCGCCGGCTGCTTGTCGCGCGAGGCGGCACCCGTGGCGCTGGCTAGGAAGACGATGCGCTGCGACAGCGCCTTCTGCGTCGAGACGATGTCGAGCAGTGCGTCATTATGCTGCTGCTGCGCCATCAACTGCTGCAGAAGAATGAACGACGCCACCACCATGGCGGCGATGATCGTCAGCGCCAGCCAGTAGCCGGTCTTGATGAGCAGGATCAGCGTGCGTGAAACGCTCTGCACTGGCTGCTGCGACATAACTGGGTGACCCCTCCGGTCGACGGATACCTGCCAAGGATTCGTGGCGGGAAAACGATTAACTTGAAAGGGTTAACGGGTCGGCAAGGTGATCGCGGCAGCGCGGAAAAGCTCGCAAGATGGTTATCACGTCCTTTCTTGCACATCTCTTTTTTGATCCTATTGCCGCCACGCCATCGCAGGGATTGCGACCGGGCTTTCGCAGCGCCACCGAAGCGGTCGCTTTTGCGATGGATTTTTCGTGCCCGTAGCGCGACAGTCCGGCCTCGAACCGAACAGGGCCGACCATGAGCAAAGCATTCCTTTCCCATATCGACAGCGAGCTTCAAGGGCTGAAATCGGCCGGACTCTACAAGTCCGAGCGGGTGATCTCCTCGATGCAGTCCGCCGAGATCGAGGTCGGCGGCGAAAAGGTGCTGAATTTCTGCGCCAACAACTATCTCGGGCTCGCCGACAGCCCGGATCTGCGCGACGCGGCAAAGCACGCGCTCGACCGCTACGGCTACGGCATGGCCTCCGTGCGCTTCATTTGCGGCACGCAGGAGGAACACAAGCAGCTTGAGGCGACCATCTCTTCCTTTCTGGGCATGGACGATACCATCCTCTATTCTTCCTGCTTCGACGCCAATGGCGGCCTGTTCGAAACGCTGCTCGGCGAGGAGGACGCCATCATCTCGGATGCGCTGAACCACGCCTCGATCATCGATGGCGTGCGGCTCTCGAAGGCCAAACGTTTCCGCTACGCCAACAACGACATGGCCGATCTCGAGGCCCGGCTGAAGGAGGCCAAGGACTGCCGCTTTCGGCTGATCGCCACTGACGGCGTGTTCTCGATGGACGGCATCATCGCCAATCTCAAGGGCGTCTGCGACCTCGCCGAGAAATACGACGCCATGGTCATGGTCGACGACAGCCATGCGGTCGGCTTCGTCGGCAAGAACGGCCGTGGCTCGGCCGAGCATTGCGGCGTCGAGGGCAGGGTGGACATCATTACCGGCACGCTCGGCAAGGCGCTGGGCGGCGCCTCGGGCGGTTACACGTCGGGCAAAAGCCAAGTGGTCGACTGGCTGCGCCAGCGCTCGCGCCCCTATCTCTTCTCCAACACGCTGATGCCGGCGATCGCCGGCGCCTCGATCAAGGTCTTCGACCTGATCCGGCATGGCGACGCGTTGCGCGAGCGCCTATATGCCAATGCGGACCGGTTCCGTTCCAGGATGGGCAAACTGGGCTTCATGCTGGCTGGCGCCGATCATCCGATCATCCCGGTGATGCTGGGCGACGCGGCGCTGGCGCAGGAGATGGCGCAGCGCATGCTGAAGCGCGGCATCTATGTCATCGGTTTCTCCTTTCCGGTGGTGCCGAAGGGCCAGGCGCGCATCCGCACGCAGATGTCTGCCGCCCATTCCAGCGCCGACATCGACCGTGCGGTCGCGGCCTTCGGCGACGTGGGAAAAGAACTGGGTGTAATCGCTTGACCCACGCCGAGGAAAACAGAAGTCGGCCATGACGATCGATGTCACGAGCAGGATCGAGATCGCCAGGCCCCGCGCGGTCGTCGCCGCCTTTTCCGCCGATCCGGACAACGTGCCCCGCTGGTACGTCAATATCAAATCGGTCGAATGGAAGACGCCCCGACCGGTCCAGGTAGGATCGAGAATTGCATTCGTAGCGCAGTTCCTCGGACAGCGGCTTGTTTACACCTACGAAATTGTAGATCTCGTGCAGGGCGAGCGGCTGGGGATGCGAACCGCCGAAGGACCGTTTCCCATGGAAACGAGTTATGCATGGCGCGATACCCGAGAAGGCGCTACCCATATGGCGCTCCGGAACCGCGGTACCCCGACAGGCTTTTCCCGTCTTGTGGCGCCGTTTATCGCCCTGGCCGTTCGGCGTTCGACCAATCGAGACTTGCTCCGGCTGAAGAACATTCTGGAGGCGGCGCACTGATGAAACCGATCCCATCAAGACAGGCAAGATTTTTGAGGAGCGTCTGATGTCGAACATGATGAAGGCGCTGGTGAAGGCCAAGGCCGAGCCGGGCATCTGGATGGAAGAGGTGCCGGTGCCGGAGATCGGCCCCAACGACGTGCTGATCAAGGTCAAGAAGACCGCGATCTGCGGCACCGACGTCCATATCTACAATTGGGACCAGTGGGCGCAGAAGACGGTGCCCGTGCCGATGGTGACGGGCCACGAATTCGTCGGCACGGTCGCTGATTTCGGCTCCGCGGTCACCGAATACAAGGTCGGCCAGCGCGTGTCGGGCGAAGGCCACATTGTCTGCGGCCATTGCCGCAACTGCCGCGCCGGGCGAGGGCATCTCTGCCGCAACACGCTCGGCGTCGGCGTCAACCGTCCCGGCGCCTTCGGCGAGTATGTGGCCATACCGCAGCACAATGTCGTGCCGATCCCCGACGACGTGCCGGACGAGATCGCCGCGATCTTCGATCCACTGGGCAATGCCGTGCACACGGCCTTGTCCTTTGATCTGGTCGGCGAGGACGTGCTGGTCACCGGCGCCGGCCCGATCGGCATTATGGGTGCGCTCGTGGCGCAATGCGTCGGTGCGCGAAAGGTCGTCATCACCGACATCAACCCGGTGCGACTGGATTTGGCGCGAAAACTCGGCGTCCAGCATGTCGTCGACGCCTCGAAGGAAAAGCTGCGCGACGTCATGCCGTCGATCGGCATGAGCGAAGGTTTCGACGTCGGGTTGGAGATGTCCGGCGCCGCCCCCGCCTTCCGCGACATGATCGACACCATGAACAATGGCGGCAAGATCGCCATCCTCGGCATCGCGCCGACCGGCTTCGAGATCGACTGGAACAAGGTCATCTTCAAGATGCTGCATCTGAAGGGCATCTACGGCCGCGAAATGTTCGAGACCTGGTACAAGATGATTGCGCTCGTGCAGGGACCGCTGGATGTCTCAGGGCTGATCACGCATCGGATCGGGATCGACGATTTCCAAGTTGGGTTCGATGCGATGCGCAGCGGCAGTTCGGGCAAGGTGGTGATGGACTGGTAGGGCCTGGCTGAAGCACCGTCCTGGCGACGCTGGCGGGACAGCATCGCTACGTTGCGGATAACGCCCCTTCCAGCGCCGCCACCCCGCTGACAATCGCCGCGCGCTGCTCCACATTCAGCTTCCCCAGCAACTCCCTTTCAAACGCCTTCGCCAGCGGCACCATTTCGCGATAGGCGGCGAGCCCTGCCTTGGTCAGCGCCAGATGCTCGACACGCCGGTCGCTCTCATCCGGCGTGCGTGTCAGCCAGCGTCGCCGTTCCAACTCCGCCACCGCGCGCGACACCTTCGTCTTGTGCATGGCCGATTGTTCGCCGAGTTCGGTCGCCGTCATCGTTCCGCGTTCACCCAGCCCGGAGAGCGTGCGCCATTCCGGCCGTGTCAGGCCGTGGCGCTCCTTGTAGATGCGCGAGAACTCGCGGCTGACGGTGTCGGCAAGCCGGTAGAGCCGGTAGGGCAGGAAGCTTTCCAACTCGAGGATATCCGGTTCCATGAAGCGCTCCCGGGATGCATCGTGGTCGTTGATAGTTACATTTTCGATGGTTACAAATGAAACCAGTTTGGTCAACATCGCCTGCAGGCCAAATTCTTGAAGCTTGCAAGTCGGATCAGGGAGGATCGGATGGGCTTTTCCTACATGCCGGGTTTCGGCAATGACTTCGAGACCGAGACGCTGCCCGGATCGCTGCCGCAGGGCCGCAACTCGCCGCAGCGGCCGGCCTACGGCCTCTATGCCGAGCAGCTTTCGGGCTCGCCCTTCACCGCGCCGCGCGGCACCAACGAGCGCTCCTGGCTTTATCGAATTCGCCCGAGCGTAAAGCACACCGGCCGATTCAAGGGCGCCAGCTACCCCTTGTGGAAGACCGGGCCTAATATCGGCGACCACGAGCTCGCGCTCGGCCAATACCGCTGGAACCCGACGCCGATGCCGACCGAGCCGACCGACTTCATTTCCGGCATGCGGACCTTCACCACGGCCGGCGACGCGGTCGGCCAGTCGGGCATGGCGGCGCATGTCTATGTCGCCAACCGGTCGATGGTGGACGACCATTTCTTCAACGCCGACGGCGAATTGCTGGTCGTGCCGCAGGTAGGCGCGCTGCGCTTCGTCACCGAGATGGGCGTGATCGAGCTTCGCCCCGGCGAGATCGCGGTGCTGCCGCGCGGCCTCGTCTTCAAGGTCGAGCTCACCGACGAGGAGGCGCGCGGCTATGTCTGCGAGAATTACGGCGCCAAGTTCACCATGCCCGACCGCGGCCCGATCGGCGCCAATTGCCTGGCCAATCCGCGCGATTTCAAAACGCCCTGCGCCTGGTTCGAGGAGAAGGAGACGCCCTGCCGGCTGATCGTCAAATGGTGCGGCGCCTTCCACGTTACCGAACTCGGCCATTCGCCGCTCGACGTCGTCGCCTGGCATGGCAACTACGCGCCCTACAAATATGATCTGGCGACGTTTTCGCCCGTCGGCGCCATCCTGTTCGATCACCCCGATCCATCGATCTTCACCGTGCTGACAGCGCCGAGCGGCGAGGAGGGCACGGCCAACGTCGACTTTGTCATCTTCCCGCCGCGCTGGCTGGTGGCCGAAAATACGTTCCGGCCGCCCTGGTACCATCGCAACATCATGAGCGAGTTCATGGGCCTGATCCATGGCCAGTACGACGCCAAGGAGGAAGGTTTCGTGCCCGGCGGCATCAGCCTGCACAACCAGATGCTGGCGCATGGCCCGGACGCTTCCGGCTTCGAGAAGGCGACGCGCGCCGACCTGAAGCCGGTCAAGCTCGACAATACCATGGCCTTCATGTTCGAGACGCGCTTTCCTCAGATGCTGACGCGCTACGCCGCCGAGCTCGGCACCTTGCAGGAGAACTACATCGACTGCTGGGCCGACCTGAAGAAGCGTTTCAACGGCACCCCGGAAGGCGACTGGTCTTGAATACCGAAAACGTGGACCGGCTCGTCCTGCTCGGCTCCAAGGGTGGCCCGGCAGTCCGGCCAGGCGGACCCTGGCCGAGTTCGTCGCTGCTTGAAATCGGCGGGCGCACCATCGTCGTCGATTGCGGACTTGGCGTCACGCGTGCGCTGACTGATGCCGGCGTCAGCCTCAAAGCGCTCGATCTGATCTTCGTCACGCACGTTCATTCGGACCACGTTCTGGAACTCGGGCCGCTGATCCACACGGCCTGGACGGCGGGTCTGGCGACGCCGGTGACCGTTTTTGGCCCACCCGGCACGGGGCATTACTGGCAATGCTTCTGCCAGGCGATGGAGTTCGACATCGAGATCCGCATCATCGACGAAGGCAGGCCGGACATCCGCGACCTGATCACGGTCGAGGAGTTCGGCGAAGGCTCGATTTTGGACGAGCGAGGTCTGACGGTGACTTCGTTGCGCGTCGACCATCCGCCGGTCACCGACTGTTTTGCGCTGCGTTTCGAGCAGGGCGGCAAGAGCGTGGTGTTTTCCGCCGACACTGCCTTCTTTCCGCCACTGGCTGAGTTTGCCAAAGCTGCCGACATCCTCGTCCATGAGGCCATGCTGGAGGAAGGCGTGGAGCGACTGGTCGCCCGGACCGGCAACGGCGCGCGGCTGCGCGAGCATCTCCTAGCCAGCCACAGTTTTGCCGACGAAGCAGGCCGCATCGCCAGCGATGCCGGGGTGAAGCGGCTGGTGCTCAACCATCTCATTCCAGCCGACGATCCGGCGATCGGCGATGACGACTGGATCGACGCCGTCAGGAAAACTTGGTCCGGCGACTTGACGATTGCCCGCGACGGCCTTGTTGTGGGGCTAGGCGGTCAGAAGGCCGCTTCAGGAGAGGAAACCGCATGAAGCTTGCCACATTGAAGAACGGGACGCGCGACGGAAAACTGGTCGTGGTCTCGCGCGATCTGACGCGGTTCACGGATGCCTCCTTCCTGGTGCCGACGCTGCAGGCTGCGCTCGACGATTGGCGCCGCATTGCGCCGCATCTGGCGGCCATGGCCGAATCGCTTGAGACCAACGCAGTTCCCTCGGCGCGTTTCCACGAGCACGACGCGCATTCGCCGCTGCCGCGCGCCTATCAATGGGCGGACGGCTCCGCCTATGTGAACCATGTCGAGCTGGTGCGGAAGGCACGCGGCGCGGAGATGCCGGCAAGCTTCTGGACCGACCCGCTGATCTACCAGGGCGGCTCGGACTCCTTCATTGCGCCGCGCGATCCGATCCGCATGGCCGACGAGGCCTTCGGCATCGACATGGAGGCCGAGGTCGCGGTCGTCGTCGACGATGTGCCGATGGGCGCCAGTCTGGAACAAGCGAAGGAGGCAATCCGCCTCATTATGCTGGTCAACGACGTCACGCTGCGCGCCATCACCGGGCCGGAACTGGCCAAAGGCTTCGGCTTCTTCCAGTCGAAACCATCGTCGGCCTTCTCTCCGGTTGCCGTCACCCCCGACGAACTGGGCGATGCCTGGGACGGCGGCAAGGTCAATCTCTCGCTGCTGGTCGACGTCAACGGCAAGCCGTTCGGCCGCGCCAATGCGGGCGTCGACATGACCTTCGATTTCCCGACGCTGATCGCGCATGCCGCGAAAACCCGACCGCTCGCCGCCGGCAGTATCATCGGCTCGGGGACCGTCTCCAACAAGCTCGACGGCGGCCCTGGCAAGCCGGTTTCGGCGGGCGGCGCCGGCTATTCCTGCGTTGCGGAACTGCGCATGATCGAGACTATCGAGAGCGGCGAGCCGAAGACGCCCTTCCTGCGTTTCGGCGACACGGTGCGCATCGAGATGAAGGACAGAACCGGCCATTCGATCTTCGGCGCCATCGAGCAGAAGGTCGAGAAATACGAGGGGTGAGGGGAGCATTGAGCCGGTGACCATGCTGGAGCACCTGCGCCGCATGGCGCGCAACAATCTCTGGTCGAACGACCGGCTCTATCGTGCAGTGCTGGCGCTTCAGCCCGGCGAGCTCGAGGCCGGGCGCACCGGCTTCTTTCCGTCGATCAGGGAGACGCTCAACCACATCCTGGCGGTCGACCTTCTCTATCTCGAGTTCCTGACGGATGGAGGCCGTGGTGCCGCAGCCTACGATGACTACGTGCCCTTCAACAATGCAGTAGGTCTGGCCAAGGCACAGGCCGATTTCGACCGCAGGCTCGTTGCTTTCTGCGATGCACTTTCAGAGACCGATCTCGATCGCAGCGTCATAACCGACCGGCGCGAGGATGGCATGATCCCCGAAAAGATCGGCGACATCCTCGCGCATGTCTTCCTGCACGACATCCACCACCGCGGGCAGGTGCATGCCATGCTTTCCGGCACTTCCGTTCCGCCACCGCAATTGGACGAGTTCCTGCTCGAGTACGACCTGAAGCTGAGGAAAGAAGAGGTCGAACGGTTGGGACTGGATGATCAGACCAAGGCAACGTCGTAGGCTGCGAAGTGCCGATCCGCAGTGACCATCGTCAGATCTTCAATTTGAGCCTGCGCGATGAGTAGACGGTCGAATGGATCACGATGATGAAGCGGCAGATGCTCAAGTCTCGCTGCGTGCAATTCATTGACGCCGAGGATCGGAATGCCGTTCGACTTCAAGATCTCCACGATATTGCCTGTGAGCGTGACTTTGCCGAGCGATTTCTTGATGGCGATCTCCGCCACCGAGATGGCGCTGACGACCACATCCTCACTCGCAAGAAAGATGTCCCGATGATGGTCCGAAAGGCGTGAATCCGCGTTGAGTACCCAGAGTAGAATATGGGTATCGACCAGATATTTGCGGCTCATTTGATGTACTCGTCCCATTCGGGGCCGAGTTCATCAAAATCATCCGATATCCAAATTTGGCCTTTCAGGGCTCCAAACAGACCCTTGCTCCCCGCAGGCCGGGCAGGGGCGCTCAAGGTTGCCACAATCTCCCCGTGCCGGGTCAGATTGATCTTTTCGCCGGCCTGGGCCCGCTTCACCAACTCGGCGAGTTGGGCCTTTGCTTTTGCCATCGGAACGTTCATTGCCAACCTCTTATGACCAGAATTTAGGTCATAATTGGTCCGGCCGCAAGTAAGCTCAGGCGTTACGCCGCCTTGCCGCCCAGCTTGATAACGCCGCGCTTGATCTGGTCCTGCTCGATCGACTCGAAGAGCGCGCGGAAATTGCCTTCGCCAAAACCTTCGTCGCCCTTGCGCTGGATGAACTCGAAGAAGATCGGGCCGATCACGGTTTTGGAAAAGATCTGCAGCAGGATCTTGGTCGTGCCGCCGTCGACGACGCCTTCGCCGTCGATCAGGATGCCGTGCTTCTTCATGCGCTCGATCGGCTCGTCGTGGCCGTGCACGCGCTCATGCGACATCTCATAATAAGTGTCGGGCGGGCCGGGCATGAATTTCAGCCCGTTGGCGGCGAGCTTGTCGGTGGCCTCGTAGATCGCATCGGTGCCGACCGCGATATGCTGGATGCCCTCGCCATTGTACTTCTTCAGATACTCGGCGATCTGGCTGGTCTCGTCCTTGGACTCATTCAGCGGAATGCGGATCTTGCCGCAGGGCGAGGTGATGGCGCGGCTGACAAGGCCGGTGATCTTACCGTCGATGTCGAAGAAATGGATCTGCTTGAAGCCGAACAGATCGCGGTAGAAATCCCACCATTTGTCCATGTTGCCGCGATAGACGTTGTGGGTGAGGTGGTCGAGATAATAGAAGCCGACGCCTTCGGGCTTCGGGTCGCGCTCGCCCAACCACTCGAACTCGGCGTCATAAGCCGAGCCTTTCTCGCCATAGGCTTCGATGAAATAAAGCAGCGAGCCTCCAATGCCGACGATGGCCGGAACGTCGAGCGCCTTGTCGGTTCCCTCATAGGGCGTGGCACCCTTCGACACGGCATGGTCGAAGGCATGTTTGGCATCGACCACGCGCCACGCCATCGAGGCGGCGCAGGGCCCGTGCTTTTCAACGAACGTCATCGCATGCGAGCCGGGCTCGGCATTGACGACATAGTTGATGTCGCCCTGGCGCCAGACGGTGATGTCCTTGCTGCGGTGCCTTGCGACCGCGACATAGCCCATGCGGGTGAACAAATCGGCGAGCTTTTCGGGCTCCGAATGCGCAAACTCGACGAACTCGAAACCATCGGTGCCGGCTGGGTTTTGCTTGTTGATCTTGGCAGGCGGGGCGTCGTGCGGGAAGGGGCCCATGGCAGTCCTCCGAAAGCTGTCGCGGCCGTGCTTGGCCGATTTTCGCGATGATAGCGCGCAGTGTCCGCACGGTGCTTGCATTCAACCGCTTGAAATGCCCATCATGTGCGCAATTTGTGCATGAACAGGGAGAAATTCATGGACGATGCGCGACTTGATCAATTTGACCGCAAGATAATGGCACTTTTGCAGGAGGATGCGCGATTCACCAACAACGATCTGGCGGAGCGCGTGAACCTGTCGCCCTCGCAATGCTCGCGCCGCCGCCTGCGGCTCGAGGAAGACGGCTATATCAAGGGCTACCGTGCCGTGCTCGACCGCGACCGTCTGGGCTTTTCGCTGGTCAACGTCATCTCGGTGACGTTAGCCACCCACAATCGCGACAACGCCCGCCGCTTCGGCGAGCTGGTGGCCCGCCTGCCCGAAGTGCAGGAGGCGCACGCGCTGACCGGCGAGATGGATTACATCCTGAAGGTGGTGACGCCCGATCTCAAGTCACTGTCCGAATTCGTCAACGGCGTGCTCCTGCCGCACGAATCCGTGCAGCACGTGAAGACCGCGATCGTGCTGGAGACGCTGAAGGAAACCGCTGCTCTACCACTGTAAATTCTTCTTTTGGTGAAGTAAGATTGTCAGTCGGAGACGATGGCGCGGGTTGATGTCAACTTGGGGGGTGAAATGGCTGGTCTAACTAAAGAGCAGTTCGAAGAAGTACAGAGCCTCATTGCTAAGCAAAGCGAGGGTAACCAAAAACTCTCGGCCGGGCAGAAGTGGGAGGCTGGCGTGATGATTGGTGCCTTTACGGCATTGGCAATCGCACTACTTGGCTTCGGAGGGCGCGCGGTGGTTGAAACTGCTGCAAAACAGGGAGCTTCAAACATGACGGGTAGCATAGTCGCTGCCAACCTACGAAAGGATCCTGATTTTGTAAATTCGATTGCTCTAAGTGCACCAAGCTTACCATCGGGATCAATCATCGCGATATCAACTGACAAGACGGAGGGCGGCGACCAGCTCCAATGTCCTCCGGGGTGGAGTTTCTTTGCCGAGGGAGCGGGGCAGATTTATAATTGGAGCGGATGCGGGAAAAGGTCTCTCTCCGCGAGCGATCGGAGAGCGTGGGGGATAAGAAGTGCATACTCTAGTTGTAGCCGAGCTTCCGCCACAGGAGGTGGAGGTTACCGGAGTAGTCGCACGGAGCCAGATGGATCGCTTTAATGCCGGTGGCCATGACTACCCAGTGCTTGGTCCCACGACCAGCACGTTTCCGATCAAAGGTGGAGGGCAGCCTGTGCCAATACTGCCACCGTACTTGGCGCTGAATCTGTGCAAAAAAGATTAGGTCCTTTGCTGCTGGATCAGCCCATAAAGGTTGGTGCAGCGCGCGCCTGAGCGGCAATAGGCGAAGACCGGGCCTTCGAGCTCGTCGAGCGCGGCGGCCTGGTCCTCGACATTGTCCATGGTGATCTGGCCGCTGATGACCGGGATATAGCGGAAGCCAAGGCCGGCCGCCTCGGCCGCTGCCTTGACGCTATCGGCCGAAGGCTGGCCCGGCTGCTCGTCGTCCGGCCGGTTGCAGATCACGCTTTTGAAGCCGGCGTCCTTGATGGCGGCAATATCCTGCGGCTGGATCTGGCCGGAGACCGAATAGTCGTCGCTGATCTGGCGGTATTCCATGATGTGGTCCTCGCAATCTCTTTGGCGCAGTCATGCCACCCCGGGGCATGAGCGGCAATCCGTACGAGCGCATTTCTCTGCCAAATAGAGAATGTGCGCCGGAAAATCCAACCGGCTCCCGCAGCGCCGCGTACCTCTTGGATACGCAATGGACGCTGCGGCAACCCAAGATGCCGGGCCGGTTGACGCCTCGCCGCTCAGCTGCCGAGGATCGCGCCTTTGATCTGCGTGATGTTGTTGTGCATCATGTCGATATAGGTCGAGGCGGGACCATCGGGCTGAGACAGCGCGTCCGAATAGAGCGTGCCGCCGACCTTGATGCCGGTCTCGCCGGCGATCTGCTCGATGAGCCGCGGATTGGTGATGTTTTCCACGAAGATCGCCGCCGCCTTGTCCTGCTTGACTTGGCTAACCAGCTTGGCGACATCGGCCGCCGAGGGCTCGGATTCGGTCGAGATGCCTTCCGGCGCGAGGAAGGTCAGCCCGTATTCATGTTCGAAATAGCCGAAGGCATCATGCGAGGTGATGACCACGCGCTTGGCTTCCGGGATCGACTGGATCGCCGCCTTCACTTCGCCCTCCAGCCCATCGAGCTTGGCAATATAGGCGGCGGCATTGGCCGTGTAGCTGTCGCAGCCTGCGCTATCGGCCGTGCAGAACGCGTCGGCGATGTTCTTCACATAGATCTTGGCGTTGGCGATCGACTGGAAGGCATGCGGATCGGTGACGGTCTTGCCGCCGCCGGTGCCAGCACCTTCGGCGGCGTCCGCATCGGCGAATTCCGGCTTGAAGTCGATCGGCGTCACGCCCTTGGTCAGCGTCACGATCGCGGCCTTGGTGGCGCTGGCGTCGACCAGGCGCTGCAGGAAACCCTCGAAATGCAGGCCGTTGACCAGCACGACATCGGCTTTGGCCATCGCCACCGCGTCCGCCGGGCTCGGCTCATAGACATGCGCGTCGCCGTCCGGCCCGACAATGGTGGTGATGTTAACCCGGTCACCGCCGACATTTTTCGCGAAGTCGGCAATCACGGTGAAGCTCGCCACGACCTTGAGCGGCACCGCGAAGGCTGACGAGGTTGCGAAGGCGCTTAATGTTATAACGCTCAACGCCAGGGCGGCTCGGAAGGATTTCAGCATTGGCAACGTCTCCTTTTAAGGGGTGGGAATGAGGGTCAGGCGGTGCGGTGCCGGTGATGCACGATGCGGGCGCGCAGCACGCCGCGCGTGCCGAACAGGATCGAGCAGAAATAGACGACGCCGGACGAAAGGATGATCGCCGGACCGGAAGGCAACGAGGCGTGATAGGACAAGAGCAGCCCGGCGATGCTGGAGGCGAAGCCGATCAGCACGGCGAGCGCGCACATCGGCTCCACGCGCGCCGTCCAGAAGCGGGCCGCGGCGGCAGGCAGCATCATCAGTCCGACCGACAGCAGCGTGCCCAACGCCTGGAAGCCGCCGACGAGGTTGAGCACGACAAGGCCCAAGAAAATGAAATGCACCGGGCTGCCCATGCGGCTCACCGAGCGCAGGAACAGCGGATCGAGGCATTCGGCGACAAGCGCGCGCCAGAAGATGGCGAGACAGGCGAGCGTCACCGCCACGATTCCGCCGATCAGGATCAGCGCCTCATCGTTGAGCGCCAGCACCGTGCCGAACAGCACATGCATCAGGTCGACGCTGGAGCCGCGGATCGACACCATCAGCACGCCGACGGCCAGCGAGATGAGATAGAAGGCCGCCATCGAAGCGTCCTCGCGCTGGATGGTGAAGCGAGAGACGGCACCCGCGCCGAGCGCCACGATGATGCCGGCGATCAGCCCACCGATGGTCATCGGCAGGATTTCGAGGCCATAAAGCAGGAAGCCGGCGGCAGCGCCGGGCAGGATGGCATGCGCCATCGCGTCGCCCGACAGGCTCATGCGCCTGAGCATGAGGAAGACGCCGACCGGGCAGGCGCCGAGCGACAGCATCAGCGAGCCGAACAGCGCCCGCTGCATGAAGGCGAAGTCGGCGAAGGGCGCGATGAACAGGCCGTAGAGGAAATCCATCATGCCGCCCTCGGTCCGGAGCCGTGATGATGGTCGTGTCGGTGGTCATGCCCATGATCATGATCGTGCGCGCGATCATGGCTGTGTTCATGCTCACTCGGCTCGCACCACGGCGCGTTTTCTTCCCACGCCTCGTGGAAGCGCCTCGCCTTGAGCAGATTTTCCGGCCGCAGCGTTTCCTTGGTGTCGCCCCAGGCGACAGGCTGGCGGGCAAGCAGCAGCGTCTCCGGGAAATTCTGCCGCACCAGGTCGAGGTCGTGAATCACGACCATGATCGTGCGCTCCTCGCCATGCCAGCGCTTTATCAACTGGATGAGATCGCCCACGGTCTTGGAGTCGACCGCGTTGAACGGCTCGTCGAGCAGGATGAGGTCGGCGTCTTGCAACAGCACGCGGGCAAACAGCGTGCGCTGCAGCTGTCCGCCGGACAGCGTGTCGATCGGCCGCTTCTCGAAGCCGCCGAGCCCGACCGCCATCAGCGCCTTGCTGATGGAATCGCGGTCTTCCCTGGTGTAGCGGCCAAGCATGCCGCGCTTTGGCCATAGGCCGAGCGAGACCAGGTCGACGACGCGCGCCGGAAAGGAGCGGTCGAGCTCCGACTGCTGCGGCAGATAGGCCGTGCGGACGCCCGGCATGCGGACCACCGCGCCTTCCATAGGCTTCAGCACGCCGACGATGCCTTTCATCAGCGTCGACTTGCCCGAGCCGTTGGCGCCCACCACGGCGGTCAGCGAGCCTTTGCGGACGATGCCGTTGAGATGATGGATCGCCGGATGGCTGTTGTAGCCCAGCGTCAGGTCGCGGAAAGTCAGGCAGGCATTGGTCATCAGGCGGCGGTCCGCGAAATCGAGTGCGCTGTCGATATGTGATGTTATTACATTAGTCAACACGCCAGCCTGGCGCAATTGTGTCACGACCGGTCAACTCGCCGTGTAGGTGGGCGGCAGAGATCGGACACTTGGCTCAATTGGTTTCGCGTCCGTCGGCCTTGTCCCGCGCCGGCCCGGACTCTAAAGAGCAGCGACTCCCATAACGAAGGAACGTCCAATGAGCATTCGTCGCATCGATGTCGGCCCGCGCATGAGCCAGATCGTCATCCACGGCAACACCGTCTATCTGGCCGGCCAGGTCGGCGAGCCCGGCGGCAACGTCGCCTCGCAGACCCGCGACATCCTGAAGACCATCGACGAATTGCTCGCCAAGGCCGGCACCGACAAGACCAAGATCGTCCAGGCGATCATCTGGCTGGCCGACATGGGCACCTTCGCGGAAATGAATTCGGAATGGGACAAGTGGGTGCCGCAAGGCCATACCCCGGCGCGCGCCACCGGCGAGGCCAAGCTCGCCGCCCCGGAATATCTGGTCGAGATTATTGTGACTGCGGCGGTCTGAGGCGCCGACTTTCCCTTCTCCCCTTGTGGGAGAAGGTGGCCGCGAAGCGGCCGGATGAGGGGTGCTCCAGGGAATGCCCGCGTCTCACTTCGCTGGAACACCCTTCATCCGTCTCGGCGCTGCGCGCCGATCCACCTTCTCCCGCAGCAAGGGGAGAAGGAGAAGAGCTCACCCCTGCGATGGGGTAAACCGCGCCACCAGCGTGTGGCTCTCCGCCGGATAGATGAACCGTACATGGGTCACCGGATGCTCGGCGCTCCAGGTGCGGCGTTCGACCACCAGGCAGGGCGCGCTCGCGTCGATATCCAGCGCGTCGGCGATTGCTTCGTCCGCGGCCATGGCGCGGATGCGGTGCTCGGCCTCGCTCCACGGCACGCGGCCGATCAGCCAAGGGCCCGGCGCGATCTCGAGAAATTCCTCCTCGGCTGCCTCGGCCACCGCAGAAAGATTGATCAGGCGCTGCTCTAGCGCGAACGGACGTTCGCCGGCAAAATGCAGGCCCTCCAGCGCCAGCACCGGACCCGGCGCGGAAAGCCCGAGACGCGCACGGTCCTCGGCGCCACTGCGCCGCTTGAAGCGTTCCAGTCGCTCATAGCGATAGGGCAGGCCGAGCGCCTCGACCTCGATCCTGATGTCGTGCAGCTCCAGCACCGCCGCCTGCGACTGCGGCTGGCGCACGAAACTACCGGAGCGGCGGCGGCGCTCGATCAGCCCGGCCTTGGCCAACTGCGACAGCGCCTTGTTCACCGTCATGCGCGAGCAATTGTAGTGAGCCGTCAGCTCATGCTCGAAGGGGATGCGATGTCCGGGCGCCCAGGCGCCCGACAGGATCTTCTCGCGGATATCCGACAGGATGCGCTGATGCAACGAGAGGATTTCGCCGCCCTCGACATCGCCTGTCTCGACAAGGCTCATCGGATGTTCCTGTTCAGGCCTGCGACAATGCTGTCATGACTTCGCGGAACCGCTTGGCGACCGCCTCGCGCTTCGCATGCCTGCCGCCGCTGACCTGCTTCTTGCCATGCACCCAGACGCAATCGACCTTGCTGCCATTGGCAAAGATCCAGGCGTCGAGGATCGAATCGCCTGTCTTGCCGGAGAGCGATGGATGATTTTGGTCGAGCGAGACGAGATCGGCAGGGCAGCCGGCGGCAATTTGCGCCGGACCGGCGCCGAGCGCCTGGCTGCCGCCGTCGAGCGAAGCATCGAACAGGGCACGCCCCGTCGATCCGCCAGCGCGGGCTAGCACGTTGCGGGCGCGATGGGCGAGGCGCTGCGAATATTCGAGCTGCCGAAGCTCGTCCGGCAGGCCGATCAGCACATTGGAGTCGGAGCCGACGCCAAAGCGGCCGCCATGCTCGATGAACAGTGGCGCCGCGAACGTACCGTCACCGAGATTGGCTTCGGTGATCGGACAGAGTCCGGCGACGGCGCCGGTCCGGGCCATGGCAATCGTCTCGGCCCCGGTCATATGGGTGGCGTGGACCAGGCACCAGCGCTTGTCGACTTTGGCGTTGGCCAGCAGGAATTCGACCGGACGCTTGCCCGACCAGGCGACGCAGTCCTCGACTTCCTTCATCTGCTCGGCGACATGGATGTGGATCGGCCCGTCCGGCGCCATCGCGGCGACCGCATCGAGTTCGTCCGGCGTTGCGGCGCGCAGGCTGTGGGGCGCAACGCCGACGACGGCCTGCTCCAATGAGCGAACGCCCTCGCGGCTTTTCTCAAGCAGACGTCCGAAGCGCTCGACATCACTGATGAATCGCCGCTGCCCTTCGTTGGGAGCGGCGCCGCCGAGGGCCGAATGGGCATAGAAGACCGGCAGCAGTGTCAGACCAATGCCGGTGTCTGAGGCGGCAGCCGCGATCCGCTCTGCCATTTCAGCGATATTGGCGTAAGGCTTTCCGTCGCGATCATGGTGGAGGTAGTGGAACTCGCCGACGCGCGAAAAGCCGGCCTCCAGCATTTCGACATAGAGCTGCGCCGCCACAGCCTCGACCTGGTCCGGCGTCATCGACAGCGCGAAGCGGTACATCACTTCGCGCCAGCTCCAGAAACTGTCGGCCGAAGGTCCGCGCAATTCGGCCAGACCCGCCATGCCTCGCTGGAAGGCGTGGCTGTGCAAATTGGGCATGCCGGGCATGACGATGGCGTGGCGCTCGTCGCCGGCTTGCACGGAAGCGCTGGCCTCGACCTTCGAGATGCGGCCGCCGTCGAAAGCGATCCTCACATTGCTTTGCCAGCCGTCGGGCAGAAGCGCCTGTTCCGCAAAGATCGCCGTCACCTGCGTCTCCAAATCTCGATGCGTGAGCGACGATATTGCTTGCGTCGCGTTTCAATATGTATATACATAATTAACATCCTTTCAAATGGAAAAGATGATGGGTGGAGCAAACAACAGGAGCGGCCATCGGGTTTGGCGCAATGCCCGCCTGGCGACCATGGCCGAGGGTGCGGCCGGTCTCGGCATCGTCGAGAAAGGCGCGGTCGCCGCGCGCGACGGGCTTATTCTCTATGCCGGCCCCGAAGCCGAGATGCCGGCTGCGGCCGGGCAGGGCGCCGAGACCGTCGATTGCGCTGGACGTTGGATCACCCCCGGCCTGATCGACTGTCACACGCATCTTGTCTATGCGGGAAACCGCGCCAACGAGTTCGAGATGCGGCTGGCCGGCGCCACTTATGAAGAAGTGGCCCGCGCCGGCGGCGGCATTGTCTCCTCGGTCAAGTCGCTGCGCGCAGCGAGCGAGGACGAGCTTGTCGCCCAGACGCTGCCGCGGCTCGACGCGCTGATCGCCGAAGGCGTCACCACCGTCGAGGTCAAGTCCGGCTACGGCCTAGACCTCGAGAACGAGAAGAAGTCGCTGCGCGCCGCCCGCCGGCTGAGCAACGAGCGCCCCGTCATGGTCCGCACGACATGTCTCGCCGCCCACGCGCTGCCGCCGGAAGCCAAGGGCGACAAGGATGCCTTCATCGATCTCGTCTCCGGCACGATCCTGCCGCAAGTCGCCGCCGAAAAGCTCGCCGACGCGGTCGATGGGTTCTGCGAGGGCATCGCCTTCTCGCCGGAGCAAATGGCGCGCGTGTTCGATAAGGCCAAGGCGCTCGGCCTGCCGGTAAAACTCCACGCCGACCAACTCTCCAACCTGCACGGCGCAGCGCTTGCCGCCCGCTATGGCGCACTATCGGCCGACCATCTCGAATATACGGACGAGGGAGGCGCCGAAGCGATGGCCAAGGCCGGCACCGTGGCGACCATCCTGCCCGGCGCTTACTACTTCATCCGCGAGACCCAGAAGCCGCCGGTCGATCTTTTTCGCCGCCACGGCGTGAAGATGGCTGTCGCCACCGACTCCAATCCCGGCACGTCGCCGCTCACTTCGCTGCTGCTCACCATGAACATGGCCGCGACGCTGTTCGGCATGACCGTCGACGAATGCCTCGCCGGCGTCACCCGCGAGGCCGCGCGGGCGTTGGGCTTGCTTGAACAGACCGGCACGCTGGAAGCCGGCAAATCGGCCGATCTCGCCATCTGGGATATCGAGCGTCCGGCCGAACTCGTCTACCGCATGGGCTTCAACCCGCTCCATGCCCGTATCTGGAGAGGACAATGACGGAACTTACCCTGACGCCCGGCAACGCCACGCTAGCCGACTGGCGCGCCATCTATCGCGGCGCCGTGCCGAAGCTCGACGATGCCTGCCGGCCGAAAGTCAAGGCCAGCGCCGAGGCGGTCGCCCGCATCCTCGCCAAGGGCGAACCGGTCTATGGCATCAACACCGGCTTCGGTAAATTGGCGAGCGTCCGCATCCCGGCAAACGACCTCGAAACGCTCCAGCGCAACATCGTGCTCTCGCATGCCGCTGGCATCGGCGAGCCGATGCCTGTCGCCGTGGTGCGGCTGATGATGGCGCTGAAGCTCGCCAGCCTTGCCCAGGGCGCATCCGGCGTGCGGCCCCAGACCATCGAATTGCTGGAAGCAATGCTCGCCAACGACGTCATTCCGGTCGTGCCCGCGCAAGGCTCGGTCGGCGCTTCCGGCGACCTCGCGCCGCTTTCGCATATGACCGCCGTCATGATCGGCGTCGGCGAATGCTTTACCCCGCATGGCCGGTTCCCGGCCAAGGTGGCCTTCGTCTCGCATGGACTGGAGGCGGTGACACTAGGCGCCAAGGAGGGTCTCGCGCTGCTCAACGGCACGCAGTTCTCCACCGCCTTCGCGCTCGCCGGCCTGTTCGAGGCCGAGGTTCTTTACCAGTCGGCGCTGGTCGCCGGCGCGCTGTCGACCGATGCCGCCAAGGGTTCGGACGCCCCCTTCGACCCGCGCATCCATCTGTTGCGCAAGCATCGTGGCCAGATCGAGACCGCGGACGCGCTGCGTAATCTCATGGCCGGCAGCGCCATTCGTGAATCACACCGTGTCGGCGACGAGCGCGTGCAGGATCCGTACTGCCTGCGCTGCCAGCCGCAGGTGATGGGCGCTGCGCTCGACGTGCTGCGCAAGGCCGCCGACACGCTCGAGACGGAAGCCAACGGCGTCACCGACAACCCGCTGATCTTCGCGGAGGACGACACCGCGCTGTCAGGCGGCAATTTCCACGCCGAGCCGGTGGCTTTCGCCGCCGACATGATTGCGCTTGCCGTCTGCGAGATCGGCTCGCTGTCGGAGCGTCGCATTGCCATGCTGGTCGACCCGGCATTGTCCGGCATGCCGGCCTTCCTCACGCCGAAGCCCGGTCTGAACTCCGGTTTTATGATCCCGCAGGTGACGGCGGCGGCGCTCGTTTCCGAAAACAAGCAGAAGGCCTACCCGGCGAGCGTCGATTCCATTCCGACGTCGGCAAACCAGGAAGATCATGTCTCGATGGCCGCCCACGGCGCGCGCCGGCTGCTCGGCATGATCGAGAATGCGACCGCCGTCATCGGCATCGAATTGCTGGCCGCCGCGCAAGGCTGCGATTTTCACGCGCCGCTTGCATCCAGCGAGGCGCTGGAGGCGGTGCGCAAATTGGTCCGGGCCGAAGTCCCGCATCTCGACAATGACCGCCATTTCCATCCCGACATGGAGAAGGCGATCACCATGGTCCGCAGCGGCGCCGCGGTGAATGCGGCGGGTGCCGTGAAGCTGCCGGGGATCGCGGGAGCGGCATGATGGCCTCGCCAAGCTGGCTCACCGTCACCCAGGGCACCGCGCCGCTGCTGGTCTCGATCCCACACACCGGCATCGACCTCGCCGGCCTCGACTCGCGCCTCGTCTCGACTTGGCTCGGGCGGCGCGACTGCGACTGGTGGATCGACAAGCTCTATGATTTCGCCGCCGACCTCGGCGCAACCGTCGTGCACACCGCCATCTCGCGTACCGTTATCGACGTCAACCGCGATCCGACGGGCGTTTCGCTCTATCCCGGGCAGGCGACGACCACCCTTTGCCCGACAGACACTTTTGACGGGGATCCGCTCTACCGCATGGGTGAGGAGCCGAGCCCATCCGAGATCGACCAGCGCCGCGAGACCTATTTCGAGCCTTACCATGCCGCCCTGCAGGCCGAGATCGACCGGCTGCGCGGCATGCATGACAAGATCGTGCTCTATGACTGCCATTCGATCCGCTCGGTGCTGCCGCGTCTGTTCGACGGCACGCTGCCGGTCTTCAACCTTGGCACCAATGACGGCAAGAGCACCGATCCCTTGCTGCAGGAAAAAGTGGCCGCCATCCTGGCCGCGACCGGCGAGACCTGGGTGGTCAACGGCCGCTTCAAGGGCGGCTGGATCACCAGAAGCTTCGGCCGGCCCGGGAACGGCGTGCATGCGCTGCAGATGGAGCTCTCCAACCGCGGCTACATGCGCGAGCCTGCGGAAAAAGGTTCGCCGGAAAATTGGCCGGTGCCTTACGACCCAAGCTATGCCGCGCCGATCCGCGCCACGCTGAAAACAATCCTCGAAACCGCCATTGACTGGGCCGGGCGCTGACCCGCGCCGCCCGCCTTGCTTGAAAGGGACAATGATGACCGATCCTCGTCACAACATCCGTGAAGTGCGCGCCCCCCGCGGCGACAAGCTCAACGCCCGCTACTGGACGACGGAAGCGCCGCTGCGCATGCTGATGAACAACCTCGATCCCGAGGTCGCCGAGAATCCGAACGAGCTCGTCGTCTATGGCGGCATCGGCAGGGCGGCGCGCACCTGGAACGATTTCGACCGCATCGTCGCTTCGCTGAAGACGCTGGGCGAGGACGAGACGCTGCTGGTGCAGTCGGGCAAGCCGGTCGGCGTCTTCACGACCCACGCCAACGCGCCTCGCGTGCTCATCGCCAACTCCAACATCGTGCCGCACTGGGCGACCTGGGAGAAGTTCAACGAGCTCGATAGGAAGGGCCTGATGATGTACGGCCAGATGACGGCCGGCTCCTGGATCTATATCGGCACGCAGGGCATCGTTCAGGGCACCTACGAGACTTTCGTGGAAGCCGGCCGCCAGCACTACAATGGCGACCTCAAGGGCAAATGGATCCTGACCGGCGGCCTCGGCGGCATGGGCGGCGCCCAGCCTCTGGCCGCCGTCATGGCCGGCGCTTCCTGCCTCGCGATTGAGTGCAACCCGGACTCGATCGATTTCCGCTTGCGCACCCGCTATGTCGACGAGAAGGCCGAGACGCTCGACGAAGCGATGGAGATGATCAATCGCTGGACCAAGGCCGGCGAGGCGAAGTCGGTCGGGCTTCTCGGCAACGCCGCCGAGATCGTGCCGGAGATGTTCAGGCGCGGCATCCGCCCCGACATCCTCACCGACCAGACCTCGGCGCATGACCCGATCAACGGCTATCTGCCGAAGGGCTGGACGATGGCCGAGTGGCGCGAGAAGCGCATCTCGGATCCGAGGGCCGTCGAAAAGGCCGCCCGCGCTTCGATGCGCGAGCATGTCGAGGCGATGGTGGCGTTCTGGAACGCCGGCGTGCCGACACTCGACTACGGCAACAACATCCGCCAGGTCGCCAAGGACGAGGGTTTCGAGAACGCCTTTGCATTCCCGGGCTTCGTGCCGGCCTATATCCGGCCGCTGTTCTGCCGCGGTATCGGCCCGTTCCGCTGGGCCGCTCTCTCGGGTGATCCGGAAGATATCTACAAGACCGACGCCAAGGTGCGCGAGCTCACTCCCGGTAATACGCATCTCCACAACTGGTTGGACATGGCGCGCGAGCGCATCTCGTTCCAGGGATTGCCGGCGCGCATCTGCTGGGTCGGTCTCGGTGATCGCCATCGCCTCGGCCTCGCTTTTAATGAGATGGTGGCCAAGGGCGAGCTCAAGGCGCCTGTCGTCATCGGCCGCGACCATCTCGATTCCGGCTCGGTCGCCTCGCCGAACCGCGAGACCGAAGCGATGAAGGACGGCTCCGACGCCGTTTCCGACTGGCCGCTGCTCAACGCGCTGCTCAACACCGCGTCGGGCGCGACCTGGGTGTCGCTGCACCATGGCGGCGGCGTCGGCATGGGCTTCTCGCAGCATGCCGGCATGGTCATCGTCGCCGACGGCACGGCTGACGCGGCAAAGCGCCTGGAGCGCGTGTTGTGGAACGATCCGGCGACCGGCGTCATGCGCCATGCCGATGCCGGCTACGACATCGCCATCCAGTGCGCCAAGGAGCACCAACTGAACCTGCCGGGCATTCTGGGCTAGAGCATGATGCCGAAAAGTGTGAAGCGGTTTTCGGACAACATCATGCTCCTCACCAAAAAGACAGAGCCGGACGATTTCAGGTCGAATCGACTTGAAATCGTCCGGGTCTGAGCCGAATGCGAATCCTTCGTGCCGCCGATTACCGCGTCATGCCGTGGAAGAATGGCGGCGGCACGACGACCGAAATCGCCGTTTCGCCCGGCGGCGCCGGGCTCGAGGATTTCGACTGGCGCGTCTCGATGGCCCGCGTCGAAACCAGCGGGCCGTTCTCAAGCTTCGCAGGCATAGACCGGACATTGTCGGTGCTGGAAGGTGAGGGGATTGTCCTCGACGTCGCCGGCCGGCCGCCGCTGCGGCTGACCTCGGCTTCGGCGCCGCTCGCCTTTCCGGGCGACATACCCACCGGCGCGGCGCTGATCGGAGGTCCAATCACCGATCTCAACGTCATGACGCGCCGTGGCCGCATGGTCCATGAGGTCGAGCGCCGGTCTTTCACCGCCGAGATTCGGATCGCGCCGCGCGCCGACACCACGCTCGTTCTTGCCGTCGGCGCCGGCGCCACCCTCTTCACGGACGATGCGTCGAGCCTCGGACCGCTCGACACGCTGATCCTCGACCGCGACAGCCCGGAAATGCGGCTTCAGCCCAAGGGGCCGGGCCTGCTTTTCGTGATCGGGCTCCACCGCCTCGCGGCCAACCATTAACGGCTGTTGCCAAACATGATCGCGGCTCGGGCGAATTATCGCCCGGCCCCTTGCATGTATCACGAAAAAGCCCGAATCCTTGCCCTGATCCAACCGGGGGCGGAGAGCGAGGGGCGGTCGCCCACAAGCTGTCGAAAGGGCACGCCCCGGTTGTGGTGCGCAAAACAAACTTTCGGCCGATCAGTGATGCAACCAATTGCAATTGAACCGGTTTTAGGGCCATTGCCGTGGCGGTGACGCCGCATTGCGCCCCCGCTTACGGAATTTTCAATGAACATTCAGACCAATCCCAACAAGATCGAACAGACAAGCGCCGGCTTCCCGGCGGCGACGGATGCGCCGATACGCTCCAATTTCCTGCCTGAGGATCGGCTGCGCGCCTTGGGCGTCGCGCTCGCCAAGGGCGAGGTCAAGGAATTGTTCGGCCTCGCTCCGTTCGAGTTTCAGGCCCGCATCCGCGACAGCGCCAAGAAGATTCTCGAAGTCTACCGCTCGACCAATGCCGCGCAGGCCAAGGGCGAGACCATCACGCCGGCCGCGCAATGGCTGCTCGACAACAATTATCTGGTCGAGGAGACCATCTTCCAGGTCAAGCGCGACCTGCCGCGCCGCTTCTACCGGCAGTTGCCGACGCTCACGCTCGGCGACGGCACGGTGCTGCCACGCGCCTTCGTCGTGGCCTGGAGCTATGTCGAGCATTCCGACAGCTCCGTCTCGGCCAACATGTTCAAGGCGATCGTCGAGGGTTTCCAGTCGGTCGAGCCGATGAAGATCGGCGAGCTCTGGGCGCTGCCGTCGCTGCTGCGCTTCGTGCTGATCGAGAATCTGCGCCGCATCGCCGTGCGCGTCGAGCGCACCAGGCAGATGCGCCAGACCGCCAACGAGGTCGCCGACCGGGTTCTGGCGACCGACGATAATGCCGACCGCACCAGGATCCTGTCGCACTACAGCGCGCATGCGCAGGACACCACTTTCGCCACCCAACTGCTCTATCGCCTGCGCGACGGGTCGCAGAACGCCGGCCGCGCGCTGGAATGGCTGGAAGGCGAGCTCGAAAAGACCGGTTCCGATGCCGAGGAGATCATCATCTCCGAGCATCAGACGCTGTCCTCGGGCAATGTCACCACCGGCAACATCATTCGCGGTCTGCGCCTCATCAATGACGTCGACTGGACGGTCTGGTTCGAGGGCGTCAGCCGCATCGACACGCTGCTGCGCGACAAGACGGATTTCGCCAACCTCGATTTCTTCTCACGCGACCAGTACCGCACCGCGATCGAACAGCTGGCGCGCCGCTCGCATCTTTCCGAGTACCGCGTCGCCGAAAAGGCGATCGAGCTTGCCGGCCACACGCCCGGCCTCACCGATGCGTCCGGCGTGCCGGAAACAGCGGACCCCGCGGTGCACACCGATGTCGGCTTCTTCCTGGTCGGCCCGCGCCGGCAGGAGCTGGAAAGGGCGATCGGCTACCGGCCGCCTTTCTATGTGACCTTCAAACGAGGTTTTGCCAGCGCCGGCTGGCTCGGCATCGTCGTGCCGGTTTTCCTTTTGACGGCGCTGCTGCTGGTGCTGTCGGGCAAAGCGCTCGTCAATCTCGGCCTGTCGGTGGAATCGATCACGCTGATGCTGGCGCTGTTCGCCGTTCCAGCCAGCGAAGGCGCGCTGGCCTTCTTCAACACCGTGGTGGCGCTGTTCCTGAAGCCGACCAGGCTTGTCGGCTACGATTACAACAAGCACGGCATCCCGGCCGAATCGCGCACCTTGGTCGTGGTGCCTTCGCTGATCGGCTCGCGCGACGACGTCGAGGAAAACATCCGCAACATCGAGGTGCACCACCTCGCCAACACGGCGGACGAGATCCGTTTCGCGCTGTTGTCCGACTGGCCGGATTCCAAGACCGAGATCGACGTCGCCGACATCGAGATCCTGCAATATGCCCGCGACGAGATCGCCAGGCTCAATGCCCGCTATCCGTCCGAAGGTTCGCCGCGCTTCTACCTCTTGCATCGCCGCCGGCTCTATAACCAGGCTCAGGGCTGCTGGATGGGCTGGGAGCGCAAGCGCGGCAAGCTGCATGAGCTGAACCTTCTTTTGCGTGGCGACAGCGACACTACCTTCCTGCCGCTCGATGTGCCGCTGCCGGAAAACGTCGTCTATGTGATGACGCTCGACGCCGACACGCGCACCACGCGCGACGCGGTTTCGGACCTGGTCGGCAAGCTCGCCCATCCGCTGAACCGCCCGCATTTCGATCCGGTCAAGCGCATCGTCACCGCCGGCTACACCATCCTGCAGCCGCGCATCACCGCTTCGCTCACCAGCGGCGACGACGCCTCCTTCTTCCAGCGTGTCTTCTCGGCCAATCGCGGTCTCGACCCCTATGTCTTCGCGGTCTCCGACCTCTACCAGGACGTCTTCGGCGACGGCTCCTTCACCGGCAAGGGCCTCTACCATATCGACGCCTTCGAAGCGGCGCTGAAGAACCGCATCGACGAAAACACCATCCTCAGCCACGATCTGCTCGAAGGCGCGCTGGCACGCGCCGCGCTGGTCACCGACGTCGAGCTGGTCGAAGACTATCCGACCCGCTACTCGGTCGACGCCTCGCGCCACCACCGCTGGGCGCGCGGCGACTGGCAGCTGCTCGGCTACATCTTCGACCCGCGCTCCGGCGTGCCTGCGCTGTCGCGCTGGAAGATGGTCGACAATCTGCGCCGCTCGGTCACCCCGATCTTCTGGGTCATGGCCTGCGTTGCCGGCTGGACGCTGCTGCCCTTCACCCAGGCGGCGCAGTGGCAGGCTCTTATGATCCTCAGCCTGTTCATGGCGCCGACCTTCGACATCGTGAACGGCATTCTGCCGAAGAGCGGCGACCAGACGCCGCGGGGCCATTTCTCCGCTTTGGCCCGCGATACCGTGTTCGGCACCGCGCTTGTGGCGTTAAAAGTGCTTTTGATGGCGCATCTCGCCTGGATGATGGGGGATGCCATCATCCGCACCATCTATCGGCTCTTCGTCAGCCGGCAAAATCTTTTGGAATGGCGTACCGCCTCGCAAGCCGCCAAAGGCGACAACGATCTGGGCGCCTATTACGGCATGATGTATGGCGCGGTGATCATCGGCGTCGTCGGCCTCGCCATTCCCGTGCTGGCCGATTCCACCGGCGCCTTCGTCGCCTTCTTCTTCGCCATCTTCTGGATCGCTTCGCCCGCCGTCGCCTGCTGGATTAGCCGCTCGGCCGAGACCGAGGACAGGCTGCGCATCTCGACCGCCGACATCCACGCGCTGCGCACCTTCGCGCGCCGCACCTGGCACTATTTCGAGACCTTCGTGACGGCCGAGCAGCATCACCTGCCGCCGGATAATTTCCAGGAAAGCCCGGCGCCGGTTGTGGCGCCGCGCACCTCGCCGACCAATATCGGCGTCTATCTGCTCTCGGTTGTATCGGCGCGCGATTTCGGCTGGATCAGCCTGTCGGACGCCATCACCCGCATCGACGCCACGATGACGACCATTGAGAACATGCCGCGCGACCGCGGCCATCTCTACAACTGGTATGACACCACGACACTGAAGCCGCTCTATCCGCTCTACATCTCGGCGGTCGACAGCGGCAATCTCGCTGGACATCTCGTCGCGGTGGCGGCGTCCTGCGCCGAATGGGCCGAGGCGCCTTCCGTGCATCTGCAGGGCGATTTCGAAGGCATCATCGACACCGTCACCATCCTTGACGAGAGCCTGGACGAGCTGCCGGACGACCGTCGGCAACTGCGGCCGCTGCGCCAGCGCCTTGCCGACCGTCTCGACGGCATGCGTCGCGCGGTGGCGACCATCAAGGCGCAGCCCGAGATGGCGTCGATCCGCACCATCAACCTTGCGGTACTGGCGGGCGAAATCCGCAAGCTCGCCACCGCCATCCACACCGAGGCGGCATCGCCGAAGAGCGATGTCATCGCCGATTGGGCGGCCAGGCTGGAAGCGACCTGCGAGGCGCATGTGCACGACTCGCACAATGACGATAGCGCGGTCGCCGCTCTGCGCGCCAAGCTGCTCGCCTTGCGCGAGCGCTGTCGCCGCTACGCCTTCGAGATGGATTTTTCCTTCCTGATGCGGCAGGAGCGCAAGCTGCTCTCGATCGGTTACCGCGTCGAGGAGCGCCAGCTCGACGAGAGTTGCTACGATCTGCTTGCTTCCGAGGCGCGGCTCACCAGCCTGTTCGCCATCGCCAAGGGCGACCTGCCGACCGAACACTGGTTCCGTCTGGGACGGCCAATCGTCGAGATCGGCTTCCAGGGCGCGCTGATGTCCTGGTCGGGCTCGATGTTCGAGTATCTGATGCCGCCGCTGGTGATGAAGGAGCCGCAGGGCTCGATCCTCAACCAGACCAGCAAGCTCATCATCAAGCGCCAGATCCAGTATGCGCGTTCCAAGAACGTGCCCTGGGGCATTTCGGAAGCGGCCTACAACGCCCGCGACCGCGAGCTCACCTATCAGTACACCAATTTCGGCGTGCCCGGGCTCGGCCTGAAGCGCGGCCTTGGCCAGAACACCGTGATTGCGCCCTACGCGACGATCCTGGCCGCACAGTTCAATCCGCGCGAGGCGGTGCAGAACCTGCAGCGGCTGCGTTCGATCGGCGCGCTCGGCCGTCACGGCTTCTACGACGCGGTCGATTTCACGCCGCAACGCGTGCCCGAAGGCACCGACCACGCTGTGGTGCAGAACTATATGGCGCACCATTCCGGCATGACGATCGCGGCAGTAGCCGACGCTATTTTCGAGGGCCGGCTGCGCGAGCGTTTCCACAGCGACCCGGTGATCGAATCGGCCGAGCTTCTGCTGCAGGAGAAGGCGCCGCGCGACATTCCGACGGCGACCGTTAGGACGGAAGCCGACGAGCGCTCCAAGGACGAGACCGAGGCCGAGAGCCCGGATAGCCGTGTCGTGCTCGATCCGATCAAGGCGCTGCGGGCGACCAACGTCATGTCCAACGGCCGCTATTCGGTCATGGTCACCGCCACCGGCTCCGGCTACAGCCGCTTAGGCGAGCTTGCCGTCACCCGCTGGCAGCCGGATCCGAGCGAGGATCGCCTCGGCTCCTATATCTTCCTGCGCGACGCGGCGACCGGCGACTGGTGGTCCGCCACCGCGGAGCCGAAGCGCGCCGAGGGCGAGCGCGTCCAGACGCTGTTTGGCGACGACAAGGCGAGCTTCACCAAGACGGTGGGTTCGCTGCGTTCGGAAGTCGAATGCATCGTCATTTCAGAAGGCAATGGCGAAGGCCGCCGCATCACGCTCTACAATGACGGCGCCACCGACCGGCACATCGAAGTGACTTCCTTCGCCGAGCTGGTGCTCGGCAACGAGACTTCGGACAACGCGCATCCGGCGTTCTCCAAGATGTTCGTCGAGACCGAGATCGCGCCGAACAACAGCGCGATCTTCGCCACAAGGCGCAAGCGCGACAACAACGATCCCGACCTCACCATGGTGCATTTCGTCACCGACCCGTCCGGCCCGTCGCGCGATGCCGAGGCCGAGACCGACCGGCGCGCCTTCATCGGCCGTGGCCGCACCATCGCCGATGCCGTCGCCTTCGACCCCGGCGTCAGGCTTTCGGGCAGCCAGGGCTTCACCCTCGACCCGGTGGCGGCGCTGCGTCGCCAGGTGCGCGTTCCGGCCAACAAGAAGATATCGCTGACCTTCTGGACCGCCGTCGGCGCCAATCGCGGCGAGCTCGACGAGGCGATCGCCCGTCTCGACCACCAGGAGAGCTTCGCCCGCCAGGCCATGCTTGCCTGGACGCGCAGCCAGGTGCAGACGCGCCATCTGGGGCTCAGCCTCACCGACGCCGCCAATGTGCAGAAGCTGGCGCGCTATTTGATCTATCCCGATCCGTTCCTGCGCCTGCCGGCGGAATCCATAGCGTCGGGCCTCGGCCGCCAGTCGAGTCTGTGGCCGACCAGCATCTCCGGCGATTTCCCGATCTTCCTCGTGCGCATCGGCGACGTCGCCGATCTCGAGATCGTCGCCCAGGCGCTCCGCTTCCAGGAATATATGCGGGCGCGGGGCATGATGATCGACTTCGTCGTCGTCAACGAGCAGGCCTCGTCCTATGTGCAGGACCTGCAGCGCGCGGTGGAGACGCTGTGCGAGAACAGCCGCCTGCGCGGCCGTGAGCTCGGGCCCCGCCAGCACATCTTCGCGGTGCGTCGCGACCTGATGGACGAGCCGACCTACAAGACCTTGCTGTCTGTGGCGCGGGTCGTGCTGCACACCCGCAACGGCACGATCTTCGATCAGCTCGAACGTGCCGAGACGGCGGCGCTCCAGGCTCGCGACGCCTTGATGCAGGCCGAGGGCGGCACGCCGCGCGAGCCCGTTCCGCCGCTCCCCTTGCCGGTGCCGGCAAGCCGAGGCGGAGCCGATATCGCCGCCGACGGCAGCGGTCTCAGCCTCTGGAACGGCTTTGGCGGCTTCGACGGCGACGGCCGCCACTATGTGACGCGGCTGACCGGCCGGCGTTCGACGCCGCAGCCCTGGATCAACGTCATCTCCAACGCCTCGTTCGGCTTCCACGTCTCGGCCGAAGGCGCCGGCTTCACCTGGAGCCGCAACAGCCGCGACTACCAGCTGACGCCGTGGTCGAACGACCCAGTGTCGAACCGGCCAGGCGAAGGCTTCTATATTTTCGACCAATTGAGCGGCAAGGCCTTCTCGCCGATGGCTGCGACGGTTCGCGATCCGTCGATGACCTATGAGACCTGGCACGGCCAGGGCTTCTCGACCTTCCGCTCCAAGCGCGGTTCGCTGTCGATGGACCTGACGCAGGTGGTCGATCCCACCGATCCTGTGAAGATCACCCGGCTGCGCATCCAGAATGCCGGCCCGGCGCCGGCGCGGCTGCGCATTTACGCCTATGCCGAATGGGTGCTGGGCGGCCATCGCTCGCGCACGGCGGCGACCATCGTGCCGTCGCGCGATGCTGCCACCGGCGCTATGCTGGCGCAGAATCCCTATGGCCTCGACTTCGGCGAGCGTGTCGCGTTCCTGGCAGCCAGCCATCCTGTCCATTCGGTAACCGCCGACCGCAGCGAGTTCATCGGCAGGCACGGCACGACCGAATATCCGCAGGCCGTGCTTGGCGGGCTTGCGCTTTCCGGCCGCATCGAGGCGGGCGACGATCCTTGCGCTGTTGTCGCCAGCGACATCGACATTCCCGTCGGCGGCGACGTGACACTGTCCTGGCTGCTTGGCGACGCTGCCACGCCCGCCGAGGCGAGCGCGCTGGTGCAGACCCATCGCGGCAAGGATTTCGATCAGCGCCTGGCCGATAACGAGCGCGTCTGGCGCGGCTTCCTCGACACCATCCAGGTTGAGACGCCCGACGAAGCAATGAACGCCATGGTCAACCATTGGCTGCCTTACCAGAGCCTGGCCTGCCGCATCCGCGCGCGCTCGGCCTTCTACCAGGCGAGCGGCGCGTTCGGCTTCCGCGACCAGTTGCAGGACACGCTCTCGCTTCTGGCGCATGACTCGAAGCTGGCGCGCGACCAGATCCTCAACGCGGCGCGCCGGCAATTTCCGGAAGGCGACGTGCAGCATTGGTGGCTGCCGCGCACCGATGCCGGGGTGCGCACGATGATCTCGGACGACGTCGTCTGGCTGGCGCATGCGACGGCCCGCTACATCGAGGTGACGGGCGACGCCGGTATCCTCAAGGAGCAGTTGCCCTTCATCGACGGGCAGCAGCTCGGCGAGGGCGAGCATGACGCCTTCTTCACGCCGGAGATCACCAAGAACACCGCGCCGCTCTATGAACATTGCGCGCGGGCGCTCGATCTCGCGATCAAGCGCAGCAGCCCCGCTGGCCTGCCGCTCATCCTTGGCGGCGACTGGAACGACGGCATGAACCGTGTCGGCGAGGGCGGCAAGGGCGAGAGCGTGTGGCTGGGCTGGTTCCTGCTGAAGACGCTCACCGACTTCGCGCCTGTCGCCAAAGGGCAGGGCGACACCAAGCGGGCGCAGGCCTGGACCAAGCATGCGGACGCGCTGAAACGGGCCCTGGAAAGCACCGCCTGGGACGGCCAGTGGTACCGGCGCGGCAGCTTCGACGACGGCACGCCGCTCGGCTCGCATAATTCGGACGAGTGCAGGATCGATTCCATCGCCCAGTCCTGGAGCGTGCTGTCGGGCGAGGGCGATCCTGCCCGTTCGACGACGGCTATGGAACAGGCGACCAAGATGCTGGTCGATGACGAGCTCAAGATCGTCAAGCTGTTCACGCCGCCCTTCTCGAAAAGCGAGAAGGATCCCGGCTATATCAAGAGCTATCCGCCGGGGGTGCGCGAGAATGGCGGCCAATACACCCATGCCGCGACCTGGTTCGTCATCGCGCTGGCTGAAATGGGCCGCACCGACGAGGCTTATCGCTGCTTCTCGATGCTGAACCCGGTCAACCACGCTTCGGACGAGGCGGCGGCCGAGCACTATCGCGTGGAACCCTATGTCGTGGCCGCCGACATCTATGCCGGCGAAGGCAAGGGCGGCCGCGGCGGCTGGACCTGGTACACGGGCTCGGCCGGCTGGCTTTACCGCGCCGCGGTGGAGGGCATTCTCGGCATCGAGCGGCGCGGCAAGGAGATCACGTTTAGGCCGAAGCTGCCCGGGCACTGGGACGGCTACGCCGCGACGCTCAAGATGTTCGACGGCGAGATCAAGCTTCGTGTTATCCGCGACAAAAAGACCAAGTCGATCTCGCTAGAAGTCGATGGTTCGAAGAAAAAATCGGCCTCTTTCGAGCCGAAAGCCGGCGACAAGACCGAGGTCGTCGTCAGGATACCTGCGTAAAATCAAAGGTTTGGTTCGTCGGCCGCGCATCTTTCGGGGTGCGCGGCCGACGCCCTTTTTACTTGGCGCGGCCTCTCGCGCCCGATCGCGCGCCTTCCTTTAGGGCAGCCTAAGCAAGCAGCTTGTGATTAAAAATGTGGCAGCGCGGGGCAGGTGCCATTATTTTGCCGCAAGCCTGACATTTCACCTTTTATCTCAAACCGTTAGGTGATCACGTCAGATTTCGTACCGTCGTCATCTTTTGTTCGCTAAATGGGAACGGAAGCGATAGACGACGCATTGTTTCGCGACACGTTAACCGATACGTGTCAGAAAATGGTGCGGTGCACAATTCGGGCATTGAGCACAGACAAGAGTTTGGCGGAGTAGCTGAAGTGTCACTTCTGCAGATCTACTTTAGAGCGCTGGGTTATCTGGCGTCCGACAAGAAGCGCGTTGCGCTGATTTGCGGCGCCAACGTCGCGCTCGCGGCGATCGCGATCCTTGAGCCCATCCTGCTGGGCCGGGTGATCGGTGCCATCTCCGAAAAAGGCGCGGTGTTTTCGACGCTCGCCGTCTGGGCCGCTCTTGGTGCCTTCAACGTCGTCGCCTTCGTGCTGGTGGCGCGCGGCGCCGACCGCTTCGCCCATGCCCGCCGCTCCGAGGTGCTGTGCCAGTCCTTCGAGCGCGTCATCACCATGCCGCTTGCCTGGCACCATCAGCGCGGCACATCCAATTCGCTGCACACGCTGCTGCGCGCGGTCGAGACCCTGTTCAGCCTGTGGCTCGAATTCATGCGCGTGCATCTCTCGACGGCCATCGCGCTGGTGCTGCTGGTTCCGACCGCGCTGTCCATGGACATCCGCATGTCCGTCGTGCTGCTTGGCCTTGGCGTGCTCTATGTCGGTATCGGCCGCCTCGTCATGCGCCGCACCAAGTCCGGGCAGACTGCCGTCGAACGCCACTACCACACCGTGTTTGCCCACGTGACCGACAGCGTCAGCAACGTTGCCGTGCTGCAGAGCTACAATCGCATCGGCCACGAGACCGCGACGCTGAAGCGCTATGTGAAGGATCTGCTCGACGCCCAGAACCCGGTGCTCGACTGGTGGGCAATCGCCAATGCGCTGAACCGTCTGTCGTCGACCATCTCGATGATGATCGTGCTCTCGATCGGCGCTTATCTCGTCACCCGTGGCCAGCTCCGCGTCGGCGATGTCGTTGCCTTCACCGGCTTTGCCGGAATGCTGATCGCCCGTCTCGACCAGATGTCGGCCTTCACCACCCAGATTTCCGAGGCTCGTGCCAAGCTCGAGGAGTTCTATCGCCTCGAGGATTCGGCTGCCGAGACCGCCGAGCCCGACGGATTGCGCGAGTTGACCAACGTCACCGGTCACGTTCGCTTCGAGGATGTCAGCTTCGAGTTCGCCAATTCGGGCCACGGCATCGAGGACGTCTCCTTCGAGGTCCAGGCCGGCCAGACGGTCGCCATCGTCGGTCCGACCGGCGCCGGCAAGACGACGCTCATCAATCTCTTGCAGCGCGTCTTCACGCCCGCCAGCGGCCGCATCCTGATCGACGGGATCGACACCCGCACGGTGACCCGCAAGTCGCTGCGCCATTCGATCGCCACCGTCTTCCAGGACGCCGGCCTGCTCAACCGCTCGATCGAGGACAACATCCGTGTCGGCCGCGCCGATGCCAGCAATGACGAGGTTCACGCCGCCGCCAATGCCGCCGCCGCCCAGGACTTCATCCTGGCCAAGAGCGGTGGCTACGACACCGTCGTCGGCGAGCGCGGCGGCCAGCTCTCGGGCGGCGAGCGCCAGCGTATCGCCATCGCCCGCGCCGTGCTCAAGGATGCACCGATCCTGGTGCTCGACGAGGCGACCAGCGCGCTCGACGTCGAAACCGAGGATCGCGTCAAGGAGGCCATCGACGAGCTGCGCCGCAACCGCACGACCTTCATCATCGCCCACCGCCTGACCACGGTCCGCGACGCCGACCTCGTCGTCTTCATGGACAAGGGCAGGGTGGTCGAGATGGGCGGCTTCACCGAGCTGTCGCTGCGCAACGGCCGCTTCGCCGCCCTGCTGCGCGCCGGCGGCCTGCTCAACGACGAGGAAGTCCGCCGCCTCAGCCGTCCGGTGACGGAAGCGGCGTAAGGCAGAACGCTTCTCCCTTCTCCCCTTGTGGGAGAAGGTGGATCGGCGCGATAGCGCCATGAGGGGTGTTCCAGCGGAGTGAGACGCTGGCTTTTCTGGAACACCCCTCATCCGTCGCCTTCGGCGACACCTTCTCCCACAAGGGGAGAAGGGAAAGCGCGACACTCCCCCGATTGCCCCAGGCCAATCTCCGGTCTATTTAGGTTGGCATGAGCGACACCACCTCACGCTTGAGCGCCTGGGCCGATCTCGCCAATCCGACGCGCTTCGTCGGGTTGGCGGACAAAGTCGTTCCATGGCTGGCGGCGGTCACGGCGATTCTGCTCGCCGTCGGCCTCTACATGAGCTTCACCGCGCCGGAGGATTTCCAGCAGGGCATCACCGTGCGCATCATGTATATTCACGTGCCTTTCGCCTGGCTCGCCATGATGTGCTACACGATCATGGCGATCTCGGCGCTGGGCACGCTGGTCTGGCGCCATCCGCTGGCCGATGTGGCCCTGAAAGCGGCGGCCCCGATCGGCGCCACCTTCACCGCGCTGGCGCTCATCACCGGCTCCATCTGGGGCAAGCCGATGTGGGGCACCTGGTGGGTATGGGACGCGCGGCTGACCTCGGTCTTCGTGCTTTTCCTGATGTATCTCGGCATCATAGCGCTGACCCGCGCGCTGGACGATGCCGGCCGCGCCGCCTGGGCCGCCGCCATCATCACGCTGGTCGGCTTCATCAACATCCCAATCATCAAATTCTCGGTCGATTGGTGGAACACGCTGCACCAGCCGGCCTCCGTGTTCCGGCTCGGCGGCCCGACCATCGATCCCTCGATGCTGTGGCCGTTGGCCGTGATGGCGCTCGGCTTCACCGTGCTGTTCTTCGCGCTGCACCTGATGGCCATGCGCACGGAGATTTTCAGGCGCCGCGTGACCGCGATGCGCAGGGTTGCCGCGCGGCAGGCGGAGCGCACTTGACCTTCTCCCCTTGTGGGAGAAGGTGGATCGGCGCGCAGCGCCGAGACGGGGTGTTCCAGCGGAGTGAGATGCTGGCTTTCCCTGGAGCACCCCTCATCCGGCCGCTTCGCGGCCACCTTCTCCCACAAGGGGAGAAGGTCAACGCGCGTTTCACCCCATCCGTCCCCTTGCCGCCACCGGCAGCGTTTCCAGCACCTTGTCGCCGTCGATCAGATGCACCTGGTCGAACAAATTCGTTACCACGCAGCAATGATCGGGAACGACGCGCACGCGTTCGCCGATGCGCAAGGCGCCGCCCGATAGCGTGACGGTGCCGTGCTCTTCGCTCAAGCCCGTGACGCGGGCGCCCGGTACGCCGAGCAGCTCGCCGAAGTCAGGCAGGCCCAGCGTGTCGGAGGACAGCGCCTTGCTGCCGCTATCGACGATGGCGCGCGTCGCCGTCGGATGGCTGACCACGGTTGCCAGCACGGTCAGCGCGCAGTCGTCCAGCGTTCCGACGCCTTTGGCGACCTGGTAGCGGTCGAGATAGATGTAGGTGCCGGGCCGGTATTCGGTGACGACGCTGTCCTCGCCGGAGCGCCACATGTCCGGCGTGCCGCCGCTGGAGATGCGTTCGCATTCGAGCCCCGCCGCGGCAAGCGTGCCGCGCGCGGTCGTCAGCCAGGCGTCCGCCTCGGCGGCGCGCCCCGCCGCCGGATAGGTCATCAATCCGCCGAAGGCGAGGCCCTTGGCCTGTTCGATCATTTTCGCCAGCGTCAGCGCTTCGTCGGCGCTCTGCACGCCGCAGCGGCCCATGCCGGTGTCGCACTCGACCAGCACCTGCAGCGGATGGCCGGCGTCGGTGAAGGTGGCGGCAAGGCCCTCCAAAGTATCACGGCTGTCCGCCGTCACCGACAGCGTCACGCGCCCGTGCAGCGCCTTCAGCCGCTCCAGCTTGGCGCGACCAAGGATGTTGTAAGGGAGAAAAATGTCGGTCAGCCCGGCATCGGCCATCACCTCGGCCTCGCCGATCTTCTGGCAGGTGATGCCGACGGCGCCCGCCGCCACCTGCTTCTTCGCCCAGTAAGGCAGCTTGTGCGTCTTGATATGCGGGCGGAGCTTCAGCCCGTGAGCATCCGCATGGGCCTGCGCTTTCTTGATGTTCGCCTCGGCGCGGGCAGCATCGATGAGGATCGCCGGTGTGTCGAGATCGGCTATGCTTGCCATGAGATCACCCGTCCGAGCATGTCTTCCGCGCGGCGATCCGCTGTGGGACAAAGACATTGCGTTAAAACAAATCAGTTGGGTTATGGCCCCGAACGAAGCCCATGTCACGGGGCCAGATCCGCCGGTTTGCGTCGACAGAGGACCGGCATTGGGCTATTCGGAAGGACGGATTTCAGCAGGCGGCGGCCGGAAGGAAGAGAACCCATGAAGCGCTCCAAGATCAACGACATCATCCGCGAAGCCGACGCCTTCATCCGCTCCTTCGGCTATATCATGCCGCCCTTCGCCTATTGGTCGCCGGAAGAGATGAAGGCGCATAAGGGCGACTCCCCGGCCATCTTCACCTCCCGTCTCGGCTGGGACATCACCGACTACGGCCAGGAGAAGTTCGACGAGCTCGGCCTGTTCCTGTTCACAGTGCGCAACGGTCGTTACGAGGACATGAAGCTCGGCATGGGCATGCTTTATGCCGAGAAGATCATGATCTCGCGCAAGGACCAGCTCTCGCCGATGCACCGCCACAACATCAAGGCCGAGGACATCATCAACCGAGGCGGCGGCAAGCTGGTGCTGGAATTGTTCATGCACGACCGCGACGGCGGCATCGACCCCAAGGCCGAAGTCTCGGTGCCGGTCGACGGCACCATGACCAGACTGCCGGCAGGCGGGCTGCTGAAGCTCGATCCGGGCCAGAGCGTGACGCTGCTGCCCGGCGTCTGGCACGCCTTCTGGGCCGAGGGCAAGGATGTGCTGATCGGCGAGGTCTCGACGGTCAATGACGACCTCACCGACAATGTCTTCCGCGATCCGATCGGCCGCTTCTCCAACATCGACGAGGACGTCGCCCCGCTGCATCTTTTGGTGTCGGATTACGAGAAATGGGTGGGGTAGGCTAGGGACGCTCCGCTAGCGCGCGTACTTATCCGCCTTGCGGTTCCCCAGCAGCAGCTTGCGCTCCAGATGCGCGCGCAGCTCGCCGTAATAGGCGGTGAGAAAAGCCTTTGAATCGATCGGCTCGACCCGGGCGCCGATCTTGCGGGCGATGGTCTCCGCCACAGCTTTCAGCGCGGAATAATCGTCGCGGCGCAACACTTCCTCGAGCTTCTGCAGTTCGGCGATGCCATAGGTGTCGAGCTGCGCGGGGCTGAACTGGAAGCGAGCCGCGACCGGGTCCTTGCGCTGCGAAAGGTCTTCGAGCAGCGCCACTTTCGGCGCCTCGACCACCCAGGTGCCGGCGAGCAGGTCGCCGATCCTCAGCCGGTCGCGGTTGAACAGCGGAAACAGCGAAAACAGCAACGCCCAGACAAGACCGAAGATGGTCGACAGCGTGTCGGCGACATCGGCGCTGGCGCGCGCAGCCAGAATCGACAGCGGCAGAAAAACTTCGATCTCGCGCATCAGATTGCGCGCGATGACCTGGTCGATGGTGAGGCCGGCGCCGCTGCGTGACGCGACCCTCACGCCAACCATGCGCTTGCCCGGCGTGGCTGCCCGCCGGCCCGCCTCGAAGGCGATGAAATAGACGTTGCGCAGGAAAAAGATGAAGATGATCCAGACGATGAACAGCGGCTCCGCATCCTGGATACCAAGCCCTGCAAGGCCGAAGATCATCACCAGCGAGACGACCACGGCCGCGACGACGATGATCACCACGTCGAGCAGGAATCCGGAAGCGCGGGTGCCAGCATCCGCCAGCTTGACCCGCAGGTCCACGCCTTCGGGTGTCACCAGCGGACGTATCAGCGCGGCAGGGTTCTTTGCCTTGGCTGTCCTAGCGGTCGCCATGCCGCACCATCCGCAACAGGTAGAAATATGAGATCCAGAGCGCCAGCATGCCGCCGCCGATCGAATAGCGGGCGAGGTCGCTGGTGATCGTCTGCCGGCCGATGCCTTCCAGCAGTCCGGCAAAAAGCAGCATCACCGTGACGCCGATCATGGCGGTCGCCGCCACGCGCCCGGCTTGGGCGGCGGCAGCCATGCGGGTCAGTTCGCCGGGAAAGGCGATGCTGGTGCCGATGCGCATGCCGGCAGCTCCCGCGATGGCGATGGCGAACAGCTCCGTCGTGCCGTGGATCGAAAGCCAGCCGCCGAGCTCGAAGCCCAGGCCCTTGGCGGCATAGATCTGGAAAATGGCGCCGAGCATGCAGCCATTCATCAGGATGATCAGCACGCTCGGCACGGCGAAGGCGAAGCCCAGCGCGAACGCCAGGATCGAGACCTGCGTGTTGTGCGTGAAGAGATAGGCGGCAAAGCCCGACAGGAAATGATCGCCGCCGCCGTAAAGCACGCTGCGCAGCGTCTCGGCCGACGAATCCGGGTTGCGCCCGCCCGCCAGGCTCGGCGCGATGATGGCGTCGTACCAGCGCTTGTCCGAAGCGACCAGCCAATAGCCGGCAATGGCACCGATGACGGTGAGCCCGACCGATGTCCATACTTCGCGCCAAAGGTCGCGGATCGCCGCCGGCCAGTCGTGCAGGAAGAAGTCGCCGATGCGCGTTCTCAAGCTCCGCCGCGCGCCATAGAGATAGAAATAGCCGCGCAGGCAGAGCGCCTCGAGATAGGCGATCAGCGCGCTGTCGAGCGAGGTCGCGCGCGCCACCGAGAGCGACGACAGCGCCGAACGGTAGAGGAGCGGCAACGACAGCAGCTCGTCTTCCGATAGCGCGCGCGGCGCGCGCTTCTCGACGCGCGCAAGCAGCGCCTCGAAGGCTTTCCAGTCGGCCTCGCGCTCCTGGCGGAAGCTTGCCAGCGACTGGCGCACGGAATCGGTGCCGGCCGACAGCGTCATAAGAGGTTCTCCTCCTTGAGCTGGATATAGCGCTCGACCAGCGCCGGGCCGAGCCGCTGGTGGTCGGCCTCGATGACATGCGCGCCAAGCAGCCTGAGCCTGCCGATCACCACCTGCCGCTGCCGCAAGAGGTCGCCGGCGGTGACGGAGCGGGCGACATCCTCGGGCGCAGCCGGCGCCATGTCGGCCAGCGTTTCGAGCTCCACATCCTTCATCAGCATGAACAGCACCAGATGCCGCTCAGTCAGCCGGCCCACGGTGCGCAGCATCAATTCGGCGCTGATCGAATCGACGAAATCGGTGAAGACGATGACCAGCGAGCGCCGGTCGAGCTTCGCCGAAAGCGTGGTGAGCGCCAGGGTGAAGTTGGTCTCCTCCGTCGAATAGTCGATCTCGGCGGCGCGCTTCTGGATCATGGTGAAGCTCGGCGAGCCGCGCACCGCGCCGCTGGAGACGCGCGGCCTGGCATCGAAGGAGAATAGGCTGACGAGGTCGCCGCCCTTGAGCGCGATGAACGCCGACAGAAGCGCCGCCGTCACCGCGCGGTCGACCTTCGGCACGCCGTCCACCGGCTCGCACATCAGCCGGCCGCTATCGATGGCCAAAACGATGTTGTTGTTCTCCTCGATCCGGAACTCGCGCGCCAGAAGCTTGCCGTGCCGGGCGCTGCGCTTCCAGTCGATCATGCGCCGCCCCATGCCGGGCTGGTAATCCTTCAGCGCTTCGAACTCGCGGCCCTGGCCGGCACGCTTCTGCGTATGACCGTCGGCAAGGGCGGAACGCTGCAAGAGCGTGATCGCCTCGTCGCGCGCGCTGTTGACATCGGGCAGCACCGCGACCTTGCGGTCGACCGGCAACACGACCTGGTTCCAGATCAGTCCGAACGGACCCTGCCAGCGCAGCCAGAGACGGTCGAAGCCGGCGATGCCGCGGCGGATGGCCTCGAATTCGAGATCGAGCGTGCCGCCATTGGCCGGCAGCGCGCCGCCGGTGCCGGCCAATGGCTGGACCCGCTGGTCGTGCCCGACACGCGCCTGCAGGCGGCGCAGCCTTGCGCCGGCGCCGGCCGCGATGTGCAAGGTGAAGCGCCCGCCGACGCCGACCTGCGGCGGCGCCGTCAGCGTGGCGTTGAGCGAGGCGCGGCCCCTGCCTGCGGCTGCGTCCACCGCCAGGAAGGCAAGCAGCAGGCAGATCCACAACAGGCCGAGATACCAGACATGCGGCAAAGCGAGCGCGATCAGGAAGGCGGGGATCGCCCCCGCCGCCGCTGCCCAGACCGCCCGCCCGCTCGGATAGATCAACGCGGCGCTTCCGTATTGTCGACGAGGTCGGAGACGATCTGCTCGACCAGCCGCCCGTCGATCTGCGCGGCCGGCGAGAGAACGACACGGTGGCGCAGAGCCGGCACGGCCAGCGCCTTGACGTCGTCGGGGATGACATAGTTGCGGCCGTCGAGCGCCGCCCTAGCGCGCGCGGCTCTCGCCAGCATGGCGCCCGCGCGTGGACTCGCTCCCACTTCCAGGTCAGGGCTTTCGCGCGTGCCGCGCACAAGTGCCGCGATATAGCCGACGACGTCGTCGACCAGCGTGACGTCTCCGACCGTGGCCAGCGCCGCTTCCAGCATCTCGCGGTCGGTCAGCGCCTTGATGCCGTATTGCTCGATATCATGCGAGGCCGAGCCGCCGCCGTGATGGACGATGATGGCGCGCTCTTCCGTGAGATCCGGATAGCTCACCCGATGCTTGAACAGGAAGCGGTCGAGCTGCGCTTCGGGCAGCGGATAGACGCCCTGATGCTCGATGGGGTTCTGCGTCGCCACCACCATGAAATTCCGGCCGAGCGAATGGGTGGTGCCGTCGAAGGTGACGGCATGCTCCTGCATTGCCTCGAGCAGCGCGGCTTGCGTCTTCGGCGGCGTGCGGTTGATTTCGTCGGCGAGCAAAAGGTCGCAGAAGATCGGGCCGCGCGTCAGCGTGAACTGCCCGGTCTGGAAGTTATAGATGTTGGCGCCGACGATATCGCCGGGCATCAAGTCGGGCGTGAACTGGATGCGGCCATAGGCGACGCCAAGCGCCTGCGCGAAGCAGCGCGCCGTCATCGTCTTGGCGGTGCCGGGCGGGCCTTCGAGCAGGATATGCCCGCCGGCAAACAGCGCCGTCAGCATCAGGTCGACCGTGTCGCGCTGGCCGGTGATCGCTTTTGCCACTTCTTCCCTGATCGCGTTCGCCAGGGTCTTCACTTCATCGACGTTCAATGAGCCTCCTTGCCGTCCAGTCATGCAGCTTTTCGGCTGCTTCGTGCATTGCGGCCAGATTGTTGGAATCGTGTACTGCCCTGAAGCGGGCGGTGAAGCCGTGCTGTTCTTCCTTGTCGCGGGAATCGAGCCAGCGGTCGAGCGCCTCGCCCTGCAGCCCGTGCGGCGCGCCGAGCAGGACGGCCGCCCGCTGGCGCATCAGCGCTGCATAGCGGTCGCCAAGCTCCTGCAGCCGCCCGGCGCGCTTCAAAAGCATCGCCGTGGTGTCGACCAGCGCCCGCTTGCCGAAGGCGATGGCGCGCCCCTCCGCGCGCGGTGGGCCGAAGCGGCCGAGCCCGTGCAGGAAGGCGAGCGCGGCCGCCACAAGCACCGACAGCGTCAGCGCCAGGAAAGGCGGTTCGATCAGCAGCTTGGCAAGATCGTAGTTGCCGCCGATGCCGTGCAGCGTCAGATCGAACATGACGGCTCCCTTGGCGGGCTCCAGCATGGCGATGATGTCGAGCGCGGCGGCCGCCTTCTGCTCGTCCTTCAGCGCGGCATTGTTGAGGAAATCGGGATCGGTGAGGATGTAGAAGGGTTCGTTGTCGAGCTCGGTCAGGATAGCCCTGCCATCGCCCGCCGCGATCAGCGGATGGTCGTCCGCCACCCATTGCAGCTCCTCCGGCGCGGCCACCATGCGGCCGGCGATGTTGATCTGCGAGAGCGTGTTCTTGGCCTCGCCGAGCTTGGCTTTGGCGATGCGGCCGAGCCAGTCGTTGACGACGTTGTTGGGCAGCCGCTCGACCTTTTCCTCCCAGCCTTCGTGGCTGAACAAGGGAAAGGTCTGCCATTTGGGCAGGATAAAGAGCGTGTCCTTGCCCGCGCGAAGCTTGATGAGGCGATCGAGCGCGGCCGGGTCGCTGCCCGGCGCGATGGTGACGACGAGCAGGAAGGTCGACGCCAGGGGGGACGCGAGGTCCTTCTCGCCGCGCTCCATCGGCGGCGCCTGTCCGTTGGTGAGCTTCAGCCATTCGACAAGCCCGGCATAGCCGGTGCCGCCCTTCGAGAACGGCGTGGCACCGCCCTGGGGCTGGCGGAAATCCGGCGCATAGGTGGACAGCAGGAAAAATCCGGCCGCCGCCAGCAGGCTGGCGAAAATGCCCCAGAACAGCGTCTTGCGGCTGAACGGTTCTTGCACTGCGCCTGTCATCTGCGCGGTCATGCCCAGGCATCTCGGAAGGCGAACCGCTCATAGGCTCCGCGCGCCTGCTGCCAGCCTTCGACCCCGACGGGTCGGCGGGCAAACAAGGCGGCCTCGACGATGCGGGCGATCTCGCTGAAGGCGGCGCGGGGCCGGGTGGGGATGGAACCGGCGGCGGCGATGTCGCGTGCGGTGAGCGATGGGCGCAGGAAATCGGGCAGCCGGGTGGCGATGTCGGAGACGCTGCGGCGCAACAGAAGATGCACCGCCTCGTCATACTCGCCGCGCGCGGCGAGCGCATCGGCCTCGGAGAGCAGGACCTGGGCAGCCCCCACGTCAGGGCGCCACTCTTCCTTCGCTTCGGTCTCTCCGCGTTTCCGCCGCCATGGCAGGCGCCAGGCAATGCCTTTCGCCTCGAGGAAAAGCAGAAAAGCAATGATCGCGACGCCGATGATGACCGCGCCCCAGAACAGATAGATCATGTAGGGACCGAGCTTCGCCAAGCCGTCCAGAAGCGGCTTCAGCCACTCCGGCGGCTCGGGCCGCGCATAGGTCGGCAAGGCGAACTGGATCGAATCGTCCCTGAGCAGTTGCTTGTGCAGCTGCGCCAGCCGTCCGGCCTCTTCCGTCCCTGCGGCTGTCACCCGCTTGTTCCCCCTGCAACCTGCGGTTCGGGGCCGACACTGGCAATACGCCATGACAATTGCAAGCGCACTGGACGTAGCCTTTCAATCTTGGCAAATTTACTTTGAAGTCGCCGATGAACGCAGTGGTGACTCGGGGGAAAATTATCATGACGACTGCAACATTGGGACGACCCGGCCGATTCGAGATCGGCAGGGTATTCAGCAACACCTTCGGAGTGATTGGCCGAAATTTTGGACTTTGCGTGGGGTTGGCGGCTTTGTTTTCGGGTCTGCCGGCATTGCTCATCAGGCTGTGGACCCAGCCGCAGATCGACGCCATGATGCAGCGCGACCCCGGCACCATGGCCGACCCAGGCGCCATGTTTCGCAATTCCTACATCACCATCATCGCCGGATTGATTTCGTTCGTGTGCGCGCTGCTGCTGCAGTCGGCGCTTGTGCGGGCGACCATCGAGGACCTCAATGGCAAGCGTCCGTCCTTTGCCGACTGCATCCAGATTGCGATCCGCTTTCTGCTGCCGACGCTTGGCATCGGCCTGCTCGTCGGTCTCGGTGCGGGTATCGGCCTGATGCTGTTGATCGTGCCGGGCATTATCCTCTGGCTCGGCTGGTCGATGTCGGTGCCGGTCCTGATCCAGGAGCGGCGGGGCGTGTTCGGCTCGATATCGCGCAGCCGGGTCCTCACCAAGGGCAGCCGCTGGGGACTTTTCGGTCTGTTCCTCATTCTCGTCATCATCGCGATGATCATCCAGTGGGGGATGCTGCTCGTTCTGGTGCTGTTCGGAGGCATCATCGCCGAGATCGGCGCCGCGCTGGTGCAGACGGTGGTCTCGATGGTGCTCTCGATCGCAACCGCGGTGAGCTATGTCGAGCTGCGCCAGGCGAAAGAAGGCGCAAGCATCGACGAACTGGCGGAGATATTCTCCTAGGCAGCAGAGATCACCCGATGGCTTTGGAAAGCCCAGGTGCAGCCGGTAAATTCCGGCTGGGCGGGGTAGTCGGCAATGCGCTCTCGTTCATCGGACGGAATCCAGTTCTCTCGCTGGCGGTCGCCGTGTGCTTTTTCGCCCTGCCGTCGCGACGACCACATACATAGCCTTGCGGCGGGCGAAGGAGGGCGGTGGCGTCGACAAACTGTTGGCCGTCTTTTCCTAGCAATCGGCGCCGCCGACGCAATCTGAGCTGAAGGCAATCGCTGGCAAATGGCAGACGGCCGACGCGACGGGAAGGTCGCGCCGGCCGCTCGCTCCTGGGAGGATCAGGACTCCAGCCACACCGTCTCGAAATGCTGCTCAAGCGCCTGGTGCTGTTCGCAGCCCTGCACGCCCTTGCGATAGGTGCGGTAGACCGAGCGCCAGTAGGGCTGGACGATGATGCCGGAGTCGCGCAGGTTGGTCTCGATCTTGGCCATGATCTCCTTGCGCTGGGCGGCATCCGGCGTTGCAAGCGCCTTGTCGAGAAGCTCGTCGAACTCCTTGTTCGAATAGGCGCTTTCGTTCCAGGCGCCGCCCGATTTGTAGGCCAAAGCCAGCACCTGCACGCCAAGCGGGCGGCCGAGCCATTCGGTGCAGGAATAGGGGAACTTGGCCCAGTCGTTCCAGAAGGTCGCGGCCGGCAGCACGGTGCGCTTGATCTTCAGGCCGGCCTCGCGGATTTGCGCGGCAATCGCGTCGGCGGTGCTCTTTTGCCATTCGACGTCGACCGAGATCAGCTCATATTCGTGGTCGGCCTTGCCGGATTCCGAAATAAGCTTCTTGGCCTGTTCGACATCGCGTTTGGCCGGGCCGATATCGGCGAATTCCGGATGCATCGGGCCGACATGGTGGTTGTCGGCGGGCTTGCCGCGGCCGTCGAGCCCGAGCTTCAGGACGGCCGCATTGTCGACGGCAAGCTGGGCGGCGCGGCGCACCTTGAGGTCGTCATAGGGTGCGTTGGAGACATTGAAGCGCGCGACGATGGTCGAGCCGGTGGCGATCTCGGAATTCTGCAGGCCCATCTGATCGGTCTGCGACACGGCATCCGCCGTGGTCTCGTGGTCGGTGTCGATCTCTCCGGACTCGAAGGCGGACAGCGTGGCGTTGGGATCGGAGCCGTAGTCCACCCATTTTATGCCGTCCAGATAGAACTCGCCCTTCCACCACGGCTTGTCCTTGCGCTTCACCTCGGCGCCCGTCTCAGCGTCCCAACTCACCAGCTCGCAAGGGCCGGTGGTGATGGCCAACGCCTTCTTCGGATCGGCATCGCCTTCATAGGAGCGGTGCATGATCAGCGCCGGATAGTCGGCCATTCCGGCAATCAGCGAGATGTCGGGCTTGGGCAGGTTGAGCTTGACGGTGTAGTCATCGACCTTCTGGATGCCGCCGTCGACAGGTTTCTTGGTGTCGGCATTGACCAGCGCGCCCATGCGCGCGGCGACCGAATTGCCGGCGACCGAGGCATCGCACCAGCGGTTGAGGTTGTGGATCACGTCCTCGGCGTTGAAAATGTCGCCGTTCGACCAGGTGATGCCCTTGCGCACATTGAGGGTGATCGTCTTGGCGTCGTCGCTGGTCTCCCAGCTTTCCAGCAGCCAGGGCTCGAAGGAGAAGTCGGTTTTCCAGCGCACCAGATATTCGTTGCACTGACGCGCGACATTTGACATCTCGACGCCGTCGAAGGTGCGCGGATCCTTAAAGCCCTTGACGTTCATCGCGACGCGCAGCACGCCGCCCTTTTTCGGCTCGGCGGCGCGGGCAGGCGAGGCAGCGATCCCGCCCAGGGCGAAGGCACCTGCAGCGCTGACGCCGAACCCGGCCATCAAGGCCAGATATTCGCGCCGGCTGATCGCGCCCTTCCTGAAATCGTCGGCGATCGGCTTGGCTTGCGGATGCAGTTTTCTGTCGGTCAGCATGAATTTCATCGTCGTTCCCTCTGTTGTTGGGCGCTCCGGGCCGCCATGCGGGGGCGGATGCGTCCGCCGGAGCGCCGTTGCCTGCGAGGGAATGATAGGTCCGCTTTCCGCCACGAAATGGTTTGGTTTCCGCAGTTCTTGTGCGCTGTTCCGCAGGTTATTGATACAGCCGATCTTCCCCACTTTGTCTAAGCTATGCATACATCTTCTGTGACTGGCGCGACTGATCAGGCCGAGGCTTGATTGCCAGGTGGTTCCCCCAATCCGTCGCTGCTTCGCAGCGCCACCTTTCCCCCCTCCGGAGGGAAAGGAAGGGAGCCTTGCCGGACGGGCGTTGACGGCAAAAAGCTTGGCGCCTTCCTCTACCCCGTCGATCGGGGGAGAGGTGTCTCGGCGAAGCCGAGACGGAGTGGGGGTCGACCAGCGCTACATAAGACAATGCATGCGCCAAGCTGCCATGCACGATATCGCCAAAGGCCAGCCGCTTGGAATGTGTGCATGCCGGAGCCACCTTCGTGGGGAAGATGCCTGGTCAGGGCAGAGGGGGCGCTGTCCCTTCAGCGTCTCAATCGATTGCGACTGCCTTCGCAATTAATTTGGATGTTAGGAAGCCGAAGGATCGCGTTTCTTCGCGCCCCCCTCTGGCCTGCCGGCCATCTCCCCCACGAGGGGGGAGATTAGCACTCCATCGCCGGCGCTCAGCTTCGAGATGTCGCTGATGATCCTCTGAAACGCCTCAGCCGCGCGCGGCACCGTCATCCTTGCCCGCAAAAAGCTGTGCACCAGCCTCGGCTCCTCGCGCCACCATGCGTGGCCGCCGGCGGCAAGGATGCGGTCGCAATAGACTTCGCCGTCGGACGACAGCGGGTCGCATTCGGCGGTGACGATGATCGTCGGCGGCAGGCCGGAGAAATCGTGGTCTCGAAGCGGCGAGAACGTTGGATCGTCCTGTGACTGCCCGGGCGCGGACCGGATGCGACGATAGAACTCGATGTCGCTTACGCTGAGCAGCGGCGCTTCGGCATGCTCGACATAAGAGCGCCCGGCCTCGTCACCGCCCAGCCCCGGATAGATCAACATCTGTCCAACAGCGTGCCGTTCATGGCGCCGCGTTACCTGCGCCACCGCGGCGGCGAGATTGCCGCCGGCACTTTCGCCGCAAAGCACAATCGGCAGTGTGCTCGCCGCGGCGACCCATTCGAACACGGCCAGCGCATCGTCGTAAGAGGCCGGGTGCAGATGCTCCGGCGCCAGCCGGTAGTCGGCCGAGACCACCTCGAAACCGGTGCCGGCGCAGATTTCGGCGCAGATGTCGTCATGGCTATCGAGGTCGCCAAGGACAAAACCGCCGCCATGGTAATAGACGACGGTCGCCGGCGCCTCCTTGCCCGCCATGCGATAGTGCCGCACCGGTATCGGATGCGTCGCCGTCGCGACGAGGCCGTCTTTAGTCATCACGCCTTCGGGACGAGCCTGATGAAAAGCCGCGCACATCCGATTGTAGACCGCGCGCTGCTTCTCGATCGGCGCGGCGACGATCTCCGGCGGGTACCAGCTGTTGACCTCGTCGACATAATCCCACAACTCCGGATCGAGCCGGTCGGCATATTGGCCGCGGCTCGACCGATCGGTTTGGGCTTTGGTCACTGCCGTCAAAGCTCGGCGTATAGCTGCGCAGCGTTCTCGAAGGTGAAGCGCAGCGGCACCGAGCCCTCGACCTGCCACACCTTCACGGTGTCTCCCGCCAACAGCCGGCAGGCGTCGAGCGTGTTGGTGACGGCGCCGCCATAGAGGCGGTTGGCGAGGTTGAGGATGCCGGTCTGGTGCATGGCGGCACTGGCGCTGCCGCAGGCATCCTTGACCAAAAGCACGCGAAAGCCGCGCGCTACCGCGTCCTTCACCGTCGCGTCGATGCAGGCCTCGGTCCAAACGCCCGCAATCACCAGCCATTCGATGCCCGAGGTCTTGAGCTTGTCGCCAAAATCGTTCTTGGCGAAGGCGCTGGCTTCCTGCTTGACCAGCGTGGCTTCGCCATTTTGCGGCGCCACTTCATGGCAGATTGCGGTCAGCGGATCGTCCTTGTCGGAGAAGGCCGATTTGCCGCTTTCATCGACTGGGTGGAACGGCCGCGCCGCGGCGAGATCGACGATATACGCCCAATGATAGAGCGGCACGAAGTTGCGCCGCGCCGCCTCCTGCAGGCGCTGCACATTGGCGAGGATGTCGGCAAAACCCTCGACCAGATAGCGCTTGTCCTTGCGATGCTCCTCCTGGAGATCGATGAACACCGCGGCCACTGCACCGCGTCGGATGGAAATGGGTGTTTTCATGCGGATGCTCGAACTTCGTCATTCCAGGGCGAAGCAGCCGCGAAGCGGCGTCGCGAAGACCCTGGAATCCATGCCGTTACCTTGATCGTTGACCGCTGCCTAACAGAATTCCGCACCGCGGCGAAGCGGAGACGGCATGGAATGGATCCTAGGGTCTGCGCCGCGTCGCTTCGCTCCTTGCTTCGCCCTAGGATGACGATTTCGCGGGTGCTGCGGCTAATCTCGAAGGCTTGCGATACCGGGTCGGCACTCATCGTGTGTACTGGTATCAAACCCGGGGCTCCAGAAACTCATCCTCATACGAAAACCGCGAAAGCAATTCCGTGCCGGTCTCGGTAATGAGAATCTCATCCTCGAGCTTGACGCCCTCGCGACCGCCTTTCTCGCCGATATAGCTTTCCACGCTCACCACCATGCCGGGCACGATGATGCCATCGCGGCCATAGGTCTCGTAGTCCATCGCGTGCGCGATGAAGGGCGTTTCGCCATGCATGCCGACGCCGTGCATGACCGAGGTGTAGCGCTGGTCGACGAAGCGGTCCGGGATCTTCCAGGCCTTCTCGGCGATCTCGCGGAAGGCCATGCCGGGCTTCACGATCGAGATGTTGTGCTGCACCTGGTCATGCGCCATGCGGTAGAGCGATTTCTGATAGGGCGTTGGCTTGCCCGGGCCGCAGCGGAAGGTGCGCGAGAAGTCGGAATAATAGCCGTAGCAGCCGATCGTGTCGGTATCGAGCGCCAGCAACTCGCCCGGCCTGATCTTGCGCCCGCTCGCCTCGTTGAACCATGGATTGGTGCGCTGTCCCGAGGTGAGCAGCCGGGTCTCGATGAACTCGCCGCCTTGCCGGATCACCTCGCCATACATGATGGCGAAGAGCTCGTTCTCGGAAACGCCCGGCTTGATCGCCTCGCGTACGGCCGCCACCGCGGCCTCGGCGCCCGCCATCGAGGCCAGCAGGCATTTGACTTCCTCCGGCGTCTTGACCGCGCGCACCGCCAGTATCTCGCCCTGGCAGTCCTTCACCTCGCAGCCGCGCTTTTCCAGGGCCAGCGCCTGCAGATGGCTGCAGCGGTCGAGCCCGAGCTTCATCGAGCCGCCGCCATGCTTCTTCAGAAGCTCGGCGATCTCGTCGGCGAACGGCCCGGCGGTCTCGTCGTCGCGGCCCGACACCGACGACCAGACGAGCTTGGACGGCCGCGCCTCGTCGATCGTGTCGAGCACCATCGAGACATGATAGCTCTGCGGATATTCGAACAGCACCACCGGCCCTTCGGTGGGCACGAAGAAATAGCGCGTCGAGTTGCGCAGGAAATAGCCGAACATGTTGCGCGAGCCGGTGGCGTAGCGCTGGTTGTATGGATCGAACAAAACGACGCCGCCATAACCCGCCTCGCGCATCCAGGCGCGCAGCTTGGCCAGCCGCCCCTTGCGCAGCGCGTCAGCGTCGATGAAGGACGGCTCCGTGTCCGAAAGCCACATGCCGCCGGCCGGATCGGCCGCGACGGGATGGCGCATGCGGTCCTTGAAGTCCACATCCTCGGTGCTGTCGGGGTCGAATACGACGATGCTCATCAGAAGGTCTCCTGTTGCGGAGACCATAGCCGGGTACGGTTTTAGGCTTGTGCGGAATTCCGCGATTGTCGTGCCGGATGCCGCATCGTAACTTCGTCATTCTAGGGCGAGCAAGGAGCGAAGCGACGCGCGCAGACCCTAGAATCCATGCCGTTACGTCGGCCAGACAATGCAGCGGTGCAGAAAATCCTTGCTGCGGCCGGGTGCCAATTCTGCATCGCCGAGACGCTTTCAGGTCACGGCATGGATCCTAGGGTCTTCGCTCCGCTGCGCGTCGCTTCGCCCTAGGATGACGAAGGAGCGTGGAGCCGCACCACTCCACCTAATGCCGCCGCATCGCCTTAGGCGCGTGCCCGTGCTCCTCGCGAAACGCCCTTGCAAAGCTCGACATCGACGCAAACCCGCACGCCAGCGCCACATCGCGCACCATCAGCGTCGAATGCGCCAGCAGGTCGGCGGCGCGCTTCAGCCGCAGCCGCCGGTAATATCCGTTGGGCGAGATATCCAGCTCGGCGCGGAAACTGCGCTCGAGCTTGTCGGCCGACACGCCGAGCCGTTCCGCCAGCTCCGCCATGCCGAGCCTTTCCTCGACCGCATCCTCCATGATGGCGATGGCCGACAGAACCAGCTCGTTCTGGACGCCGGTGCGCAGCCTGAGCGGCATCAGCTTGCGGTCGACGCTCGACCGCAATGGCGAGTGCACGAACCATTCGGCGACGCCCGCCGCGATTTCGGCGCCATAGTCGCGCGTGATGATTTCCAGCATCATGTCGAGGCTGCCGACGCCGCCGGCCGAGGTGAAGCGCTTGCGGTCGATGACGAACAGATCGCGCCGAAGCTCGATTTCCGGAAAAGCCTCGCTGAAGGCTGCCTGGCTGGTCCAGTGCAAGGTGCAGGCATGGCCGTCGAGCAGGCCGGCGCGGGCGAGGAAGAATGCGGCGTCGGCGACAGCGCCGATATGTGCGCCGCCGCGCAGGCTTTTGCGGATCCAGCTCATCGCCTCATCGGCCACGACATGATCGGCATCGCCACCGGAACACACGACGATGCGGTCGACCTTCGGCGCGTCGGCGGCCGAGAAACCGGGTTGGATGACGACGCCGTTCGATGCCTCAACCGTACCCGCATCGGCCCCGACGATCACCCATCGATAGCAGTCGATCTTGGCAAGAATGTTGACGGCGCGCAGCGGCTCGATGACGGACGAAAATGCCATCATCGGAAAACCGGGAAAAACCAGCACCGCGAAGGTGAGGGGCGCTTCGCGCGGTTCCGGCGGCGCACGGTCGCGTTTTCGGCTGGCGAGGCTGTCGCTCACGTTTTTGTATTTCCCACGTGCTGCATTGGTGGCAGAGAAGACCAAACTGTAGCCGGCCCCTCGGCTGGCTTGCAACGGAGCAACAACACGATGTTTGCGGCAACGGCAATCGACACAAGCAACAAGCCGGCCTTCTACAAGGAGTTGGCCACGCAATTGAAAGCGCTGCTCGAAGGCGAGGGCGATTCCGTCGCCAACGCCGCCAACACCGCGGCGCTGATCTACCAGATGGTGCCCGACCTCAACTGGGCCGGCTTCTATTTCCTCGCCTCCGATGACGAGCTGGTGCTCGGACCCTTCCAAGGCAAGCCCGCCTGCGTTCGCATCGCCGTCGGCAAGGGCGTCTGCGGCAAGGCCATCGAGCTCGACATGTCGATGCTGGTCAAGGACGTCAACGAATTTCCCGGCCACATCGCCTGCGATGCCGATTCGCGCTCGGAGCTGGTCGTGCTTTTGCGCGATGCCGAAGGCGCGTTCGGCGTGCTCGACCTCGACAGCCCGCTGCCCGGGCGCTTCGACAAGGAAGACCAGGCAGGCATAGAGAAGCTCGCCGCGATCTATGTCGCGGCCTGTGAGTTCGAGGACGATGATGAAGGCTGATAGGTGAGGCGACCCCGGCCTGCCTTACACGAACTTCACCAGCATCAGGCTGAAGCAGCCGATGAAGATGAAGGCTGAGAAGGCCAGCATCAGCGGCCGCAGTCCGCGCGAGCGAAGCCCCGAAATATCGGCCTGCAAGCCCATGGCCGCGAGGCCCATGGTGAGCATGATCTGTGCTGCGAGGGCGATCGCCGAATGGATCTGCGCCGGGATCGCGATCAGGCTGTTCAGCGCCACCACCGCGACGAAAGCCGCAACGAACCACGGCAGCGGCGGCCTGGCGCCTGAAGTTTCGGAGCTGCCGCGGCGCGCCATCAGGCCGAGCGCGATCACCATCGGCGCCAGCATGGCGACGCGCGTCAGCTTGGCGACGGTCGCGGTCTCGCCGGCAAGCGTGCCGTTCTGGAAGCCGGCGCCGATCACTTGCGCCACCTCATGGATCGAGGCTCCCGCCCACAGGCCGAAGGCGTGCTGGTCGAGCCCGAAGACCGGCGCCAGCAGCGGAAAGCCGAGCATGGCGATGGTGCCGAACAGCGTGATCGCGGCAACCGCGTAGGTCACGTCCTCGTCGCGCGCGTCGGTGACGATGTTGGTGGCGACTATTGCCGAAGCTCCGCAGATCGAGGTGCCGGCGGCGATCAGCTGGGCCAGCTTGGTATCGACGCCGATCAGCTTGCCGAGCGCGACGGTGAAGAGGAAGGTGGCGCCAAGCGTGGCCGCGACGATGCCGACGCCGCCAAGGCCGATGCCCGACACCTGGCCGAACGTGAGCTGGAAGCCGAGCAGCACGATGGCGAAGCGCAGCAGGCGCTTTTGCGAAAAGGCGATGCCGGCCTTGGCGTGGGCGGGCAGGCCGAGCACGTTGGAATAGATCGTGCCGGCCACCACGGCCAGGATCATCGGGCTGAACAAGGCAAAGCCTGAGACATTGTGGGTCGAGAAGGCCACAGCGGTGATCATCGCCACCAGCACGATGCCGGGGATAATGCCGTTCCACGCTGAATCGAGCCGCTTGCGGCCCGCGGCCAGATCGGCAGAAATCGGGCTTGTCGGAATATCGTTCGCGATGTGGGTGGCGAAAGACAATGCAATTCTCCAGGCGAGTGTACCGGAGGAATGCCATTCCCGAACAAATCTTTCCAACGAATTGTTCTGGTTGGAATGATCGATTTTCACGAACGATTGGTTTTTGAGCTGACGATGGAACACCTCCCGAATTCGACAGGCTGGGCCAATCTCAAAATCTTGACGGGCTGAACTTCCTGTCCCAGCGTGGCGCCATGTTCGTTTTTGCACCCGCCATCACCAAGCGACGTCGCCTCTATACGATGGGGAGCGGTAAGCCGATTGCGCGACGACAAACACCGGCCGAATAAATTCCGGTTTGTTCGTTTCCCGCCCGCCGCGACATCCGCCGGCGGGGCTTTCATGTCTGGAGCCTTACTGTGACCAATTCTTCCATCCGGTTTCGGCCGGCCGAACGTGCTGACGCTGCCACGATCAGGGACATCGTGCGCGCCGCCTATTCCAGATGGGTGCCGTTGATCGGCCGCGAGCCGATGCCGATGCGCGCCGACTATGACAGAGCAGTTGCCGAGCATCCGTTTGAACTTGCCGTCGAGGGCGATCGCATTGTCGGCATGATCGAGACCATGCTGGAGGAGGATCACCTCTGGATCGAGAATGTCTGCGTGGCGCCGGACGCGCAGGGCAGGGGCATTGGCCGGCTGTTGCTCGAACGGGCCGAGCACAAGGCGCGCGCGGCGAGCCGCTTCGAATTGCGCCTGCTGACCAATGGCGCCTTCGCAGCCAATGTGTCGCTTTACAAGAAGCACGGCTATACGATCGACCGCGAAGAACCGTTCATGAACGGCACGACGGTCTATATGAGCAAGAAGCTGGCATGATGCAGAACGCCATCGATGATCTCTGTAGGATTGCTCCAAAGTTGACGCAGAATCTCGGTTTGGAGCAGATTGCTGCCGCTCAGACGTGCATCGAATCCGTGATCGCCGACAAACAGAGGAGGTTCGGATGGCAATCAGGGTCCGGTTGAAGCCACTCTCGGGGCGGTATGCGGTTTCGCGCCTCGAAGCAAAAGAGAGCATTCCCGGCTGGGCCGACGGACCGGGCTTCGTCAGCATCACCAGGACCGAGGACGAGCTTTCGGTCGTCTGCCTGCAGGAGCGGGTGCCGGACGGGGTGCAGCACGACAGGGACTGGGTCGCCCTGAAACTCCAGGGTCCCTTTGCCTTCGACGAAACAGGCATCGTGCTGTCGGTAATAAAGCCATTGTCGGAAAACGAACTCGGCATTTTTCTGGTGTCCACCTTCGATGGCGACCATCTGCTCGTCAAAGTGAAGGATGAAGCCGCGGCAAGGGGGCTTCTGGTCGCGGCGGGGCACACGCTTCTGTAGCCGCCTGGCTCAATTGCCCGCCCTTGCGTTTGACATCGCTCTTGCCGCATCGTCATCTCTGACGCGATACGACGATCCGGCGATCGCCCCCCAATCACATCAGATATCCCGCCCAAGGAGAAATCATGTCCCACAATCTGCAGTTCTATATCGATGGCGTGTGGGTCGATCCTGTTGTGCCCAACACACTCGACGTCATCGATCCCTCCAACGAGGATGCTTTCGCGCAGATTTCGCTGGGCTCCAAGGCCGATGTCGACAAGGCGGTGGCGGCGGCCAAGCGCGCCTTCGCCACTTTCGGCTTCACTTCGGTCGAGGAGCGGCTCGACATCCTCACCCGCGTCGTCGAAATCTATAAGAAGCGCAGCAAGGACCTTGCGCTCGCGGTCTCGCGCGAGATGGGCGCGCCGCGCCAGATGGCGCTGGACAGCCAGGTCGGCGTCGGCCTTGCGCATCTGGAGAAGATGGCCGAGGTGCTGAAGACCTTTCCCTTCCGCCACATCAAGGGCACCTCGCTCATCGTCAAGGAGCCGATCGGCGTCGTCGGCCTGATCACGCCATGGAACTGGCCGCTGAACCAGATCACCTGCAAGGTCGGTCCCGCGCTTGCCGCCGGCTGCACCATGGTGCTCAAGCCGTCCGAGATCGCGCCGCTCGACGCCATCATCTTCGCCGAGATCATCGACGAGGCCGGCGTGCCGAAGGGCGTCTTCAACCTCGTCAACGGCGACGGCCCGGGCGTCGGCCAGGCGCTGGCCAGCCACCCGGATGTCGACATGATGTCCTTCACCGGCTCAACCCGCGCCGGCATCCTCGTCGCCAAGGCGGCGGCCGACACGGTCAAGCGCGTGCATCAGGAGCTCGGCGGCAAGTCGGCCAACATCCTGTTCCCCGATGTCGATCTGGAGCGGGCCGTCACCAAGGGCGTCGCCGGCTGCTTCGGCAACAGCGGCCAGTCCTGCAACGCGCCGACCCGCATGTTCGTGCCGCGCGACCGACATGACGAGGCCGCCGGCTATGCGAAGAAGGCGGCAGAGAAATTCACCGTCGGCCCGGCCGATGCGCCCACGTCGAAGCTCGGTCCGGTGGTCAGCCAACTGCAGTTCGATAAGATCCAGGACCTGATCCAGAGCGGCATCGACGAAGGCGCCACCCTGGTTGCCGGCGGCCCCGGCCGCCCGGCCGAGCTCAACCGCGGCTATTATGTCCGCCCCACCGTCTTCGCCAACGTGACGCATGACATGCGCATCGCCAGGGAAGAAATCTTTGGACCGGTGCTGTCGATCATGCCTTACGACACGGTCGAGCAGGCGATCGAGCAAGCCAACGACACTGTCTTCGGCCTTGCCTCCTATATCCAGGCCAAGGACATCGAGAAGGCGCGCCAGGCGGCCGCCCGCATGCGCTCCGGCACCGTCTACATCAACTACCCGGCCTGGGACGCAGGCCTGCCCTTCGGCGGCTACAAGCAGTCCGGCAACGGCCGCGAATATGCCGAATACGGGCTGGAGGATTTTCTCGAGATCAAGGGTATCGCGGGGTATGCGGCGGCTGAGTAGGGCACTGTAGCCAGTGATCGTCGGCACTGAAGTAAAAAAAGGCGCGGTTCAACCGCGTTCTTGTTTTTTGAAAACAAGTCGACCAGGGACGGCCATTATACTCAAAGACTGATCCAACGGAGACATCGCCTGGTCGGGATGAGATGACACATATCTATTAGGCTTGGCTGATGCGATTGGGGCTGGCTGACTGGCTGTGTTTCTCGAACAATCGGAGCTTTGCCGGATATCCAAGCCGTATCGGTGTCTGGCAGACCCCGCATTTGAATGTAGCCACGGACTTGAACCAGGAGCCTTTCCGGATAATCGGATGCCGGCATCTTGGACATTCGAATCTGAGATCTGTCTCATTCAGGTTTTTAGGAATCGACATTTTGCCACACGCTCCTATGCACCCACCGATAGCACGTTAAAGTAGCAATGTTTCAGTCCTGCGACCGCCAGACTGCCGCGTTGTAACGAGAGTGATTCCTGGCAACCGAACTGCGATCAGGGCCAAGCATCGTGCTCGACCGACCGAGCATTTGGCTACAAGGCCACCTTTCTGCGAAACACACCAGAAAGGATATTTGGTAAGGATTAGTTCAACCGGGCCGAGTATGGTGAGAGTGGCGGCTCCAGCTTGGGGGGGTGGATTGGGCCAGAGCCGCCTGCACGGTCATTGTGTGGCAGTAGACCGCGCTGTGTCAGAATAGAACAGCGCGGTCTATAATTAGTTAACGCTAATTAAATGCGGCGGCTGCCTTAACGGCCGCCGACTCGCCGTGATTCATTGTGGCCTGCCGGCGTAAAAGCTGGGCGTGGCTGCCAGCAAGGCTCACCACCCGTCGCAATTTGAAATGCCGTTCTTTCCGAACTTTTGGAGCAATGGCCTGGCAACCCGAGGGCATAGGTCTTCCGGTGGGATGTGGTGAAGCGCGAAAAAGCCCCGCCGGCGAGATGCCTGCGGGGCTTTTTCAGCGGATAGTCGATTAACGGCGATCGCTTCCGCGGCCATCATGGTGGCCGCCGTTGTTCGCGCCCAGGCACATGGCGTAGTAATCGTCATGGTTGCTGCACGAATTGAGGGCCGCCTGCTGAGCATAAGCCGAGCCGGCAAAGCCGGCGACAGCAACAATAGCGAAAATTGCATTGCGAACAATCTTGGACATTTCGATTTTTCCTTTGTTTAAATTCCGGCCAAGCCGGTCGATGGCGGTTTTCCTGCAGTTTGGTTTCGGTTTGATGGCGCTTGAACGCAAATTTGTTTCGAAACGGCAACGGCAGTAGCCGAGCCGGCCAGACGCCTCGCAAGCGATGGCGGTTCGTTCGCATACAAATGTTTCAAAGCCTGTCCTTCTCGTTACGAGCCTTGCGCTTGTGTGCAATGCGGCGGAAACGATCGTCGGTCATCTAAGGCGCCATCATGAAGGCGGCGGGATTGCCCCGTTACAGCCATGGCGAATTGAGGATAAACTTTATGTCGATCCTGAAGACATTGAACCGCATGGGCGCGGCGTTGAAATATGCGCAGGATGCCCGCAACCCAACGCGGATACGGAACGGCATGCCGTCCGACAATCAGCTGGATATTTGCTGGCCGGTGATGCCGACAACCAAGCATCTGTCCTCCAACATCTGGGGCGGGATCTGAGATAGCGATCGCTTGGAAGCACGATCGTCGACCTGCGCATGGCAATCGTCACCGCGCGAGCCGCAGGCAACGCGCCGTAGCCGCGCTTCTCGGCACCTCCCGAGCTCGTCGCGAGCGTGTTGACGCGCGATTTATCCGCGCCCCGCCTCGATGATGCCGACCATCGCCCGGGTAAATTCGACCATGCTGTTTGCGGTGATGGCGGCATTGTCGGGGGATTGACCGATGTGCTCGGCCGCTCCGCAACAGGACCGGCGGATGCTATCGTAGTATGGATCTCTCTCATCGTCCGGTAGTGCTGCCAAATTCAGGGCGCGACGGTGGATCATGCGCAGTAGCTGCGCCAATGCTGTTTCGACACTCATGCGTTTTGCTCCGCATCGGTCGAGCGTCTCGGCACACCGAGTGCCGGATCGTCGATCGGGAGATTTCCCGAGCCGAACAGGCTGCACAGTAGCCATTAATATATCGTTGATTGCTAATGTAAGAAGCGCATCGAGCGTCACAACGTTCAGATGCGAAGGGGTGCCGATCCGAGGTGCGGATGACATATGGGCACAAGCTGGCGATGTTCGAGCGATCCCGGCACTTGACGGTGAAAGGCTCAAAGTAAGCAGTTGAAGGCCGCCTATGCGCCGGGACGCGGGTAGGCGTCGGCACGCACCCCAATCAGCATCGTCGAGGCCGTATGATCGTGGTTCGTTACGGCGAGCGCGCGCGGAAGGAGGAGCGGTCCTGGAAATCTGCGATCGGCCACAGACAGTGCGTCAGGAACCTGCCCGCCGCGCAAAATGCTCGTAAGTCACCCGCCAGGGATCGCTCTCAGTCATCCTTTCCTCGCCGATCCAATGGAAGCTGTCGGCCGTGATCTCGGTGAAGCGCCAACGGGCTTGCAGGCCGCGCGAGTCATGGCCGATCTGGACGATGTCGTTGCCCTCGGCCCGCCCGACCTGGCGTGAGTAATCCTGGTTGAGCGGATCGCTCCAGATGATGTGCCAGCCGTCGATGCCGGGATCGAAGACGCGCAAGGTGGTGCCGTACATGATCGACGGGGCAGGGCGCCTCGGCCTGATCCAGAGGTCCTGGACGGCGCGGCCTTCGAGCACCCAGCCGAAATGGCATTCCCCATCCCATTTCCGGATCGTGCCATCGTCGAGATGGTGGACCGTGTCCATGTCCCAGCTGCCGATCAGCCAAGCGTACAGGTCCATGTCTTTCGCCCAGTCGGTGGAAGGGCCATCGGAGGTGAGGGCGGTGAGAAAAGGGGACATTGTGGTCGTCATCGCTTTCTCCAAGGCGAGCAGGGAGCTGGAACATCGCCGCGATAACTTGCGGCGTTGTGGTTTCTGGGTCTTGGGAAAAATTGCTGTGTTGCCGCTATCGCGATCGCCCCCACAGCATCCTTGATGCAGCAGATTCATCCACTAGTTAATTCCGTGGGCCACCGTATTCGCGAGTTTTTGCCTTGGGGCAGCGGCGGTTTAGACGTTTTGACCGCATGCCGCGCAAGGACAGCTGGGCACATTTGGAGACTACCGTGCGTCAATCCCTTGGAACCAGCTTGGCTTATTTGGCATTTGCTTGCTCGATCGCGGTAGCTTGCGCTGGGACTGCAGCCGCCGGCCCGCACGGCGGGGGGCATGACGGTGGCGGCCATCAGGGTGACAACGGGGGCCATGGCGGCCATGACAACGGCGGCAACGGCAAAGGCAAGGACAAAGGACCTGCCGGCGATCCCGGCGATCCCGTCGGCGACAGCGGCAGTCCGTCGTCGAACGATGACGGGATCAGCACCACTCCAACGGCCTCAATACCGTCAACTCCAGCTGCCATTGTCGACCTGTCCACAGGCGGCGGACATTCGCTCGACCTCCCGTCCGCCCTGCAGCCTCTCGAAGACAACACTGTTCCATCAGCGGTCCACCCGATCGAAGCGCTGCCCGGTGTCCCGGATAAGGTCGTTCGCGCCTGTCAGGACGCAATCGAGCAGGCCGCCGCCAAGTTTGGTGCGGCCAGCGTGCGCGTCAGCAGCGCAGGTTCCATACGTCGGTTGAGCAAACGCAGGATCTCGGCCCCCATTCAGGTCAGCATCGACTATATGCATCAGGGACGGGTGGAGACGCGTGAGGCGCCGGTGGGGTGCGAATTGAACGCGAAAGGCAGCGTGATCGGTCTGACGTAGCGCAGAGCGGAACTCCTTGCGATCCCCTTTTCCGGGCCTCCGTGTGTTGCGAATGGTGCAGGCTAATGACTGGAGCGTTCGCCGTCGTCGCAATCGTTTTGAATTCAATCCGACGTCGGGTGTATTGGCCGGAGGGCAAAGGGAAGCGCGATAGTACGCACGCGGATCACCTGCGAGGAGTTGCGAAGCTTGCTGCGTGTAGTCGTCTTCTGGCTGACAGCCTTCATCTGACCGGTGCCGACCGATGCGCGGCCAGAGCGAGGCTGCAGCGGCGGCTCAATTTGCGCGCTGCGGCGCTCAGCTCTGAGTTTGTCATTGTCCGCGCGTTTGGCAGCCAGGTCGCGGGCCAGAGAAACAGTGGCTTCGCGCTGGTTGTCCAGAGCTTCGTTCAGCCTGGTGACCTCTCCTGAAAGTGCTGGGGACGTGCCGCGCTCCAGGCGGGCTTTATTAAGGTCCTCACGGGTCGATGCTGCGGAAGCGCGTTCCCGTGTCAGAGCCTGCGCAGTCTCGGCTGCGGTTTGCTCGGCACGCTCTTTTGCTTTGACAGCCTTGGCTCGTTCCTGTTCAGTCGCGTCGCGATCGAGGCGGGCTTTATCGAGGTCCTCACGGGTCGATGCTGCGGAAGCGCGTGCTCTTGTCAGAGCCTGCGCCGTCTCGGCTGCGGTCTGCTCCGCACTCTCTTTTGCTTTGACTTCCTTGGCTCGTTCCTGTTCAGCCGCGTCACGCTCGCGGCGGGCTTTATCGAGGTCCTCACGGGTCGATGCTGCGGAAGCGCGTACTCGTGTCAGAGCCTGCGCCGTCTCGGCTGCGGTCTGCTCCGCACGCTCTTTTGCTTTGACAGCCTTGGCTCGTTCCTGTTCAGCCGCGTCGCGCTCGAGGCGGGCTTTATCGAGGTCCTCACGGGTCGATGCTGCGGAAGCGCGTTCTCGTGTCAGAGCCTGCGCCGTCTCGGCT